>JBOGXF010000098.1:0-23906 GCA_050694275.1 Actinomycetota bacterium | reverse complement strand
CCCGGCCCCCGGCTGGCGGACGACAACACCTGGTATTTGCGCATGAGCTCTTCCGCCTCGCGCACCGACAACCCCTCTTGGGCCACCCTTTTGGCGAGACGCGGCTGGAACGCACTCCCCTGAAGCCCGAGCAGCGTGCGACCGTGGGCGGCGGTGAAGCGCCCCTCCATCAGCATCTGTTGGATCTCGACCGGGAGCTCGAGCAAGCGAAGGGCGTTGGTGATCGTCACCCGGTTGCGGCCGATCCTCTCCCCCAGCTCCTCTTGGGTAATGCCGCCCTCGTCGATGAGCTGCCTGTATCCCATCGCCTCTTCGATGGGATTCAGATCCTTGCGATGAATGTTCTCGACGAGCGCGCGCTCGAGCGCTCCCTTCTCGTCGGTATCGACGACCAGCACCGGCACGCGATCGAGCCCGGCCTGCCGCGCGGCGCGCCACCGACGCTCCCCCGCGACGAGTTGGTAGCGATCGCCGGCTACCGCGCGCACCAGAAGGGGCTGCAGGATTCCCAGCGCGACGACTGAGTCGGCGAGCTCGCGGAGCGCGTCGTCGTCGAAGGTCTGCCGCGGCTGATTCGGGTTGGGCTCGATAGCATCGACCGCGACCTCGCGCAGGTTGCCGGAGGCCGCGTGGGTCCTCGGCCCCGGCGCGGGAAGCAGCGCGTCGAGTCCCCGGCCGAGGCCCGACCGCCGCGTCATCGGTCACTCCCCCACGGAAGACCGCGCGGCCACGCGTCGTCGAGCCCCGCGGGTTCCGGCGACACCGTCCCGTAGCCGCGTCCGGCGGGCCCGGGGTTCGAGGACGCGACCGTGACCGCTTCGCCGTTAACGTCGGCGACGTCGATCGGCGCGCGCCCGGCCGCAGGTTCGACCTCCGGCGGCGGCTCGGGGGGAGGTGGCGGCGGGGGGACTCGGACTTCGAGCCTGTAGCGCTCCTCGATCTCGGCCGCGAGCAGTCGGTATGCGACCGCTCCGCGCGACGAGGGATCAAGCGTCAGCACCGGCTCACCGAAAGACGGCGCCTCGGACAACCGCACGCTCCGCGGGATGAGCGTCTTGTATACGAGCTCCCCGAAATGCGACCGCACCTCGTCTGCGACTTGCGCGGAGAGGTTCGTGCGCGCGTCGTACATGGTGAGCAGAAAGCCGCTTACGCGCAACGCCGGATTGAGGACGTGACGCACGCGGTCCGCGGTGTCGAGCATCTGACCCAGTCCCTCGAGCGCGTAGTACTCGCACTGCACCGGCACGATCAGGTCACGCGCCGCCGCAAGCGCGTTCACGGTCAAAAGCCCCAGAGATGGAGGACAGTCCAGGAAGACGAGTTCGTAGCGGTCGGTCGCACCCACGAGCGCGTCGCGCAGCTTCAGCTCGCGCTCGAGCGAGCCGACGAGCTCCACCTCCGCGCCGGCGAGATCGAGCGACGCGGGCGCGCAGAAGAGATGCTCGATCCCGGTGGGCCGAACGACCTCGGAGAGGGTTGCGTCGCCGAGCAGGAGGTCGTAGGTGGACGACTCGACCGAGGCGCGCTCGACGCCGAGCCCCGTGCTGGCGTTGCCCTGGGGGTCACAGTCGACGACCAGCACCGGGTGGCCCCGGAGGGCGAGGCCGGCAGCGAGGTTGACCGCGGTGGTGGTCTTGGCGACGCCGCCCTTCTGGTTGGCGACGCAGATCGCGGTTCCGGGTCCCGCTTCCCTTGGTTCCAATAATTCCCACGAAGTGGAGGTTCCCGCTCCCACCTGACATTTCCTCCCAATAGGTCAGTCGCGCGACCTCGCCATCTTAGCGATGCCCGGTGACCACAACTCGGCTTTCGCCGGAAGCTTCGCTCCCTCACCGACGAAAATCACCGCGATCCCGGCGGGGGCGACGAGGGGCAAGAGAAGGTCGAAGGCCGTGGTCGGAGGGGCGAGGGCCCGGGAGGCGGCGAACACGTGGGCATCCGCGAGGCGGGGATCGCGCGCCGCCTCTTCGGCGGTCGCGGTGAGGACCTCGCAGTCGAGCCCGAGCTCCCGGACGACCTCTTCGAGAAACGCCGCCCGCCTCGCCCTCGGCTCGAGCAGCCGCCAGTTCCGGCTGGGATCGGCGATCGCCAGCGGGATACCCGGGAGGCCGGCCCCGGACCCGACGTCCACGGCGGGGCCCGGCGGCCGGGCCTGGACCAGTGGCAGGAGGCGGAGCGAGTCCTCGATGTGCCGTTCCTCGAAGCGCTCGAGATCGCCGGGCGAGACGAGATCGAGCCGGGGCGCCCAGTGGCGCACGAGGGCCGCGTAGCGTCGCAGCAAAGCAGCGGGCTCGCTCTCAGACACTTGGAGGGGGCCGCCTTCCTAGGGGATGTTTCTCGGCGTTGGGGGCCGTGACCTGCCCTTTCGCATTTCTCCTTCTGTGGTACACGGCCAACAACTATCGTCTGTCCATGTACCCCGCTGCTTAAGGGCCGAGTTCAGATGCGCACACCTAGGCTTCCAAAGGCCTGCGGTGCCCTTGCATTCCCATTATCTTCCACACTATCCAAGCGATGATCATTCCCCGCGGACGATGACCTTGCGGTTTGGCTCCTCGCCCTCCGAGAAGCTCGTCGCGCCTTCGATCTCGGCGATCGCGTCATGGACCACTTTTCGCTCGAAGCTGTTCATCGGCTCGAGCTCGATCTCGGTCCCCCGCTCGATCGCTCGGCGGGCCATGGACTGGGCGTACTCGATGAGCGACTCGCGCCGGCGGGCCCGGTACCCCTCGACGTCGACCAGCAGCCGTACGCGGGAGCGCAGGCGCCGCTGAACCGCGGTCCGAGTGACCTCTTGCAACGCATCCAGGGCCTGACCACGCCGTCCGATGAGCGGCCCGAGATCCTCACCGGAGATGTCGATGTGGACACGGTCCTCGCGCACCGCCGAGGACACCTCGCCGGCAATTCCCATCGCCTCGATGAGCCCCGTGACGAACTCGACCGCGGTCTCGGCGACCTCCTCGGGGGAGGGTGGCTCGATCTCTTCGTCGTCGAAATCGTCGGAGTCGCCGAGCTCCTCATCGGATTCGTCTCGCTCCGGTTCGTCCCCCTCGACCCGGTCTTCGCTCTGCTGCTCGTCCGATTCGGTCATCGTTTCCGTCGCTTTCTCCGAGACCGGCCGCTGCGCTGGCCGCCGGACTTGGGGCTCGCCGCCGCCGGTTGCGGCTCCGCGCCTCGCCCCCCGTCGGGTTTGTCGCCCTTCTTCTGCGCCGGTTTGCCCGCGTGCGGCTTTCCATCGAGCTTCTTGGCCGCCTTGTCGCCTCCCGCGTCCGGGCCCGCGGTCTCCGCGACAACGCGGGTCTGGAAGTACTGCTGCCCGATGGTCCACATGTTCGTGGTGACCCAGTACAACAGGAGCCCGGCGGGAAAACCGAAGCCGAACACCATCAAGAGGATCGGCATGATCCTGCCCATCATCTGCATCTGCTGCGCCTGGGCATCCGACGGCCCCGTCCGGGACGCCTGCAGCTGCTTCTGCTGGTAATAAGTGGTAAAGCCCATGAACGCGATCAGACCGAGATAGGGGAGCGCGGTCAGAAGCGAGTCGCCGCAGCCGGTCACCCCGGCCAAGTCCTGCCACCCCCCGGCTGCTCCCGCCGAGCAGTCGAGCCGGATCCCGAGGAAGCTGTTGACCACGTCGGGCATGGCGATGAGATCATTCGCCAAACCCGACGATTGCACCCAGTCGGCCGCGAACCAGTCGAGGTTCTCGGCGTCGAACTGGCCCGCGTGACCCATGTACCGCAGGGGGGTGAGAAGGACCCGGTAGAGGGCGATGAACACCGGGAGCTGCAGAAGGAGGGGGAGGCAGCCGCCGAACGGGTTGACCCCGTGCTCCTTGTAGAGCTTCATCATCTCCTCGTTGAGCTTCTGGCGGTCGCCCTTGTGCTTCTGCTGGAGCTTCTTGACCTCGGGCTGGATGCGCTGCATCTCCCGCATCGATCTCGTCTGCTTGATCGACAGGGGCAGGAGCACCAGCCGGACGGCCACCGTCAACAGGATGATGGCGAGCCCGTAGCTCGGGATGATCGAGTAGAACGCGGCGAGACCGGACGCGAAGACCTCGAAGAAAGGCACTACGGATCCCTCCTCGATGGCACCGGGTCAAACCCGCCCGCGGCCCATGGGTGACAGCGAGCGACGCGACGGAGCGCGAGCCCGCCTCCCCGGAGCGCCCCGTAAGCCCTGATCGCCTCGAGGGCATAGGCGGAGCACGTCGGCTCGTACCGGCAATGGCGCCCTAACAGCGGGGAGATCGCCCCCCGGTAGAGGCGGATGAACAGAGTGAGGATGTGCCCGAGCGGACTCATCGTCCGGCCCCCTCGGCGACCGCGTCACAGAGATCTCGTACGAGATCCTCGAACGGTATCCGGGCGGCCCGCTGATCGGCTCGTACCACGATGTCGAACCCGATCGCCTCGGGGCACCGAGCGAAGGCGGCCCGCAGACGCCGCCTCGCACGGTTTCGGAGCACCGCCCGCCGGGGCTCGGTGTGGACTGCGAGCCCCAGCCGAGGGGACGCGTCCGGCCGGGTGGAGGGCGCCACGAACACGGTGACACACCCCCGTCTCGTCCGCCTTCCCTCGGCGTACAGGCGCCGGAACTCGTGGGCGCTTCTGATCGCTCGCTCAGATCTCATAGACAATTCGGACGCGACGCGGCTCAGGCCGACAGACGGCTCCGGCCCTTTGCTCGCCTTGCTTTCAGGATTGCTCGACCCGCTCTGGTCTTCATGCGGCCGCGAAAGCCGTGCTTCCGCTTGCGGCGCCGAGTGTTCGGCTGAAAGGTTCGCTTGGTCACCGGATCACTTCCGTTTCTCGTTCGCGTCCCACGCGCCGAAAAAGACTTGGGGACGCCAGGGGTTTCGGGGTCGGTCGAGTATATCCGAGACTCGGTTTTCCACGGCCGGAGACAGAGCGCGAATAGTCTTTTCCCACACAGCCGATTCTCTCTTGACGACCTCCCGCGCCCCCCCCTTAGGATTGCTCTCGGTCTTGGGTCTCGAGCTGTGGACTGGCGAGAGACGCGGCACTTCCCCCCGGTTTTACCGGCTGAGCATTGCTCGCGCGCCGTTGCCGTATTGGTTCTCCACATCTGTGGATAGCCCTGTTGACGGCGCGCCGGCGGCTCACTCCGCTCTCCACCTGCTTCCCCGCTCTATCACCCACCCAGGTGGTCGGGCTTTCCGCGGCGACACCCCCGGGGCTGTGGATAAAGCATCTGCGGGTCCCCCTCCCGGGCGGCCGGCGGATGAGCGGAGCTGAGCGATTTTTAAAGGGGGGCAGGTGCAAAACGCTACTCATGCCGGCCATGGCCGGCCCGCCGAGACATCGTCCTCGCCCGTCGGGGATTCTCCGGCCCTAGATCAGGGGGTCGAGCAAAGCATCTGGGATCGGGCCGCCCAATCCCTGCGCGAGGAACTATCCGAGGGCAACTTCTCGGCATGGTTCGGACGTGCCGAGGCCGCGGTCGAAGGCCGCGCCTTCGTGTTGCGGGTGCCCAATCAGTTTTCCAAGGAATGGATCGAAACTCGCTACACGGACCTTCTCCGCAAGACCGTCTCCGAGGTCGCACACGACGATCTCGATATCGTCGTCGTCTCACGCGGAGAGCCGACCGAGGACGTCGTCGATCCAGAAGAGGCTCTGGCCTCCGACACCGATCTGGATCCAGACCGTAACTTCGCCGCCGACCCCAATTTCTTTCATCCCAAGTACACCTTCGAGTCCTTCGTCATCGGCTCGTCAAACCGGTTCGCGCACGCCGCCGCCCTTGCCGTAGCCGAGGCGCCGGCACAGGCTTACAACCCGCTCTTCATCTACGGCGGGGCCGGGTTGGGCAAGACGCACCTCCTCCACGCCATCGGTCGCTACGTGCGCCAGTACCACCCCACCCTCGTCACCCGGTACGTCTCCAGCGAGCAATTCATGAACGAATTCATCTTCGCCCTGCAGCGCAGAACCATCCCCGAGTTCCACAGCCGTTATCGCGCCGCAGAGGTTCTGCTCGTGGACGACATCCAGTTCCTCGAAGGAAAAGAGCGCACCCAGGAAGAGTTCTTCCACACCTTCAACGCTCTGCACCCCAAGAGCCAGATCATCATCAGCTCGGATCGGCCTCCCAAGAAGATCCCCACACTCGAGGAGCGGCTTCGCACCCGGTTCGAATGGGGCCTGATGACGGACATCCAGCCTCCCGATCTCGAGACCCGCATCGCAATCCTGCAGAAGAAGCTCGAGACCGACCGCATCACCGTCGTCCCTCAAGAGGTGCTGTCGTTTATCGCAAGCCGGATACAGACGAACATCCGTGAGCTCGAGGGCGCCCTCATCAGGGTCGCGGCCTACGCCGGCCTTACTCGTTCGAGCATTACCGTCGACCTCGCCCAACAGGTCCTTCAATCGCTCTTACCCGACGCGCACGAAACCCGAGTCAACGCCGATCTTGTCATAGCAGTCGCATCGGAGTACTTCGACGTCACTCCCGACGAAATCCGGTCGGCCAACCGGTCGCGGCCTCTGGTCAACGCGCGCCAGATGGCCATGTATCTCTGCCGCGAGCTCACCGACCTCTCCCTCCCCAAGATCGGTGAGCGGTTCGGTGGACGTGACCACTCGACCGTCCTTCACGCTACGTCCAAAATCCGCGTACTCATGCAAGAACGCCAGATTTGCTATCAACAGGTCCAGGAGCTCACGACCCGAATCCGACAGAGATCACGTGGATAACCCTCTCCTGGTCGGGGATCGTCGGGGACGATCCCTCGCGTTCTCGCCCGGTTCGGATGCGACCGCGCGACCGGTTAATCCTTGCCCACATGCCGTCCAGACCCACTTAGGCCCCTCACCTGCCCATTTGGGCCTTATCCCCGAGTTCCACACCCCCTACGAGTACTACGAGCTAAAAACTTTTAGATCGCAAACCCCGTTTCTCTGGAAAACGCACGTTTCTGTCACACCACCCTTTTATCGTTGTCTCTAGGATCAAAGGATCGGAGGAAAGATGAAGTTCCGTTGCGAGCGAGATGAGCTTCTCGAGGCGGTGCAGTTTGCGTCTCGAGCGATCTCGAACCGGGCGACCCTTCCGGTGCTGTCGGGTCTCCGGCTCGAAGCCACCTCACCCGGCGAGGTTGCGGTGGCGGCGACCGATCTGGAGCTCACGATGGAGACGACCTTTGCCGCGGGCGTAGATGAACCGGGCCGAGCGATCGTGCCCGGGCGCCTGTTCGGCGAGATGGTGCGAAGCCTCGGGCCCGGTCAGGTGGGGCTTGCGCTCGGTGAGGGAGAGGTCGAGATTTCTTCCGGGCGGGGTCAATTCCGCGTGAAGTCGCTGGCGGTCGACGACTATCCCGCGCTGGCCATCGATGACCGTGAGGACGGGGGGCTCAGTATCGAACTGGGGACCGACACGCTCGCCACCGCGCTGGCGCAGGTGATCCGGGGGGCATCGACCGACGAGAGCCGGCAGATCCTCACCGGGGTGTTGTGGGAGCTCGAGGCAGGCTCGCTCACACTCGCTGCAACGGATTCCTATCGGCTTGCGGTTCGAAACCTCGACGTGACCGGGGGACCGACCGAGGCGAAGAAGGTCGTCTTGCCGGCGCGCGCTCTCTCGGAGCTTGCGCGCACCCTCCAGGGTTCTCGAGGTGCCGCGCGCGCGATCGTCAAGGAGAACCTCATCGTTTTTTTCATTGCTCCGGGCGAGGATTCCCCAGGTGGTGCTGGAGAAGCCGTCATCGGCTCTCGTTTCATCGAGGGCGAGTTCCCGAACTATCGCCAGCTCATTCCCGATGGCTACCCCAATCTCTTGACCGTAGACCGGGAGGCGCTCCTGGATGCGGTCAAGCGCGTGGGCCTGCTCGCGCAGAACAACATGCCGGTGAAGCTCGCCTTGGGCACCGAGGTCGAGATCTCCGCACACACGCCCGATGTCGGCGAAGGCCAAGACATTGTCGAGGGCGAGTACGCCGGTGAGCCGATTGTTATCGCGTTCAATCCGGCGTTCCTTTCCGAAGGGGCGTCGGCCATCGAGGGCGAGCGGCTGGCCCTCGCCGCGGCCGACGGCCTCAAGCCCGCGATCTTGAGGGGCGAAGCCGACGAGAGCTTCACCTACCTCCTTATGCCGGTGCGGCTCACGTAGAGGGGTGAAACGATGCGCGTCGACCGGCTCCTGCTCGAGGACTTTCGGAACTATCGGCGCGCTGAGCTGACTCTGGCAGAGGGGATGAATCTCGTCGTGGGCCGAAACGCCCAGGGCAAGACGAACCTGCTCGAGGGCATCTACTGCCTCGGGGGCCTGGGCTCCCCTCGGGGGCCGGATGCAACGTTGGTGCGGGAGGGAGCCGATCGGTCTGTTGTCCGAGGGACCGTGACGCGGGGGCATCGGAGCATAACGCTGGACGTCGAGCTCCGGCCAGGAAGGGGCGCCCATGCGCTCGTCAACAAAACTCCCGTTCGAGGGACGCGCGCTCTCGCCGAGATCGTGACATGCGTGTTCTTCGGGCCGGACGAGCTGAGAATCGTGAAGGGTTCGCCCGGGGGCCGCCGGAGGTTCCTCGACGACCTCGTGGTGAAGCTACGCCCGGCGCGCCTGTCGACCAGGCAGGAGTGGGAGCGAGTTCTCAGACAACGAAACGCTCTGCTCAAAAGCGCTCCGCGGGGGCCGGAATCGACCGAGACGGCGGCAACGCTCGACGTATGGGAGGCCGCGATGTCCCGGACGGGAGCGGCGCTCGCCGCGGCGCGCCTCGAAGCACTCGGCCGTCTCCGGCCGTATGCGCGCAAACGCTACGAGGCGATCGCCGGCGAAGGGACGATCGAGCTCGCCTACTCGAGTCGATGGCTGGACGAGGACGCTTGTCGGGCCGCTCTCGAGGACCCGGGTTCGGTCGACGAGGGTGCGCTCCGCGACGCCCTAGCGACGCGGCTCGGCGAGGTTCGCCGGCAGGAGCTCGAACGAGGGGTGTCCCTGGTCGGTCCTCAGCGTGACGATGTCGCGGTGTCGCTGGGTGTTTCGGGTCTCTTGGACGCGCGCGCGTTCGCATCTCAGGGCGATCAACGAACCGCGGCGCTGGCCCTCAAGCTCGGCGAGCACGACCTGCTCGCCGATGCGCTGGGGGAATCGCCGATCCTGCTGCTCGACGACGTCTTCTCCGAGCTCGATCCCCGCCGACGGGAGTGGCTCTCAGACTCGGTTCGAGCCGAGAGCCAAGTGGTGCTGACGTCTGCGGAGCCGGATGCAATCGGCTCGGCTAGGGCCGAGAGGACCTTCGAGGTCATTTCCGGCGAGGTGACCGAGGTTGGATAACGATGGTCGTCAGCCCCAGCTCCTTCGCGAGTGCCTGCGCGCGGTGAGCAAGCGGCTGGGCCTCGGCGGATCTCTCGAGGCCGGTCGTCTGTGGAGAAGCTGGACCGAGATCGCGGGGTCCGCGATCGCAGAGCACGCCGAGCCAACGTCGTTGCGCAACGGAGTGCTACGGATTCGCACCGACTCGCCGGCGTGGGCGACGGAGCTCGGCTACATGGGCGCGGAGATCGCTCGCCGAGCCAACGCCATGCTGGGAGCACCGGTCGTGTCCGAGGTGCGGATCTGGACTGCGCCGGGACCGGTCGCGCGCGCGGCCGCGGCGCCATCGACTCGTGCGGGCGCCGGTGATCGAGAGCCCGTAGCGGCCCGGGATCCATCCTCCGATCCGGCCCGCGCCCTGGCGCGCGCTCGGGCCGCATGGGGGCGCCGTCGCGGGGTCCGGCGGGACCCTGAGAATCAAGGAAAGTACCTGGTAGATGGTATGATTGAGCACGTGAATCCACCCCGCAACGCGCTCCCGACGCGCGCCTCAAAACGATCGGCGGCCGGTGCTGCGGAAGCCGCGGGATGGACCTCCGACCGACCACCAAGTTCGATCTAGGAAGCGCACATGAGCCCACCGAAGAGCGCGGCGAAAACCGCGGCCAAAGCCAGTTATACCGCGCAAGACATCACGGTCCTAAAGGGCCTTCAGCCGGTCCGGCAACGGCCCGGTATGTACATCGGAACGACCGGTCCGCGGGGCCTTCATCACCTCGTGTACGAAGTCGTCGACAACGCAGTCGACGAGGCGATGGCCGGACATTGCGACCGCATCGTCGTCGAATTGCTCGCCGATGGTGGATGCCGGGTATCCGATAACGGCCGCGGTATTCCGGTCGATGTCGTCAAGGGGGAGCGAAAGCCGGCGGTCGAGGTCGTGCTGACCACCCTGCACGCGGGGGGCAAGTTCGGGGGCAAGGGGTACCAGGTCTCCGGCGGTCTTCACGGGGTCGGTGTGAGCGTCGTCAACGCTCTGTCCGAACGCCTCGAGGTCGAGGTCGTGCGGGACGGCAAGCTGTGGCGTCAGGAATACGAGCGGGGCAGCCCGCTCGCGAAGCTCAAGGCGGTCAAGCCCGCCAAGCGCACCGGAACGACCATCACGTTCTGGCCGGATCCTCAGATATTCACGGAGGACCGCGACTTCAAGTTCGACGCGCTCGCCCAGCGTCTGCGCGAGATGGCGTTCTTGAATCGCGGGCTCGAGATCCGGCTGCTCGACCAGCGCGTCGAGCCCGAGCAGAAAGAGGAGTTCAGATACACGGGCGGGATCGTCGACTTCGTCAAGCATCTAAACGGATCCCGTGACCCGGTGCACAACCGAGTCGTGTATTTCGAATCCAAGGGCGAAGATCACGAGCTCGAGATCGCGATGCAGTGGACCAACACCTACAACGAATCTGTGTTCACCTTCGCTAACAACATCAACACGCACGAGGGCGGGATGCACGAAGAGGGCTTCCGCCGCGCGCTGACCCGCGTGATCACTAAGTACGCGCGCGACAAGAACATCCTCAGGGAGAAGGACGATTCTCTCGTCGGCGAGGATTGCCGCGAGGGACTCACCGGTATCGTTTCGGTGAAACTCCGGCAGCCGCAGTTCGAAGGTCAGACGAAGACTAAGCTGGGCAACACCGAGATCCGCTCGTTCGTCGAGACCTCGATGAATCAGTACTTCTCCGACTTCATGGAGGAGCACCCATCCGATGCCAGGGCCATAAGCAACAAGATCGTGTCCGCGCAGCGCGCCCGCCTCGAGGCGAGGAAGGTACGAGATCTCGTCCGGCGCAAGTCGCTGCTCGAGTCGTCGACGCTACCGGGCAAGCTCGCCGACTGCCAGATCACCGAACCCGACCGGACCGAGTTGTTCATCGTCGAGGGTGACTCCGCCGGCGGCAGTGCCAAGCAGGCTCGCGAGCGCGCCTTCCAGGCGATTCTTCCGTTGCGAGGAAAGATCCTCAATGTCGAACGCGCTCGCCTGGCCAAGATCCTCGAGAACAGAGAGGTCCAGGCGATCATCACCGCGATCGGCACCGGCATCGGCGAGGACTTCGATATCTCCAAGGCCCGTTATCACAAGATCGTGTCGATGGCCGATGCGGACGTCGACGGTGCGCATATCAAGGCTCTACTGCTCACCCTCTTCTTCCGCTACATGCCCGAGCTCATCGAAGCCGGCTACGTGTATGTCGCTAAACCTCCCCTCTATCGGGTGAAGTTCAAGGGCAAGGTCCACTACTTCATGACAGACGCCGCTCTCGAGCAGTTCAGGGTCGAGCAGAACGGCGCCAAGATAGAGGCGAGCCGGTTCAAGGGTCTGGGCGAGATGAACCCCTCCGAGCTGTGGCAGACGACCCTCGATCCCGAGACTCGCACCCTCATGCGGGTGACGATGGAGGACGCGGC
Organism: Actinomycetota bacterium; assembly: GCA_050694275.1. GTDB lineage: Bacteria > Actinomycetota > CADDZG01 > CADDZG01 > WHSQ01 > JBOGXF01. Next base: position 12,149 of record JBOGXF010000098.1, on the reverse strand, counting down.
CCTCGCAGAGGAGCTGTTCTCGACGCTCATGGGCGAGGACGTCGAAGTGCGCAAGGTTTTCATCCAGCGAAACGCCAAGGACATCCGCTTCCTCGATATCTAACGGATTAGGAATCTATGGCCAAGGGACCGTTCCAGAACAAGCTGCCCCCCGACGACGGTAACGGCGGCATGGAAGTAACCATCGAGGAGGAGGTCCAGTACTCCTTCCTCGAGTACGCCATGTCGGTCATCGTCAGCCGCGCGCTTCCGGACGTGCGCGACGGGCTCAAGCCGGTGCACCGCCGCATTCTCTACGCCGGGCTCGAGTCGGGTCTGCGTCCCGAACGCCAGCATCGCAAGTGCGCCGCTCTCGTCGGGGATGTCATGAAGAAGTATCACCCCCACGGCGATCAAGCTATCTACGACGCGCTCGCGCGCCTCGCCCAGGACTTCTCGACGCGGTATCTGCTGATCGACGGGCAGGGTAACTTCGGGTCGGTCGACGGCGACGCTCCGGCGGCGCAGCGCTATACCGAGTGTCGTCTGTCGCAGCCGGCGATGGAGTTGTTGCGCGATATCGACGAAGAGACCGTCGACTTCCACGACAACTACGACGGCTACGAGGTCGAGCCCGCGGTTCTACCGGCGCGCTTCCCCAACCTGTTGGTCAATGGGCAGACGGGAATCGCTGTCGGCATGGCGACCAACATCCCTCCTCACAACCTCGGCGAAGTCGCCGACGCGGTCGTGGACATCCTCGAGCATCCCGAGAAGGGCTCCTCGGCCGACAAGATGCTGCAGACCGCGATGGAGCACGTCAAGGGGCCCGACTTCCCGACCGGTGGGCTCATCATCGGCCGGCAGGGCATCGTGGATGCCTACACCACCGGGCGCGGCTCGATCAAGATGCGCGCGGTGTGCGAAGTCGAGGAGGGACCCAAGGGCAACCCGCGGATCGTCGTCACCGAGCTTCCTTACCAGGTCAACAAGGCGCGTCTACAGGAGAAGATCGCCGAACTCGTGAATGCCAAGACCAAGAGACTCGAGGGGATCGCCGACCTGCGTGACGAGTCGTCACGGGCGGGGATGCGGGTCGTCATCGACCTCAAGAAGAACGCCATCCCTCAGGTCGTGCTCAACACCCTGTACAAGCGGACCCAGCTGCAGGACAACTTCGCTGTGAACATGGTGGCGTTGGTCGACGGAATTCCGCGCACTCTGAACCTCGGCGAGATCATCGAGGCCTACATCACCCATCAGGTCGAGGTCATAACCCGGCGCACGCAGTACCGGTTGCGCAAGGCCGAGGAGCGCTCGCACATACTCGAAGGGCTCATAATCGCCCTCGACCACATCGACGCGGTGATCGAGCTCATCCGCGCCGCGGCCGACGTCGAAGAGGCCCGTAGCGGCCTGATAGCCCGCTTCGGGTTGTCGCTCGAGCAAGCGCAACACATCCTCGATATGCAGCTCCGCCGCCTGACCGCCCTCGAGCAAGACAAGATCCGGGACGAGCACACAGAGCTGCAGAAGGCGATCAAGGAACTGAAATCCATCCTCAAGGACCCCGCCAAGGTTCGCCGGATCATCGCCGACGAGCTGCGCGCTATCAACGAGAAGTTCTCGGACGAGCGGCGCTCGCGCATCGTGCCGGACGAAGGTGAGTTCGACATCGAGGACCTCATCGCGGACGAGGATCTGGTCGTCTCCGTGTCGCGCGACCGTTACGTCAAGTCTGTGCCGCTCGACACTTACAAGCGACAGGGACGCGGCGGACGTGGGGTCAAGGGGGCCAAGCTGAAAGAGGGTGACATCGTCGAGCATCTGCTCACCTCGACGGCCCATTCTTACCTGCTGCTGTTCTCCAACACCGGACGCGTCTATCGCCTCAAAGCCCACGAGATCCCCAAACGTGACCGGACTGCGCGCGGGACCGCCGTGGTCAACGTCGTACCGATGCGTCCTGAGGATTCAGTTGCCGCCGTGATCGACACGCGGGACTACGAGACCTATCGCTACCTCTTGACCGCGACCAAGCGCGGCATGGTGAAGAAGACGCTGTTTCGCGAGTACGACTCGTCGCGACGCGAGGGGATCATCGCTCTCAATCTCAAGGAGGGTGACGAAGTCGTCCGCGTCCGCCCGACCTCGGGCAACGACGACATCCTGATCATCACCAAGAAGGGCAAGGCGATTCGTTTCAAGGAGGACGCGGTCCGGCCGATGGGGCGCACGGCCACCGGCGTGATCGGCATCAAGCTTGCGCCCGACGACGAGGTCGTCTCGTGCGATGTCATCAGCGACAACGATGCCGACCTGCTCATTGTCACGGAGTTTGGCTATGGCAAACGCACCAAGCTCGGTCACTTCCCACGCAAGGGGCGCGCCGGCAAGGGCGTTATTGCAGCGAAGCTCACCAAGCCGCGCGGGCAGATCGTGGGCGCGTGCGTCGTTCACGGCGAGGACGAGGCGTTCCTGATCTCCGACGACGGCGTCGTGATCCGCCTCGCGGCGAACACCATCTCCCGGCAGGGGCGCCCGGCCACCGGCGTTAGGGTCATGAACCTGGCCGAAGGGGCGCGCGTGTCCGCCCTCGCACTCGTGGTCGGAGAGCCCGAAGACGGACAGGCAAAGCTGCTGTCGTAGCGATTTTTCCGGCGCCCAAGGGAGAGGCAGTGACCGAGAAAGAGAGACCCGAGAACTGGCGGGCGGAGCCGGGGGCCGGCCCCGCCTCCGGGGGTCACCTGCCACCAGACTCGGGCGCCGAGCCCCTGTGGACAGAGCTCACCGCGCCGCTCGGCGCTCCCGTTCCAAGCCCACCCCCCGAACGTTCGGACGTGATCCCGAGAGGTGATCGGCCGACCCAACCGGAACGCCGGCCGATGCGCCGGGGACGACCCGCACTGCGCCGCGTGCGCCGAACCGTTCGCAAGGTTGATCCCTGGAGCGTGCTGAAGCTCTCGCTGTTCTTCTACGCGATCTTCATCGTGATCTGGCTCATCTTGGTCGCCATTCTTTACTCCATGTTGGGCGCGGCCGGTCTCTTCGACGCGATCGAGAACTTCCGTGAGGGATTCGCCCTCGGCGAGGGCGAGTTCGAGATAACCCTCGGAACGGTTGAGAAATGGGCTCTCTTAATCGGTGTGTCGTTCGGGGTGCTCGCGTCGCTGATCAACGTCTTCCTTGCGTTCATCTACAACATCGCATCCGATCTCGTCGGTGGCCTCGAGCTCACCTTCGTCGAACGAGATCTCTAGGGTCAGACCGGGTATGGCTGGAGCCGGGCGATCCTCAGCCCGCGCTCGCCGATCTTTTTGAAGAAGGCAGCGGGCTCGAAGACCTCATCGGGCGGATTGACACCGTGGCGAACCGTGCGCTTGCTTCCGAGCTCGACGGCGGCGACCGCGAGAGGGATGCATGCGAGATTGGATAGATGATCGGTCACCCCTAGGGTGATGCCCGCTGCCTTACCCTCGCTTCTTCCACGGACGTCGACACGTGCCGAGGTCCACGCCGCGCCGCGCGGCGGGATCCTCTCGAGGATCGGCCTCACCGGGCCGGTCAGGGCTGAAAACTTCTGCCGTGATCGCTCGGATTTCAACAGGCCGGTTGCGACCGACGCACGCAGGACGTCCATGGCGACCTTCTCGGTTAGTCCCAGCCTGAAAGAGAGCGAACGAAGTCCCGGGAAGCGGTTTGCGAGAGTCACGACCTCGGGATGACCGACGCGGAAGGTTTCCGCCCACCCCACCGGCTCCGGAAAGAAGATGGGCCTGGGGGCGGTGCCCGCCTTCGCCACCGAGGCCTGGTGGTCGGACACGAAGGGAGCGTCCGAGGTCATGAGGGCCAGGAGATGGAGGGCCGCGGCCGGTCCCTCGGAGTCGGCGGAGGACGCGGCGACCGCGACTTCTATCTCCGCCACCTCCTTGAGCTCGCGCGCGGCGAGAACGGCCATAAGATTCGTGATCCCTGGGCTCAGGCCGCAACCGGTCACGATCGTGACCTCGGCCCGCTCCGCTGCTGCACCGTGTGCCATCACCTGATCGAGAACCATGTGGTCGTCGAACAGCGACACGTAGGGGACCTTGGCGGCGACCGCCGCGGCGACCAGACTGGCCTCGAAAAGATAGGTGGGGCCGCAACACGAGACCGCCACGTCGTTCTCTCGGAGCATGCTCACCAGGCTGTCGGCGTCGTCCAAGTTGAGAGTGATGGCGCGGACGTTACGCTGGGCCCCGCCGAGGAGCGCGGCGACACTCTCGGCCCTGGCCTGCTCCCGGCCCGCTACCGTCAACGAGGTCACCTCGTCGGAGCGCGCCAACTCGGCCGCCACGCGGCGGCCCATGGCGCCGGTTGCACCGAGCACGAGTGCGTTCACTCGAGTTCCTCCGGCGTCAGCTCCCGCCAGAGCCCCTCGGGAGAGGGAACCTTGGAGTGCGCGATCAGCCGGCCGAGCCACACCGCGAGGCCTGCCAGCGCGAGCCACGACAGGAATCGTGATCTTCGTAGCATGGTTGTCACTATAGACACGCCGCGATGAGGGCTACGTTGCTCCCACAGTTAACTAGGATGACCAAATGCCCGGCAGCATGATCTCGCTGGATCGCGTCACCAAGAGTTACGGAAACGGAGCCGCGCCGGCCGTAACCGAGCTGTCCCTCGAGATCGAAACCGGCGAGACGGTGGTGCTCGTGGGCCCGTCGGGATGCGGCAAGACGACCACCATGAAGATGATCAACCGGCTCATCGAGCCCACTTCGGGCAGCATCACTGTGGACGGAGCCAACGTGCTCGAGCAGGATCCGGTGCAACTCCGGCGCGGCATCGGCTACGTCATCCAGAGCATCGGCCTCCTGCCGCACCGCACGGTCTCGGAGAACATCGCCACTGTGCCGAAGCTGCTGGGGTGGGGCAAGGAGAGAACGAAGGAGCGCACGGACGAGCTGATCTCAATGCTCGACCTTTCCCCGGAGATGCTGAAGCGCTACCCGCGGGAGCTGTCGGGCGGGCAGCGGCAGCGGGTCGGGGTGGCGCGGGCTCTCGCCGCGGACCCGCCGGTGATGCTCATGGACGAACCCTTCGGCGCGGTCGATCCCATCATCCGCGAGCGACTACAGGATCAGTTTCTCGAGCTACAGGAGAAGCTGAAGAAGACGACGGTGTTCGTTACCCACGACGTCGACGAGGCGATCAAAATGGCCGACCGCATCGCGATCATGAACATCGGCGGGGTGATCGAGCAGTACGCGACCCCCGAGGAGATCCTCAGGGAGCCCGCGAACGAGTTCGTGGAGCGTTTCGTGGGCGCGGAGAGGGGACTGAAGCGCCTCGCGCTCATGGCTGTCGGCGACATCGACGTCGAGCGAGGCCCGGTGGTGGCTCCTTCCGACGCCGTCGAGGACGCGTTGAGGATCATGTCGGAGACCGGGTTCGGGTGGGCCGCGGTGGTCGAGGACGGATCGATCAGGGGGTGGGTCCACGCAGCAAGTCTGAAGAACGTCCAGACGGTCGGAGAGACGAGAGCCCGCAAGTTCAGCGCCTACGTGACGTCGGCGAGCAGCCTGAGGCAGGCACTGGACTCGATTGTGTCATCGCGCACGAACGTCGCGGTGGTCGCTTCCGAAGATGAGAAGTACGCGGGCATTCTGACCTTGGAACGGATCTCCCGGGAGATCGTCGGGTGAGCGACCTGGTCCGGTGGGACTGGGTCGCGAGCCACGCCGACGACATCGTGGCGAGGCTGTGGGAGCACGCAGTGCTGACGTTCATCGCGGTCGGAATCGGCTTTGCCATCTCGCTGCCGCTGGGGATTATCGCCTACCGTTACCGCCGCGCCTACGCGCCGGTAACTTCGGTCGCGGGAATCCTCTACACGATTCCCAGCCTCGCGCTGTTTGCGTTCCTGGTTCCGTTTACCGGTCTGTCGGTCACGACCGCCGAGATCGGTCTCGTTTCGTACACGCTCTTGATTCTGATTCGCAACATCGTGGGGGGCCTCGACGGGGTGCCGGAGGACGCGAAGGAGGCGGCGCGCGGGATGGGGTACTCGGATTGGCAGCTATTGGTACGCGTCGAGCTGCCGCTGGCCGTGCCCGTGATCCTCGCCGGAGTGCGGATCGCGACCGTCACGACGATCGGGCTGGTCACCGTCACTGCGCTTATCGATCAGGGCGGGCTCGGACGCTTCATCCTGGACGGCCTCCGTCGTTTCTTCAACACCGCGATCATCGTGGGGGTGACGTTGTCGGTCGCTTTCGCCGTCGTGATGGATCGGTTGCTCTACGCGGTCGAGAAGGTCGTCACTCCCTGGAGCCGGCGAATGTCGGGGGCCGGCTGATGGGCGTGCTCGGAGACGCGCTCGAGTGGTTCTTCGACCCGGTCAGATGGTCGGGCGAGTTCGGGATCCCGGCCCGTCTGCTCGAGCACCTCGAGCTGTCGGCCTTCTCGCTCGCCGCCGCGGCGCTGATCGCGCTCCCCCTCGGCGTCTATATCGGACACGCGCGCCGGTTCGAGTTCGTCACCATCAGCGTGGCGAACCTGGGCCGGGCGGTCCCCTCCTTCGGGATCCTCGCCCTCGCCCTGCCGGTGACGATCGAGCTCGGACTTGGGCTCGGTTTCTGGCCGGCGTTCATCGCGCTTTGGTTCCTGGCGATCCCTCCGATGCTGACGAATGCCCACATCGCGATCAAAGGTGTCGACGCGGACATGGTCGAGGCGGCGCGCGGGATGGGGATGAGCGAGCGAGAGATACTGAGCCGGACCGAGCTCCCGCTCGGTCTGCCGCTCATAATCGGGGGCGTGCGCACGTCCGCCGTTCAGGTCGTGGCCACCGCGACCCTTGCGGCTCTGGTCGCAGGGGGCGGACTCGGCCGGTTCATCATCGACGGCTTCGCTGTCCGAGACAACGCGCAGATCTTCGGTGGAGCAGTCCTCGTTGCGGGGCTCGCCATCGTCGTGGATCTCGCGCTGGGCGTCCTCGAAAGGATCGCCCGCAAGAGGGCGGGGCTCGCCCCCACAGGGCGCAAGGAGGCCTTTCAGGAAGTTGGGCAGGTGCCCCGTCCGGCAGGATCGGTCATGTAGAGCCTGCCTCCCGGGACAGGCGAGGAGGGCGTATCGCCCCCATCCGTTTATGGTGTGCCCCGTTCAGGCCAGGGGCCGCCGCGCCCCACGATGCTGGGAGGTGGAACCCATGCGGAGATCCCGCAGAGTCGTCTTCGGGGCGCCCCTGCTCGCGCTGCTGCTTGTAGCTGCCGCGTGCGGGACGGGTGGAGACGACGATGAAACCGCCGGTAACGGTGAAGAGCGACCACAGATCACCGTAGGCGACGATAGCTTCGCCGAGAGTCAGATAGTCGCCGAGATGTTCACGATCGTGTTGGAGGAGGCCGGGTTCGAGGTCGACCGGACCAGCGTCGATTCGCGCGAGATCCGCATCCCGGCGATGGAGTCGGGCGAGATCGATCTCGCCCCCGAATACCTCGCGACCCTCTTGCTGTTCCTGAATCCCGATGCCGACCCCCCGAGCGATCCAGCTGATGCTGCGGACCAGCTTGAGCCCCTGGTCGAAGAGAGAGGCCTCGCCCTGCTCGAGTTCTCGGAGGCGGTCGACACCAACGCGTTCGTCGTCACCCAGGAGACCGCCGACGAGTTCGACCTCGAGGCGGTGAGCGATCTCCAAGGGGTCGCCGGCGACATGACGCTGGGCGGCCCGCCCGAGTGTCCCCAGCGGCCCTTCTGCATCCCCGGCCTCAAGCGGGTTTACGACGTCGAGTTTGGCCGATTCAGACAGCTGGACGTCGGGGGGCCGATCACCGTCCAGGCGCTGGCGGGCGGCGAGATCGACGTCGGCTTGCTGTTCTCGACCTCCGGCGCGATCGCTCGCCAGGGCTTCGTCCTTCTCGAGGACGACAGGAACCTGCAGGCCGCCGACAACATCGTCCCGTTGATCCGGAGCGATGTGTTGGATCAAGAGATCACCGACCTGCTCAATCAGATCACCGCCGCGCTCACGACGGAAAACATCACCGAGCTGAACGCGCGCGTCGAGGTCGACCAAGAGGACCCCGACGCGGTGGCGCGCTCCTTCTTAGAGGAAGAGGGGCTCCTCTAGGAAACGTCAGCCGAATCGTTCGCCCGCTCGCACCTCGACCTCGAGCCGGTTGGGAGGAGGTGCGAGCGGGCAGCTCCATCGCGGGTCGTACGAACACGATGGGTTGTAGGCAAAGTTGAAGTCGAGCACGAGCCTGCCATCCTGCATGCCGAGGTCCGCGCCCTTGACAGTGTCGAGGAGGTAGCGCCCGGCCCCGTACGTCTCCGTTCCGGCGGTGGCATCCCTAAAAGGCAGAAAGAGACCGCCTCCGTAACCATCGAGCCAGTACAGCTCGAGGTCGAACTCCCTTCCGTGAAGATCTAATCGAGCGAGCGCGAACCGAGTGAACGCGTAAGTTCCCCCGTCGCTCGCTCCGATCTCGTAGCGCTCTTCGTCGGCGGGCAGGATTTCACCGAGCGTTCGCGCTTGAGGGTCGTAGTCGAAGTACTCGATGCCCGAGAAGGTTCGCCGCGCTTCCTCGGGCAAAGGTGACTGAGGATGCGAGTGAAAGAACTCGTCGCGACTCTCGCGCCATCGCGTCCACGCCTCTTCGACATTTTGCGAGTCCCTTACCTTGGAATACAGTTCGAAGACGGACCGTTTCCAGTCGAGGAGATCGATCCGGCTCGTCATGCTCACAGGATAGGAGCACCGAGGCGTTTCACCTCGCCATCGTCGTGGGCGCGCTGCTGTGCTTCTTGGGAGCGGGCGTCAATGCCGCCGGCATTCGGAACCGCTAGTTGCGGTCGGGGGCGCCGGAAGGCGTCGTCGCGCCGGAGGCAGCAAGCTGATCGTCCGTAGGTCTCAGGGTGACCGGAGCCCTAGCCGGCCCCGACTTCTCTTTTGGCCGCTGACGACACGTGGTGTCGTTTTGTGGCCAAAAGTCATCTCGGGCCAGTGGGCCTAGGTGGATGCTATTCGAACCTCCTCGCCGAGATGCGAGGTCTCGTCAAATGTGATCTGCGCGCATCTCTGGGGTAGCTTCGGGACGAGATGAGCCTTCAGGGCAAGACGAAGCAGAGCGACATCGTCGTCTTCTGGGTGAGGCGCGACACTGCGTGCGAAGACTGCGGCGAGGAGCTCCCGTCGGGCAGTCTCATCCACCTGGTCGACCGGGTCGCCAGGTGTCTCGACTGCGCCGACCTCGGCCACCTTGTCTATCTCCCACGAGGCAACGCGGCCCTTACGCGTCGGGCGACCAAGCACTCTAAGCTCAGAGCCGTTGTCGTTCAGTGGAGCCGTACCCGCAAGCGCTACGAACGCCAGGGAATCCTCGTGGAGGAGGCCGCGCTCGAAGAGGCCGAAAGCGAGTGTGTTGCCGACGCGCAGGAACGGGCGGCACGGCGCGAGCGTGCGGCTGAATACCGAGAGCGCCGCGAGCTCCGATACGTTCATGATTTCGCTCGCGCGATCCGAGAGCGTTACCCCCGTTGCCCGGTCGACATCGCCACGGAAGTGGCGGAGCACGCCTGCCGCAAGCACAGCGGACGCATCGGAAGAACCGCAGCGGCCAAGACCTTCTCCGCCGATGCAGTGGATCTCGCGGTGCGAGCCCACGTCCGCCACAGACACACCACCTATGATGACCACCTGATGGCGGGCTGGGATCGCGATCCAGCTCGCGAGGCGGTCAGAGATGACGTCGAGCAGGTTCTGGCCGATTGGCAGGCGGAGGAAGCTCGCCTGAACTCAGAATAGGGCGGACGCTTTTCGAGCCTCTCGCACTTGGCTCTACCTCTATAGGGGGCAGGTTCGCCGTTCTCCGTTAGCCGGCAAAAAGGCGCCGCAGCCCCTTTTCGTTAAGTGGGTCTACCCTGCGAAGTCCCAGCACGTCCTCGAAGTCAACGTCCGCCGAGAGGATTGCAGGGATTCCGGCGACCAGGCACGTCGCGGCATGCACGCGATCGTTAGCTCCCAGTTGAGGAGGTACTTCCAGGCCCAGGGCCTTTCCGAAGATGTCATCAGTCACAGGGAGAACGGGGGCGAACAGAGCCCGCACATCGGCGGTCAATCCGGTGAGCTCACCGAGCGAACCCCGAAGTTCCAAGTGCCAGATCTCTTCGAGGACGGCGACCGAGGTCCGACCGTCGGCGTGGCCGCGCGCGACGGCTTCGAGGACGCGGACGCATGGGTCTCGATAACGAGAGCGGGTCATCGCGTAGATGACGATGTTCGTGTCGACGAAGAACAATTATCCGAATCGCTCTTCGAGGAGTTCGTCCAGTTGGTCGGGGGCCAAGTAGCGGGCCCTTCGGGCGACGATGGATCGATACGCCCGTTCCCGATCTCCTTCGGGCACCACACCGAAATGTTCGCTGATCGCCTCTCGGATGAGCGCAGTGACGGAGGTACCGCGGCGCTTGGCCTCTTGCTGCAGATGGCGGCGCTGCTGTGGGGTTAAGAGTATTTGGAGTCGCTCACTGAACATACACACATCATACATATAGCCCCCACGGACTTATGGGCTCGCCAGGGGGTCCAAGTCAAAGATCGTGGCTTTTCGCGATGTTGCGCGACCGCTCCCTTCGCGGTACGAATTACAAGGTTGTTATTTCCGCTTCCGGGGAGGGTTGAGACGATGGGGAAAGGCAGGGCCACAGCGAGGCGAAGCAAGGGAACGCCGCGTCGATACCGCAACGGGCGGGCCGTTAGTGCGAAGTCGGCATCTCGAACCCGCGATCCTGGGCTGTGGCACCTCGCTCGGCGTACGGCGGCGACTGCGGCCGAGCTGGTCGAGCTCGAGAGTCCCTTCCTCGCCGAATGCTGGCTCAGCTCCCTGGTCTCGATCTGGGAGGACGCCTATCTCGTCGACGCCGATCCGGAGAAGGTGATCGGCCTCAGCGTCGTGGACGCGGCCGCGTCCGAGGCGAGCCCTCGTGCTCTGGCTCTGCTCAGCGGCCTGGCGGTTCTTGGAGGCAAGCGCGTTGGACCTAGGGCTCGCACGGAGGCGCGCCGGCTCGACGGACGGCGCGACGAGGCCCCGCGATGGCTTGATGCGCTGGGCCGGGCGCGGCTGGTGGGGTCGTGGAAGACGCACGAGCCCTTCGGGGACGGCGACATGGTGACCTTGGTCTTGCAGCACGCGGGATACCAGGCACACGCCATCGGGGTGCTTATCGACCACAACCTCGGCTCGATGGCCAAAGACGTCCTTGTAGCGGACGACGCCGGCAGTCTCAAGTCACTCTGGGAGCACGAGGTCCCAGGCGTGACCGTGGTCGACATAGATACCCAGGAGGCTGCGGACGCGCTCGCTCACGGACTCGAGATCGAAGGGATGTATCTCAACTCCCCGGCCACGGAGGAGTTGCGCGAGTTCCGGCCGCTGCTGCGCTGCTATCTGCGAACCTTGCCGTCTCCCCGCGCGATCCACCCTCCGTCGTTCGACGAGCGCGACCGCGACCGGCTTGCAGCGGAGTTCGCGGCTTCGGTCGAGGCTCACGGGCTGGACCCAGCGGTGATCGACGACCTCGCTTGCAGGGTTGTCGACTTTGGCTGCGACTACTCCGATGGTGATCCCCTGCGGTGGAGTCCGACCGTAGTGGAGCTGTTCATGACCGACTGGTTGCCCCGCAAGGCTTTGCTCGAGGCTCCCCTCAAAGGGGTGCCCGATACCGTGCGTGCGTGGGTTCGCTTCGCGGGGCGTAAGCGAGGACTGAATGAGAGTCTTATCGAGGAGACGGTTACCGCGGTGGAACGCTGGGAGCGTGAGTTCGCGAAGGCCATGAAGGACTCCACCCGTTTCGGACCGGCGAAGGCGATCGTCGGCGCCATGCTCGCCGAGGGCATCGAGCTTACCGACCAAGCCTCGGTGGATGCATGGATCAGAGATTTCAACGGGCGTCCGGAGGAGCAGCGGCGGAAGGTGTTGCCGTGACGCTGATAGTGGCAAGGAGCTTCTCGGACGCTCGCGCGTCGTTCGAATAAGCGCGCAAAGGTGGGTCGCGCGGTGGGCCTAAGTGGATGCTATTCAAACCTCTCGAGCATGGCCGAATTTCTCTGAGGAGACGCTCCTAAACGGCCCCCACGGCGTCCGGGGGAGGCGAGCCGATCACCCGGCTGCCGATGGGCTGGACGA
>JBOGXF010000097.1:0-2291 GCA_050694275.1 Actinomycetota bacterium | reverse complement strand
CTAAGGAGCAGGATCCTTGCTTTCACCGACACCCTGTCGGATGGCAGACACCTCGTCTTCACCCACGGAGGAGTCATTCGCGTTCTCTTGAGGCTGATGGGCCGCGATCACCAGTTGCCACCGGGAGGGTTGATGAAGCTCGTGCGCGTCGAGTCTTCGCCGGTGCCGGAAGAGCCGTCCCGACCGGAGTTGGACACACCGCGAGGTGGCCCCTGATGTCGGACGAAAGCGCGTCCCTGCCCGTGGGCCTCGCGTTGGGCTGGGTCGCGGACATGATGCTCGGGGATCCGGTTCGATACCATCCCGTTGCTGGTTTCGGACGCGTTGCCGAGAAGCTCGAGAGCGTGATGTGGCGGCCGTCGCGAGCCGTAGGGGGCGTTTACGTTGTCGCTCTCGTCGGCCCCGTTGTTCTGGGCGTGGCCTTGCTCGACGCCGCCGTGCGGCGCAACCGCCTTTCTCGTCTGGGCCTTGCCACCGTTGTTGGCTGGACGGTCCTGGGTGGGCGCTCGCTGGGGCGCGAAGCGCACAGGATTGCAGCCGCTGTGGCGCGAGGAGACGTTGCAGAGGCTCGTCGGATCGCACCAGCACTCGTCGGACGCGACCTATCAGGTCTCGATGGGCCAGAGCTTTGCCGCGCGGCGGTGGAATCGGTCGCGGAGAACACCGCGGATGCGGTCGTAGCACCGCTCCTATGGGGCGCGATCGCCGGACCTCCTGGAGCGGTGGCTTACCGAGCGGCCAACACCCTCGATGCGATGGTGGGTCACCACAACGATCGCTACGAGCGCTTCGGCTGGGCTGCGGCGCGCCTCGACGACCTCCTTACGTGGCCCGCCGCGCGTGTGGCGGCAGCTCTGTCGGCTGCGATGGCTCCACTGGTGGGGGGAAACGGGCGACGCGCGTGGGAGATCTTTCGCAGGGATGGCAGCAAACATCCCAGTCCCAACGCGGGGCAGATGGAGGCGGCGTTCGCCGGCGCGTTTGGCGTCACGCTCGGAGGAACAAACCACTACGGCAACCGCGTGGAGGAACGGCCGCTGATCGGCGCGGGGCCACGCCCGGGGGTGGAAGAGGTGCTTCGGGCAGCGCGCCTCTCCCAGCTGATCGGCGCCGCGGCGGTGGCCGTATGCGTGATGGTGGCTTCGAGGACCGGAACATGAAGGGCGCACTGCTCGTCGCGGGAACATCATCGGATGCGGGCAAGAGCGCGGTGGTGGCGGGCATCTGCCGCTTCCTTTCTCGCTCGGGCGTGACGGTGGCGCCGTTCAAGGCCCAGAACATGTCGCTCAACTCCGTCGTTACCCCTGACGGTGCCGAGATCGGCAGGGCCCAGGCGTCCCAAGCTGCAGCCGCTCGCGTCGCACCCGAGGCGGCGATGAATCCGGTGCTGCTCAAGCCCGGGGGCGAGACAAGTAGCCAGGTCGTCGTGATGGGCCGGCCGCTGGGAAACGCCGACGCTCGCTCCTATCAAGCCCTTCGCGGGGAGCTTGCCCCGGTCATCGCGCAAGCTTTGGACTCTTTGCGCTCTCGCTTCGAAGTCGTCGTCTGCGAAGGAGCGGGGAGCTTGGCCGAGTTCAACCTCCGCCGGGGCGATCTCACCAACATGGGCCTGGCCCGAGCAGCCTGTCTCCCGGTGATCGTCGTCGCCGACATCGATCGCGGAGGAGCGCTCGCCAGCCTGTTCGGCTCCGTGGCGGTCCTGGACCCAGACGACCAGGCGCTTGTCGGTGCCTTCCTGCTCAACAAGTTCAGGGGCGACAAGGCGCTCCTCGATCCGGGCATCGATCGCCTCGCCAACCTCACGGGTCGTCCGATCCTCGGCGTTCTTCCGTGGTCCCCGGGCCTTTGGCTCGATGCCGAAGATTCGGTGGCGTTGGCGGGACCGCGAGATCCTTTGCTCCCTGTGGTTGGCGGCGACACGTTGAGCGTTGCTGTCGTGCGCCTTCCTCGCATCAGCAACTTCACGGACGTCGACGCGTTGTCGAAAGAGCCGGGCGTGGCGGTGAGTTTTACCGACTCCCCAGGCGACGTGCGCCGAGCCGATCTCGTCGTTCTGCCGGGTACGAAGGCGACGGTCGAGGATCTGGCCTGGCTTCGCTCGCGCGGTCTGGCGGAGGCGGTTCGCGAGAGAGCTGCCCGGGGGCTGCCCGTTCTCGGCATCTGCGGGGGCTACCAGATGCTCGGAAAGCGGATCGCCGACGTGGTGGAAAGCGGTGCCGGCGAGGTCGATGGCCTGGACCTTCTTCCCGTCGAGACCGAATTCGTGGCGGACAAGGTCCTGTCAAACCGCG
>JBOGXF010000096.1:0-14863 GCA_050694275.1 Actinomycetota bacterium | reverse complement strand
GGGTTTCCTCGCTCAGCTCTCCGGAAGCGTCGATCTTCAGGGTGTTCGCCTCGAAGGACACCTTGGCGCCGAGTTTCTCGAGGACCGAGACCATGAGGGAGACGTCGGTGATGCGCGGCACTCCCTCCAGGACGACCTCTCCCGGTACCAGAAGCGACGCGGCCATGAGCTTAAGGGCCGAGTTCTTCGCGCCGCTGATGGCGACTTCGCCCCGAAGCGAGCAGGGGCCGTCGATTACGGATTTACGCACGCTTGAATGCTAAGCCGGGCGGAGTGGTGCCTACCTGCGCCGAGTGGACTTCCTGCGGGCGGTCGGCTTTCGACGCGCCGTGGTCTTCTTGCGGGCCGCGGGCTTCCTGCGGGCCGCGGGCTTCCTACGTGCGGTCGTCTTCTTGCGCCTCGTCGGCTTCTTGCGGGCCGCGGGCTTCCTGCGGGCGGTCGTCTTCTTGCGCCTCGTCGGCTTCTTGCGGGCCGCGGCCTCGACGCCGGTGGCCGCGGTCTCGGCCACGAGACGGCGGGCCGACGCGACCGCGCCCGAATCACCAGTGTCGGGTGCAACTCTCCCCGCGGCGGCTTCTCCCACTTCCGCGGCAAGGTCCCGCGCCCTGTCGACGAGTGGCCTGTCGACGAGTGGCCTATCGTCTTCTGCCATGCCGTCCACCTCCCCTAGAACTCAGCGCGTGCACTGAGCTTCAGTACTGCGATTTGCCCGATAGTGCAAGCGCCAAACTAAAGCACAGACTCAGCCGCGCCTTTCGGCGGCCTGAACACGCGCCGTCGCGATCCCGATCTCGGTCTGCGCGTGCTCGTCCCCCGCCTCGCCCGTGCGACGGCGAGCCTCGTCGAGCCTGTTCCTCGCCTCCTGGAGATCGATGTCCTCGAACGATTCCGCGTCGTCTGCAAGGACGATGACGTGATAGTCGTCTGGCGGCCCGGAGGCTTCGAGAAAACCTCCGGGCACGAAGAACTCTTCTCGCCGATCTCCCGAGACGACTGCAACGCGTCCGGGCACGAGTGCAGCGAGGAACGGAATATGCCCCCGAAGAACGGCGAACTCACCTTCCGGGGACCGGGCAACGACCACGTCGGCGTCGCCCGCCCACACCTTCTTCTCGGGAGAAACGATGGAGACGTCCATCAGCCCTGCAACTCCTTGGCCTTGGCCTCGGCCTCCTCGATGCCCCCGACCATGTAGAAGGCCTGCTCGGGAAGGTGGTCGTAGTCGCCCTCGGTGAGAGCCTTGAACGACTTGATCGTCTCGTCCACCGGGGTGTACTTGCCGGGAATCCCGGTGAACTGCTCGGCGACGAAGAACGGCTGGGACAAGAAGCGCTGGATCTTGCGGGCGCGCTGGACGGTGATCTTGTCCTCCTCGGACAGCTCGTCGATGCCCAGGATGGCAATGATGTCTTGAAGATCCTTGTACCGCTGGAGGATGCGCTTCACCTCCTGGGCAACGTCGTAGTGATCCTCACCGACATAGCGGGGGTCGAGAATGCGCGACGTCGAGTCGAGCGGGTCGACCGCCGGGTAGATGCCGAGCTCGGCGATCTGCCGCGACAGCACCGTCGTCGCGTCGAGGTGCGCGAAAGTCGTGTGCGGCGCGGGGTCGGTGATGTCGTCCGCCGGGACGTAGATCGCCTGCAGCGAGGTGATCGAACGGCCCCTCGTCGACGTGATCCGCTCCTGCAGCTCGCCCATCTCCTCCGAGAGAGTCGGCTGGTAACCGACCGCCGAGGGCATCCGGCCGAGAAGCGTCGATACCTCGGACCCGGCCTGGACGAAACGAAAGATGTTGTCGATGAACAGAAGCACATCCTGGTGTTCGCGGTCTCGGAAGTACTCCGCCATCGTCAATGCCGACAACCCAACCCGCAGACGGACGCCGGGCGGCTCGTCCATCTGGCCGTAGACGAGGGCGGTCTTCTCGAGGACGCCGGACGCCTTCATCTCGAGCCATAGGTCGTTGCCCTCGCGCGTACGCTCCCCTACGCCGGCGAAGACCGACACGCCGCCGTGCTCCTGCGCGACGCGCTGGATCATCTCCATGATGATGACCGTCTTGCCGACACCCGCACCCCCGAACAGGCCGATCTTTCCCCCCTGCACGTAGGGCTCGAGGAGGTCGACGACCTTGATGCCGGTCTCGAACATCTCGGTCTTGGGCTCGAGATCCTCGAAGTTCGGAGGGGGTCGGTGGATCGGCCACCTCTCGACGTCCTCGGGAACGGTGGAGCCGTCCACCGGCTGACCGAGCACGTTGAAGACGTGCCCGAGTACCTCGTTGCCCACAGGCACGCTGATGGGCGCGCCGGTGTTGAGCACTTTCGAGCCGCGGACGAGCCCGTCGATCGGCTTGAGGCACACCGCCTTGACGGTCGACTCACCAACGTGTTGAGCGACCTCCGCGGTGATGACGTCCGTCTGCTCATCAAGAGTTCGCTCGACCTCGAGGGCGAAGCCGATCTCCGGCAACCCGTCAGGCGGGAACTCGACCTCGATCACCGGCCCGGTGACCGTGAGGATCCGCCCTTCGCTGGTCTCCCTCTCGGGGCGGCCCTCCGTGATGCGCTCTTCGGTTACAGCCATGTCGCCTCCCTTACTCCTGTCGCTTGGCGGCCGCGGCGAGCGCCTCGGCGCCGCCCACGACTTCCATGATCTCGGTCGTGATCTCGGCCTGGCGGGCCTGGTTGAAGGTCCGGGTGAGGTCTTCGATCAGCTCCTCCGCGTTGTCGGTCGCGGCCTTCATTGCGCGCCGGCGGGCGGCGTGTTCGGACGCGGCCGACTCGAGCAGTCCCTGAAGGATCGTCCCCTCGACATAGCGGGGGACCAACAGTCCGAGGATCTCCTCGGGCTCGGGCTCGAACTCGTACTGAGGTCGGGGGCCCTCCCGTTCCCGCTCTTCGGCGATCTCCTCCAGTTCCTCCTGAGGAAGCGGCAGGAGCTGCACGATCGTCGGGCGCTGGGTCAGGGCGCTCTCGTATCGCGTGTAGGCGAGGCGTACCTCGTCGACCTCTTCCTCGGCGAATCTCTCGGTCACCGAGCGGGCGACGCGGCGGGCGTCCTCGATGGTCGGTCGGTCGGATATCCCCTGCCACGAATCGGCGAACTCGTATCCGCGGAAGCGGAAGTAGGAGATCGCCTTCTTGCCGACCAGGAACGGTTTGACGTTCACGTCCCTCTTCCGCATGTCGCGCTCCGCGGCGCGGATGACGTTCGAGTTGTAGGCACCGGCGAGGCCGCGGTCCGACGTGATCACCACCATGCCCACGTTCTCGACCCGCTCGCGGTCCCTGAGGAGCGGATGATCGACCCGTCCGGCGGTCGCGGCGACCGATCCCATCAGCCTCCGCAGCTCTTCGGCGTATGGTCGCGCGGCCTCGACCCGCTGCTGCGCCTTGATGATGCGCGACGACGCGATCAGCTCCATCGCGCGCGTGATCTTCTGGGTCGACTTGACCGATCCGATCCGGCGCTTGATCGTGCGCAGCTGCTGAGCCATGCCCTACTCCTCGGCCTTCCCCTCTTCGGCCGGTGCCTCGCCCCCGGGCTGCTGTCCGCCCCCCGGCGCGGCGGTGGGCTCGGGAACGCCTTCCTCGGCGGCAACGCGCTGCGCGCCGGGGGCCCCTCCCCCCGCAACCGTCTCGACCTGTTCCGTAAACGACGACTTGAACTCGTCCACCGCGCTCTTCAGCTCCTGGATCGTGTCCTCTTCGAGCTGCCCGGTGTTCCGGATCGTGTCGCCGATGTCCGAGTACCGCGATCGGATGAAGTCGAGCAGCTCGGCCTCGAACCGCCCGACCTCGGCAACCGGGATGTCGTCGAGGTATCCGTTGGTGACGGCCCAGATCGAGATGACCTGCTCCTGCACGGGGTAGGGGGCGAACTGCTTCTGCTTGAGGATCTCGACGACGCGCGCGCCGCGCTCGAGCTGGGCCTGTGACGCCTTGTCGAGCTCCGAGCCGAACTCGGCGAATGCTTCGAGCTCTCGGAACTGAGCGAGGTCGAGGCGGAGACGACCCGCGACCTGCTTCATCGCCTTGATCTGTGCGTTGCCTCCGACCCGGCTGACGGAGATGCCGACGTTCATCGCGGGGCGGACGCCGGCGAAGAAGAGATCACTCTCGAGATAGATCTGGCCGTCGGTGATCGAGATGACGTTCGTCGGGATGTAGGCGGAAACGTCACCGCCCTTGGTCTCGATGATCGGTAGCGCGCTGAGCGATCCCCCGCCGTTCTCGTCCGAGAGCTTGGCTGCGCGCTCCAGCAGGCGGGAGTGGAGGTAGAAGACATCGCCCGGATACGCCTCGCGGCCCGGGGGTCGGCGCAACAGCAGCGAGAGCTGCCGGTAAGCGATCGCCTCCTTGGACAGGTCGTCGTACACGATCAGCGCGTGCTCGCCACCCTCCATCCAGTGCTGCCCCATCGCGCAGCCGGCATACGGGGCGAGGTACTGGAAGGGGGCCGGATCGGATGCCGCCGCGTTCACCACGACGGTGTACTCGAGCGCGCCGCTGTTCTCGAGCGCGGCGACCACCTCGGCAACGGTCGATGCCTTTTGCCCGACTGCCACGTAGATGCACTTCACCTGCCGGTCGGTGCCCCACAGCTCGCGCTGGTTGATGATCGTGTCGATCGCGATGGCCGTCTTTCCGACCTGGCGGTCGCCGATGATGAGCTCACGCTGACCGCGCCCGATCGGGGTCATCGCGTCGATCGCCTTGATCCCGGTCTGGAGAGGCTCCTTGACCGGCTGGCGGGCCGTGACGCTCGGCGCCTGGACCTCGAGGGCGCGGCGTTCGCTCGTCCGAACGGGACCCTTGCCGTCGACCGGGTTACCGAGTGCATTCACCACCCGGCCCAGCAGCTCGTCGCCGACCGGTACCGAGAGGATGCGACCCGTCTGCTTGACCGGGCTGCCTTCCTCGATGTGCGCGGCCTCGCCGAGGATGACGCATCCGATCTCGAACTCGTCGAGGTTCATGGCAAGCCCGACGATCCCGCCCGGGAACTCGAGCATCTCGTTCGCCATGACCCCCGGGAGCCCGGTGACTCGCGCGATGCCGTCTCCGACTTCGTCCACCCGGCCGACCTCTTCCTTCTCGATGGTCGGCTTGAAATCGGTGACGTAGCGCTGAAGTGCGGACGAGATCTGTTCGCTGTCGATCTTGAGCTCTGCCACTAACCCCTCACCTGCTCTTTCAACTGTTCGAGACGGTGCCGAACCGAACCGTCGATGACCGTGTCGCCGACCTTGGCGACGATCCCACCGATGATCGAGGGGTCGACCAGCACTTTCACCTCGACCTTCTTCCCGGTTGCCTTGGACAGCGCCTCGGCGAGCGCTTTCTTCTGCCGGTCGTCTATGGGGGCCGCGGTGCGGACCTCGGCGACGACCGAGTTGCGGGCGTCGGCCGCGAGATCGCTCAGCTCGGCCAATATCGATGGGAGCTGGCGCGCCCGACCCTGGGTCACGATGAACGACAGCAAGCCGAGCGTGTGGGTCGAGACCTTGTCCTCGAGCAGCTCCTCGAGGACCTTGATGCGCTGGGCCTTGTCGATGCTCTGGTCGGAGAGCGCCTGCTTCAGCTCGTGATTCGTCTCGAGCAGCTTGCCGAAACGAAACAGCTCGTCCTCGACGCGGTCGAGCTCGCCCTCCGCCGACACGACGGAGAACAACCCCTCGGCGTAACCGCGGATGACGGAGTCGGTCGCCACCGTTAACCGCCGCTCCCGTTACCGGTGGACATGCCCGACACTTCTTTGATGTAGGCGTCGACCATGTCTTTCTGAGAGGCGGCATCGATGCTGCGGCCGACGACCTTCTCGGCGAGCGTGATCGAGAGCTCCGCGACCTGACCCTGGAGCTCCTGCATCACTCGATTGCGCTCGACGCGGATCTCGTCCTGCGCCCGAGCGACGACAGCCTCGGCGTCCTTCTCTGCCTTGGCGATTATGTCCTTGCGCACTTGCTCCGCCTGCTGGCGGGCGTCTTCGATCAGCCGGTTGGCTTCGCCCCGTGCATCGGCAAGCTGCTTCTTGTAATCGTCGAGCAGCTTCTGAGCCTCGGCCTTGGAGCCTTCCGCCCGCTCGAGGGCACTCTGAATCGTGCTCTCGCGTGCCTCGATCGCCTCTCTGATCTTTGGAAGCGCGACCTTCGTCAGCACCCACGCGACTATGACGAAGGAGACCGCGCCCCAGATGAGTTCGTCTACGGCGGGAAGCACGAGATCGATCCCTCCCGGCTCTTCGGCGCCGTTCTCCTGAGCGATAAGGAGAGCGCTGGCTAGATTGAGCATGCGTGGCTCCTTCCTCAGACGATGAACGACAGGACGAAACCGATGAGGGCGAGCGCCTCGATCAGGGCAAAGCCCAAGAACATATAGGTCCGGGTGTTTGCCGCCGTCTCTGGCTGGCGCGCCATCGCCTCGATCGCGCTCGAGAACACGAGCCCGATACCGACCCCCGGCCCGATCGCGGCGAGCCCATAAACGAGACCCGCCGCGAGGGCGCCGAGGCCCTCGTCGGTAACGCCCTGAGCTTCCTGGGCCAGCTGCAGTGCCAGATCGATCATGGTCTCCTCCTCTTTCTCCTCTACTTCGCTAGATGGTTTGGGGCTTCAGTGCTTCGACTTCGTGCTCGGGTTTAACTTCTGGTAATTCTTCCGCGTGCTCCGCTTCGCCGTGGCCGTGAACCGACTCGGCGATGTAGAAGGCGCTGAGCATCGTGAAGATGTAGGCCTGGATCGTGATCACGAGCAGCTCGAAAACGATCAGTGCGCTCGCCACCACCAGGGTCAGGATCCCGAGTGGGGCGGTGAAGGGGTTGAAGTCGGCGATCAGGAAGTCGTGGGTGAAGATGAAGAAGATCGTCAGCAGGACATGCCCCGCCATCATGTTTGCCAAAAGCCGTACGGCCAGGGTTAACGGCCGGATTATGAATACGGAGAACAACTCGATCAGAGCGAGAAGCGGCTTGATGGCGAGGGGCACCCCCGGAGGAAAGAGAGTGTCCTTGAAGTATCGGACGGCCCCCTGTTTGTAGATCCCCACGACGTTGAAGACAACCCACGTCAACACCGCGAGAGCCGCGGGAATGGCCATGCGCGACGTGGTCGGGAAGTTGATCCCGGGCACGATCTCAAGCAGGTTGTTAAAGAAGATGAAGAAGAACAAGGTGGTCAGGTAGTTCGTGTATTTGAGCCCCTCCGGCCCGATCACATCTACGGCGATGTTGTTTCTGACGAATAGATAGGCAGTCTCGGACAGGTTCGCGATGCCGCGTGGAACCAGGGCGCTGCGCCTGGCGCCCATCAGGAAAAAGGCCGTGCATGCAAGCGACGCGACCAACATCAGGAGTACGACTCGGTTTATGGCGAATGGCGTGCCGTCGAACGCAATGGGATCCCAGAAGAAAAGGTGGTTAACGTCGACTTCGATCGCCAGGACCATCCATCAACTCCTTGCCTCTAGGGGCGTTTTCGACGGGTCTGTTTTCGGTGGGCCGGCGGGAGCCCTCGCAGCCTCCCACAGAACCACGAGCATATGAGTCCCCACGAGCGTGAAACCGGTGACGGGGAAATAGACGGCGTCCGTCGCACGCAACCCGAGCGCGATGCCAGTGAGGATCAGCAGGCCGAGTACGAAAGTGCCCATCGCCGCCGGCATCAAAAGCTGCGGATTGTGCTCGGCGACTCCCCCGATGATGCGGCCGGACAGCCACAGATTGAGGACGGTCATGCCGATTCCGACTCCCCCGGAAATCGCAAACTGAAAACCCCCCCAAGCAAGCAGACCACCGATCACGAGAGGCGAGACGATAAGAGCTCGCCGCGCCATCCGGCGCACCATCAACAGCTCGATCACCTTGTGCCTCCTCCAATCCGTTGCGACGCGTAATACACGTGCAGCGTCCCGCCGACCCATCCAAGAACGGAGCCGACGACTTGGCCCCAGGGCTCGATCCCGAGCCATCCGTCCACCAGCTTGCCCAGGAACCAGAACAGGATCACGGCCCCGGCAAACTCGAACGCCAGTGACAAGCCCTTGGCGAGGTCGCTCTTGCCGCTGGGAGGTCCTTCTTCCGATTGTGCGCCTCGATCCACGCCGCTGGGCCCGTTCACCTTGCCAACCAGCCTTAGTCCGTCGGCCTGGCCCTCGGGTCACACGCCGTGCCTCGGGCCGGGGCATCCTATCCCGAAGGACGCTTGTGAATTATTTCACAAAGTCCGGGGGAGGCGCAACCCGGCCCCAAAGTCGCCAAGGTTGCGCGTTTGAAGCTCCCCAGGAGCCTGAGACGCGCAACCTTGGGCGGAAAGGGGGCTAGAGGCGGTCCTGGATCGCCTTGGTCAGCACTGGGAACAGGGTGTAGATGACTATCGCCCCGACCGCGACCGGGAGGGCGAAGACGACATCCGCCCGGTCGAGGAAGCTGAACGCGAGCCCCGCCCCCGCCGCGAGCGCGGACCACGCGTACATCACGATGACCGCCTGCCGGTGGCCGTGCCCCAGATCCATCAGCCGGTGATGCAGGTGCTCCTTGTCCGCGACGAAGATGCTTCGTCCCTTGCGCGCTCGTCGCACGATCGCGAGCAGTGCGTCGACGATCGGGATCAGCAGGACGGAGAGGGGGATGACGAGCGGGAAGTAGGCGAGGAACACTTCCGATGGTGCGGGGGCCGGGGCGTTACCGATGCCCGAGATGGTTGCAGCGCCGAGCAGGAGACCGAGCAGCATCGCGCCGGAATCGCCCATGAAGATGCTCGCCGGATGGAAGTTGTAGCGCAGGAATCCAAGAGCGGCGCCGACGATGATGATCGTGACCAGAGGCGCGGCCGGAAACGCACCGAGGCTCCCGTTGACGGCGAGCCGGAATGTATAGACGAAGAAGGCAGAGGCGGCGATCGCAACGATCCCGGCGGCAAGGCCGTCGAGCCCGTCGACGAGATTGACGGCATTGATCATTATCACCATCCACAGGACCGTGACGAGCGCCGACACGTCGTCGGAGAGGTTGATGAACTCCCCGGGCAGCAGGACGAACTGCATTTTCACACCGGACAGAAACAAGATTCCCGACGCGAACACCTGGCCTGCCAGCTTCACCGGCGCGGGAAGATCGCGGAGGTCGTCGACCGCGCCGAGGGCGAAGATGACCACGGCCGCGGCCCCCATCCCCAGCAGCTCGGACGAGCGCGTGAATCGCTCGGTGAACTCCGGCATGAGGTACGCGATCGCGCCGGCCCCCAATACCCCTATAAAGAGCGCAAGGCCTCCGAGAGTAGGGGTTTCGTGCGCGTGAACCTTGCGATCGCTCGGGCGGTCGATGGCGCCGAGCCGGCGCATGAGGACGCGGATAGCCGGCGTGAGGGTAAAAGTGATCGTCAGGGCAAGAAGACCCACGAAAAGGTAGTCGACGATCCCGGATCCGTTCAGCACTAGACGACGTCCGGATACGGACGGAACCGGCTCGTAAGTTCGGCGACCCTTGCCCTTACGTCCTGCTTGGTCGCGTCCGAGTCATCCTTGAGGGCGCGGGCGATGAGACGACCGACCTCGGCGATCTCGTCCTCTTTCATCCCGCACGTCGTGACCGCGGGGGTGCCGATGCGGATGCCCGATGCGACGAACGGTTTCTCGGGGTCGTATGGGATCGCGTTCTTGTTGACCGTGATGCCAACGTCGTCGAGGCGCTCCTCGGCGACCTTGCCGGTCAGCCCGGCAGGGCGCAGGTCGACCAGCATCAGGTGGTTGTCCGTTCCGCCCGAAACGATCCTTAGCCCCTCCTGGGCGAGCGTGCTCGCCATGGTCCTGGCGTTGGCTACGACCTGGTGAGCGTAGGAGCGGAACTCATCGGTTGCCGCTTCGGCGAGCGCAACGGCCTTGGCGGCTATCGAATGCATCAACGGCCCGCCCTGCCACGCGGGAAAGACGCTCTTGTCGATCGCCTTCGCGTGCTCCTCCTTGCACATGATCATGGCGCCTCTCGGCCCCCGAAGCGTCTTGTGCGTCGTACACGTGACGACGTCGGCATGCTCCACGGGATTCGGGTGAGCGTCGCCCGCGACGAGCCCGATGAAGTGCGCGGCGTCCACCACGAAGACGGCCCCGACCTCGTCGGCGATCGAGCGAAATGCCTCGAAGTCCCAAATACGCGAGTACGCGGTCGCGCCCGCGACGATCAGCTTCGGCCGCTCGCGCTTGGCAATGTCGCGCACCTCGTCGTAGTCGATCAGCTCGGTGTCCTCCTTCACCCCGTAAGAGACGATCCTGAACATCTTTCCGGTGAAATTGACGGGCGACCCGTGCGTGAGGTGGCCTCCGTGAGCGAGCTCCATGCCCATGAATGTGTCGCCGGGCTCCAGGAACGCGAAGTAGGCGGCGATGTTTGCCTGGGCACCGGCGTGCGGTTGGACGTTAGCGTGGTCGGCTCCGAACAGCGCCTTGGCGCGCTCGATGGCAAGGCTCTCGGCGACATCAACATACTCACAGCCCCCGTAATAGCGGCGCCCGGGATAGCCCTCCGCGTACTTGTTGGTGAGCGGGGTGCCGAGCGCGGCGAGCACCGCCGGTGACGAGAAATTCTCGGACGCGATGAGCTCGATCTTCGTGTTTTCGCGGTCCACTTCACGGAGGATCGCGTCGGCGACTTCGGGATCGACCTTCTCGACCGCCGCCCAGTCCGCCCAGCCGGGGTTGCTCATCGGCGTTCACACTCCTCTTTCTCGATGTCGCCTATCTGCGCGATCCGTCGTGCGTGTCGCGCCCCCTCGAAGTCGGTCTGAAGGAAAACGTCGACGAGGGCGCACGCGAGTGTGGGCGCGAGCACCCGGCCCCCGAGCGCCAGCACGTTCGCGTCGTTGTGCAAACGAGCGAAGCGTGCGGTGAACTCATCGAGGCAGAGCGCGGCCCGCACCCCGTGCACCTTGTTCGCCGCGATCTGCTCTCCCTGGCCGGTTCCGCCCATCACCAAGCCGAAATCGGCTTCGCCGGCGACGACGGATCGGCCGACCGCCGCGCAGAACGACGGATAGTCGACGGACTCCTCGGAATCCGTTCCGAAGTCGATCACCTCGTGTCCCGCCTCGGCGAGATGCTTGGCGATCTCGACCTTGAGCGGGTAGCCGGCGTGGTCACATCCCAGCGCGATCCTCATCGCCCACGATCCTATGTCTCGTAGGACCAGGTCCTACGGGAAATCCAGAAGGGGCGAGAGTTGGGTTTTCGCGACCCGCGGTCAGACCGCGAGCAGTCCCGCCTGCTGGAGGGCGAGGTGGAAATCGTGCGGGCTGGTCGCCGCGGCGGTGGCGTCCTCGAGCGTTACGAGCTTGGCCCGGTAGAGGTTGATGAGCGCTTGGTCGAACGTCTGCATTCCGTAGAAGTCCGACTCCGCCATGATGTCGTGGATCTCGTGGGTCTTCTCCGGGTTGAGGATGCAATCCCGGATGCGGCCGTTGGCGAGCATGACCTCGATCGCCGGGGCGCGGTCCCCATCGATCTTAGGGAGGAGGCGCTGCGATATCACGCCGGCGAGAGACGCGGCGAGCGCGACGCGGATCTGCTTCTGGTGATCGGCGGGATAGAAGTCGATGATTCGGTTGACCGTCTCGGACACGTCGGTGGTATGCAAGGTAGCAAGCACCAGGTGACCGGTCTCCGCTGCCTGCAGAGCCGCTTTCACGGTCTCGGTGTCGCGGATCTCGCCGACGAAGATGACGTCGGGATCCTGGCGCATCGCGGCTCTCAGTGCGGTGAGGAAGTCGCTCGTGTCCTGACCGACCTCACGCTGCGTGACCACGGAAAGCTCGTCCTCGTGGAGGATCTCGATCGGGTCCTCCACGGTCACGATGTGACAGCGTCGGCTGTGGTTGATGTGACGAATGATGGCTCCGCAGGTGGTGGTCTTTCCGGACGAGGTCGGCCCGGTGACGAGCAGCAGCCCCCGCTGTTCGTCGGCGAGGGTGCGCACCGCCGGGGGGAGACCAAGCTCGTCCAGGTCGGGAGCGCCCGGGAGGATCCGCCGGGCGGCGATGCCGAGGGTCCCCCGCTGACGGTGGACGTTCACGCGAAAGCGGCTCACGCCGGCGAGTGAGTACGCGAAGTCGACCTCGCCTTTGTCGGCAAGCGTCGCGATCTCCTTCTCGCCCATCATTGCGAACGCCATTTCCTTGCACTCGTCTGCGGTCAGCACCGGATGGTCGAGCGGCACCAGTTGACCGCTCATTCGGATCGTCGGAGGGACCGCGGGCTTGGCGTGGAGATCCGAAGACTTGACGTCGACGACGTAACCCAACAGGTCGTCGATGGTGGCGCGCCCGTCAGCGCCTTTCCGGATGGGCGGCAGCTCTACAGCGAGCGACATCTCCTCGGCCGATTGGGCCGAGGCGGGGGCCGGGCGCGACGCCGCGGCCCTCGGCTCCGCAGTCGCAGAGGGGGGCTCGTTACGTGCATCCGTCCCCGCGGGCGGTGGGGGCGGCGCGGCGACCTTATGCATGCCCGAATCAGTCATCAGGTGTCCTTCGGCGAGAAAGCCGGCTCCTTGAGCGCACCCCGGGAAACTACGTAGACAAGCGAAGCGAGCCCGATCCCGACCCTAGGAAGGAGGACAGATGACGTCGGCGAGGGCCGCGATCCCGGCCGAGATCTCCTCGTACGCCCGCCGGTAAGCGGTGATCGGCAGGCCCATCGGATCGTCGAGATCGAGGGCCCGGCGCGACTCGGGCCGCGCCGCCTCGAGCAGAGCCCCCACGCGCTCTTCCGCGGTCTGGCCGCTCCCGTCGAAGGCGATCTCGCCGAGCTCCTTGAGCAAGACGGTCTTGCCTCCCACGTTTGGGGCGATCCGGGCGATCTCGGCCCGGTGGACGCTCGTCATCGCCACGACCACGTCGGCCTCCTCGACCAGCTCGGGCGCGAGCGGCTGCGACCGATGGCCCGAGACGTCGATTCCGAGCGGAGCGAGGACGTCGCCAACCTCGGTCGTGGCCGGATAGCCCGCGCCGGCCCACGTCCCGGCCGAGATGACCTCGACTTCCTGGCACCCTCTAACCGACAGCTCGTGCGCCATGAGCGCCGCCGCCATCGGCGACCGGCACAGGTTGCCGGTGCATACGAAAAGCAGTTTCACCGCAACCAATCTGACACAGGCGAGCGAGGCTCGATCCCGAGTAGGTTTGACCGCCATGACCCACCCCTGGGAGCAACTCCTGCCCCGGCTCGACGAGATGGCCGACTTGCGTCACGCGGCGACCCTCATGCACTGGGACCAGTCGACGAAGATGCCGCCCAAAGGGGCCCACGCCCGAGCCCGGGCCCTCTCCAGCATCCAGGCGATAATGCACGACCGGCTGGTGGATCCCGAGGTGGGAACTCTCCTCGGCGAGCTCGAGGCCGACGACTCAATCGACACAGAACGCGCCGCTCACGTTCGTATCCTGCGGCGCGACTACGACCGGGCGACCAAGGTGCCACGCGACCTCGTCCGGGAGATCGCCGAGACCGAGGGACTCGCCTACCAGGCATGGATCGAGGCAAAGCCGGCGTCGGATTTCAGCATGCTCGAGCCGCACCTCACCAAACTCGTTGCGCTCAAGAAGGAGCAGGCAGATGCCATCGGCTACGAGTCCGAGCGCTACGACGCTCTGCTCGACGATTTCGAACCAGGAATGAAAACCGCCGAGGTCGAAAGCCTTCTCACCGGGCTCGTCCTCGAGCTCAAGCCGATCGCCGACGCGATTCTTGCCAACACCGGACCGCGCCCGGATTTTCTCTCGCGGCGCTTCGACGAGGAGAAACAGATCAGTTTCTGCGAATGGTTGATCGATCGCCTCGGGTACGACATGCGCGGAGGCAGGCTCGACCGGTCACCCCACCCATTCACGATCCACATCGGACGGGGCGACGTTCGGCAGACGATATGGACGCGGCCGAAGATGCCCTTGAGCCCGATCTACGCGGCCATCCACGAAACCGGTCACGCGCTGTACGACCAGGGAATACCCGATCATCTCGTCGGCCTTCCCGCGGGTAACGCGCCGTCGTTCGGGATGCACGAGTCACAGTCACGGCTGTGGGAGAACCAGGTCGGGCGCGGCCGGACCTTCACCGAGTTCATGCTCCCCCATCTTAAAGAACGCTTCCCTGAGGTGGGGATGATCACCCCAGACGAGTTCTATCTCGGAGTGAACTATCCGCAGAGAACCTTGATTCGTGTCGAGGCCGATGAGCTGACCTACAACCTGCACATCGTTTTGCGCTTCGAGCTCGAGCTCGCTCTCATGCGGGACGAGCTCGAGGTTTCCGACCTTCCCGACGCGTGGGACGCGGGAATGGAAAAGCACCTGGGACTGCGGCCGGAGAGCCAGACGGAGGGCGTTCTTCAGGACATGCACTGGTCGGTCGGATCGATCGGCTACTTTCCCACCTACACCCTCGGCACTCTCTACGCGGCTGCGTTCTTCGCCGCGGCGGAGGCCGAGCTCGGGCCTTTCGACGACGGCCTGCGCGCGGGCGAGACCGGACGGTTGCTCGCTTGGCTGCGCGACAAAATCCACAGGCACGCGTACATCTACGAGGCGAAAGATCTCGGAGCCAGAGTTACGGGTGGAGATCTCACGGTCGCGCCCTTCCTCGACTATCTCAAGAAGAAGTACAGGGAAATCTACTCGGTCAGTTTCTGAAGCAGTCTGGCCCCCACGGGACCGGCACGGAGAATCTCGACGTCCCGGACGAGCGATGCAAGGGTAGAGGGCGTCCCGACGCACGTCCCGCCGTCGAGGTATACCGCCACCGATTGTCCGAGCGCGGCGCGGGCCGCGGCAGGGGTAGTTGCCGGTGGCTCTCCGGAACGGTTCGCGCTCGTCACCGCG
>JBOGXF010000095.1:0-24919 GCA_050694275.1 Actinomycetota bacterium | reverse complement strand
TGCTGTATCACTTCCTGCGCGTGGCGCCTGCACTCATAGACCGTTTCGTGGAGCAGACGCTGGGCCCCTTGATCGCGTACGACGACCGTCGGCGTGGGGAGCTGATAAGGACCATCGAGGCCTATTTTGAAGCCGATGGAAGCGTGAAGCTGGCCGGCGAAAAGCTCTTTGCTCATCCTCACACGGTGAGTTACAGACTGAAACAGGTCGAGAAACTTACGGGCTGGTCGCTGCGCGACGCGGAAGACAAGTTGCGCATGCAACTCGCGCTGCGAGCGCGTCGGCTCGCTCAGGCGCGCCGGGAGGCGGATGAAACGGCCTGAGTCGGCGTCGCCCGCCTGCTAACCTGCCGACATGTCGAAACGAGTCTTGATAATTGGTTGGGACGGGGCCGACTGGGAGATTCTGCGGCCGATGTTGCAGGCCGGTGAGCTACCCAACCTCGCCGGACTTATCGAGCGTGGAGCTCACGGCGATTGCTTGTCGACGGTGCCCTCGCATTCGTGGTGCGCGTGGCCGTCGTTCATGACCGGTCTCAATCCTGCGGGCCACGGAGTCTTCGACATCCTCGAGCACAAGCCGGGCGTTAGCAGGAGACTCCCGGTGACCTACCGGTCGATCAAGGCGCGCACGATCTTCGACGATCTCACGAGCGCAGCTAAGACGTCCCTGGCCGTCAACATTCCTCTGACGTTTCCGGCCCCCGAGATCAAGGGCAAGGTCGTCGCCGGCGGGGTGCTTCCGGCGAGCCGTTCGTACACCCATCCCATCGAGCTTCAACACGAGCTCGACCGGGCCGCGCCGTTTCCGATCAATGGGATGTCCTGGACGACGTTCCGGAATCGCCCCGAGCCGTTCCTCGACGAGTGCGCCGAGATCACCGCTAAACGACAGAAGGCGTTCGAGCATCTGCTCGACACCACCGATTGGGACGTCGGCGCGCTCGTCTACGTTTCGACCGATCGTATTCAGCACTGCCTCATGGAGCACATCCATCCCGACCATCCTCGTTACGAAGAGCTCAAAGACGGACCGGTGGCCAAGCAGGCTCGGGGCATCTATCAGCAGCTCGACGAGGGCCTGGGTCGCCTGCTCGAGCGCACCACCGAGGAGGACCTCGTGATCTTCATGTCCGATCACGGTCACCAGGCGTGTACGAGAGCGTGCACGATGGACAGGATCCTTCAGCATCTCGGTTTCTTGAGATTCTCGGCAGGCAGCATCGCCTTCAACCTGGTCAGGTGGGGGCCGGGTCGCAGGATCGCCAGGCGCCTCTACGACCTGCTGAAGCTGCACGGCAAGATATCGATCCCGGCCTCGCCGATCGACTGGTCCAAGACGCGCGCCTACACGAGCGTCGTGTCCACCGGCGAAGGAGTTTCGGTCAACCTCAGGGGGCGGGAGCCGGAGGGAACCGTCGCGCCCGGCGATTACGAGAGAGTGCGCGACGAAGTCGCCGAAGCGCTGGGGGGCTTCCGCGATCCCGACACGGGCGACGCTCCGATCGCTCGGATATATCGCAAGGAAGAGGTGCTGTCGGGCCGCTTCCTCGATACCGCCCCCGACCTTCTGCTCGTACCCGCCCCGGGCTACTCGCTGACGCACGCCAAGGGCATGGTTGAGGCCGCCGACTGGCTCTCGGGAGACCATCGCTTGGAGGGGGTGATCGTCGCCGCGGGTCCCGAAGTGACGCGGGGACCGATGGCCGAGCCCGCCCGTCTCATCGATCTCGGCGCGACCGCCCTTGCCGCGCTCGGCGTCGCAAGCTCCGTGCCTCGCGACGGTCGGGCCTTGAGCGCGCTCGTGGGGGAAGGAGCGACTCTCCGCATCGAAGGCGACGAGGCTGTCGGTAGCGGCGATGTTGCAGAGAGCGGACTAACCTCGGACGAAGAAGGCGAGATCGAGGACCACCTCAGGGGCCTCGGCTACGTCGAGTAGTAGGAGGAGAGATAGGTGCGTGCACGCAGGTCGTGTCTGTCGGTACCGGGATCGAGTCCGAAGATGTTGTCCAAGAGCCCCGGTCTGCCGGCCGACGAGGTGTTCATGGATCTCGAGGATTCCGTCGCCCCGCTCGCCAAAGAGGAGGCTCGGGGCAACGTCATCGATGCCCTGAAGAACAACGAGTGGGGCGACAAGACCGTGGTCGTTCGCATCAATTCCATCGACACGCAGTGGGCCGCGGACGACGTCAAGACCATCGTGGAGGTCGCGGGCACATACATGGATTGCGTCATGATCCCCAAAGTTCAGCATCCGGACGAGGTCATGTTCGTCGACCACCTGCTGCGCATGATCGAGATCAAGGTTGGTCTGGACAAGCGCATCGGCATCGAGGCGCAGATCGAGACCGCCCTCGGCCTCAAGAACGTGTGGGAGATCGCGCACAGCTCGAAGCGGCTGGAGACGCTCATCTTCGGTCCCGCCGACATGAGCGCGTCTCTCGGGCTCCCGACGGTGACCGCGGGCCTGCCGATGCCCGGATACCCCGGCGACCACTGGCACTGGGTGCTCGAAACGATCCTGGTCGCGGCCCGCTCGGCCGGGCTTCAGGCGATCGACGGCCCCTATCTGCTCATCAAGGATCTCGACGGCTTCCGCGACATGGCGATGCGGGCGCGCGCGCTCGGATACGACGGCAAATGGGCTCTTCACCCGGGACAGATCGATGTTCTCAACGAGGTGTTCACCCCGACCCAGGAGGAATACGACAAGGCCGAGGCGATCCTCGATGCCTACAAGCACGCGACGGAAGTCGAAAAGCTCGGCGCGGTGATGTTCGGAAACGAGATGATCGACGAGGCTTCGCGCAAGATGGCGCTGCAGCTTGCCGAGCGAGGGCGCGCCGCGGGCATGTCCCGGGAAAAGAGCCTCGAGGACTTCCAAAAGGCGCAGGAGTAGGGATGCTCCAGCTCAGCGAGACCCAGAAGGCGATCGTCGAGACCGTGCGAGACCTCGTCGAGGGCGAGGTCATCCCGATCGCCGACGAGCTGGAGCACAAGGACGAGTTCCCCGACAAGATCGTCGACAAGATGAAGGAGATCGGCCTCTTCGGCCTGACCGTGCCGGAGGAGTACGGCGGCATCGGTGAATCGCTTGCCACGTACGCCCTCGCCGTCGTCGAGCTGGCGCGTGGCTGGATGAGCCTCTCGGGCATCCTCAACACGCACTTCATGGGCTGCTACCTGATCAACAAGTTCGGCACCGACGAGCAGCGTCAAAAGTACCTCCCGCAGATGGCAACCGGGGAGTGGCGCGCCGCGCTCGCGATGAGCGAGCCGGAGGCGGGCTCGGACGTCCAGGGCATCAAGACCAAAGCCCTTCGGGACGGCGACGAGTACGTCGTCAACGGCTCGAAGATGTGGCTGACCAACGGGCTGCGGGCGAGCCTCGTGATGACGCTGGTCAAGACCGATCCCGACGCCGATCCACCGCATAAGGGCATGAGCATGCTCGTCGTCGAGAAGGAAGGGGGCAACCCCACACCGGCCCCCGGCCTCGACGTCGGCAAGAACATCGAGAAGATGGGCTACAAGGGCGTCGAGACCACCGAGATGATCTTCAACGATTTCCGGATCCCGACCTCGAACCTGTTGGGCACGGAGGAAGGAGAGGGATTCCGGCAAGTGCTCGACGGGATCGAGATCGGTCGGGTCAACGTCGCGGCACGCGCCGTGGGGCTCGCGACGCGCGCGTTCGAGGAAGCCATTCGCTACTCGCAGGAACGGAAGGCGTTCGGCAAGGCGATTGCAGGGCACCAGGCGATCCAGATCCATCTCGCCGAGATGGCGACCGAGCTCGAGGCGGCGAAGCTGATGCTCTACTCAGCGGCCGACAAGAAGTCCTCGGGCGAGCGAAGCGATCTCGAGGCGGCGATGGCGAAGCTGTTCGCGTCGGAGGCGTGCCACAACATCGTCACCAAAGCTCTGCGGGTTCACGGCGGCTACGGCTATTCCAAAGAGTTCACGATCGAGCGCCTCTACCGGGACGCGCCGTTCTTGCTCATCGGCGAGGGGACGTCGGAGATCCAGAAGACGGTTATCGCCCGCCGGCTCCTCGAGAAGCACAAGATCTAGGGATCGGGACTTAGTCGAGGTCGCCGTGCTCGATGAGCTCGAGCCTGCGATCGCGCACCAGCGTGTGACCGGTCAACGCCTCGAGGCTCTCGGGCTCTTCCATGCTCTCGGCCACGAGCTGTAACAGGTCTCGCAGCGAGATCACGCCCAGGACTTTCCCCGTCTGCGTGACCACCGGAAGATGGCGAAACCATTTGTCGAACATGATCTTGGCCGCGTCCACGAGCTTGGTGTCCGCCGGTACGGTTACCACGTCTGATGTCATGGCATCTCGCAAGCTGACCGACTTGAGATCGTGGCCCTCGCCTGCGACGCGCAGCACGTCTCGCTCGGTCACGATCCCGATCAAGCGGTCCTCCTCCATGACCAGCAGGGATCCCGTTCGCGACTGCCACATCCGGGAGGCGGCCTCCGCGACGGTGTCGTCCGGCGAGTCGAAGATCGCGGCCTCGGTCATGACGTCGGAAACCTTCATCGCCCGCATTGTACGCGAGTATGGCGGTGGGCCGCCCAGTGACGAGAGGTAGGTTTTGGCGAGTGAAAAGCAAGCGTCGCAAGGCCGCAGGGGGCCGGCGCACTCGCGAAGCCGTGCGGCGGCGACTGAGAACGCCGCGAGGCGCCGGCTTTTTGCCGCCAAAACCAGCGAGTCGTGGCTGGGCGGTCCACTAAAGTGCGGTTTGGGCTGGCGCTTCCTCACTACGACACGAGCTTGGCGGGTTCCCCCGTCTCCTGGGAGGGGGTGCGGCGAGTGGCGCGGTCCGCGGAATCGGCCGGATTCGATTCGGTGTGGGTGTCCGATCATTTGTTCCTCGACTTCGGCAAGTACGGGGGATCGGAGGAGCCGCAGGGCTCGCTCGAGTGCTGGGCGACGATGTCGGCGCTCGCCGCAGCGACGTCGCGGGTCAGGCTCGGCTCGCTCGTCCTCTGCAACGACTTCCGCAATCCGGGCCTCCTGGCCAAGATGGCCGCGACCCTCGACGTGCTGTCCGGGGGCCGGGTGGATGTCGGCATGGGCGCGGGCTGGTACGAGCCGGAGTACGTCGCTGCGGGCATGTCCTTCGATCCCGCGGGGGTGCGCATAGAGCGGCTCGGCGAGGGGGCCGAGATCGTGGGACGTTTGCTCGATGGGGAGGAGCTGGACTTCGACGGGGATCACTACACGATGAAGGGAGCGATTTGCCGTCCCCGGCCGGTGCAGGAGCCGCGCCCGCCCGTGTGGATCGGCGGCAAGGGCGACCGGCTGCTGAGGGTCGTCGCGCGCACGGCCGACGGCTGGAACTTCTCCTGGATGGGCGACATCGAGAGCTACGCGGCCCGGGCCCAAGCTGCCGATCGGGCGTGCGAGGAAAACGGCCGCGATCCCGCAAGCCTCCGTCGATCGGTCGGGGCGTACGTCCTGGTCGGTCGCGACGATGCGGACGCACGGCGGAGATTCGAGCGCCTGGTGGAGCGCTCTCCCCGAGATGTGTTTCGGCCGTTTGAGGACGCGGGGGCGGTATCCTTTGAGAGTTACAAGAAACAGCGGATCGCCGGAACGACCGGCGAGGTCGTCGACCGGTTGGGTCGCCTCGTCGATCTCGGCGTGGAGGAAGTGATCGTCGGCCTCGGGGCCGTGCCGTTCCAGGTGGCGGACGAAGAGGACGTCGAGCTCTTCGGCGAGACCGTCGTCCCCGCTCTCAGGTGAAGATCGGAGGTCTCACATGAGCCTGCCGGGTGGTTCAGAGCTCATCGTCATCCTGCTCATCCTGCTCCTGTTGTTCGGGGCGACGCGGCTCCCGAAGCTCGCTCGCTCCATGGGGCAAGCGGGCAAGGAGTTCAAGCAGGGTCTCAAGGACGGGTACCAGGAGGAGCCGGTCGAGGGACCGTGTCCGTTCTGCGAGGCGAACGTCCCGGCCGACTCGAAGTTCTGTCCCGGGTGTGGCAAGAGCGCGGACGACATCGTCGCCAAGAAAACCGAACAGGCGCAAAAATCCGCCTGATCCTCCGCCGAGTGGTCGCCACGCGCCCTCCTGGGGCTTTCTACGACCACTCGGCCAGCACACGCTCCACGCCCTCGCCGAGTGGTCGCCATGCGCCCTTCTATGGCGTTCCACGACCACTCGGGCACAAGGGTTAAGGGGTGAGGACCACTTTCATCGCCTCGCGCGAGCGGAACAACTCGTAGCCCTTGGGCGCGTCGTCTAGCGGGAGGCGGTGGGTGATGATCGCGGTCGGCTCGACGTCGCCTTTGGCGACCGCCAGCAGAGCCTCATCCCAGTGCGCGTGCACGTTCGCCATGCCCGACCACCTCAGATCAAGACCCCTCACCCACACCATGCCGGTGGGCAGCTCGTAGCGCTCGGTTCCGTAGACCCCGACGATGGTCACCCGGCCCCCGTCCCGCACGCACCGCATTGCGGACTTCAGAGCATCGATCGCGCCCACCGCCTCGATCGCGACGTCGGCCATCCGTCCTTCGGTGGCACCGGCGACCACTGCATCACCGGCCGCTTCCGACACATCCTGAGCGTCGATGCCTTGCTGCCGCAGGAAACTGAGCCGCGACTCGTCCATATCGAGCACGAGAATCTTGGACGGCTCGTATCGCCGCGCCGCCAGGGCGCAGAAGAAGCCGATCGGCCCCCCGCCGACCACCACGACGACATCGTCCTTCTGAATTTCGGAGATGGCCGCGGCGTAGAAACCGGTCGCGAGGATATCGCCTCCGAACAGCGCCTCCTCGTCCGAGAGCCCCGCCATGCCGCCGTCGAGGCGGCGGAGGTTGATGTCTGCATTGGGGACCCGAACGAACTCGGCCTGAGCCCCCTCGAGGTCGCCCACCAGCGCGCCCAAACCCAGGGCGCGTCGCTCCTTACAGAAGTTGAAACGCCGGCGCCGGCACGGTTCACACGATCCGCACGCGATCAGAAAGGAGCCGAGAGCGCGAACCCCCTCGTGGTGCTTGAGGACGCCCTCGCCGAGCTCCGCGATGAGCCCCACGAACTCATGCCCGATGACGCATCCCTCTCGCATGCCGGGGGTCTTGCCGTCCAGGACGTGAAGATCCGATCCGCAGATCGCGGTGCGCTTCACCTCGACCAGAGCGTCGGTCGGCTCCTGGATGCGTGGCTCGGGGATGTCCTCAACCGCGACCTTGCCCGGACCGGTGTAGACGACCCCCCTCATCCCGCTGCCGCGCTTCTGGGCAGGGAATGACACGCTCCGGCGAGAAGTTGTTCGTCAGAGAGGCCCGATTTGAGCGATATGGACAATCCGATCACCATCTATTCGACAAGAACGTGTGGGCATTGCGTCCGCCTCAAGCGGCAGGCTCGACGAGGCGGGGATCGCCTACGCAGAGATCGACGTGGACGCATTCCCCCATCACGGCGAAAGGATAGTCGAGGCCTCCGGCGGCTACCGGGTGGTGCCCACGGTCGAGGTCGACGGCGACCTGCTGGTGAATCCCACCCTGAAGGAGATCCGTGCGGCCCGTGGCCGAGGGCATTAGCACTATTGTAAGGTTGTAAATATGTCTAACTTCCGTGATCTGTTCAGCCGGATAAGGGCCGAGATCGAGGAGACCTCGCCGGAAGCGGTGCTCGCCCGTCTGCAGGCGGGGGAGCGCTTCGAGCTCCTCGACGTCCGAGAGCAGGACGAGGTCCAGCACGGACTCGTCCCGGGAGCCCACCATCTCTCGCGCGCGCATTTCGAGAGCCGGGTCGAAGACGTCCTCCCCGACAAGAGCGCAGAAATCGTCGTCTACTGCGCCTCGGGGGTGCGGAGCGCGTTTGCCGCCAAGACCCTCAAGGAGCTCGGATACAAGAACGTGTCCAACATGATGGGCGGCTTCAACCGCTGGAAGGATCTCGGCTTCGATTTCTCGATGCCGCGCGTGCTCGACGCGTCGCAGCGCGACCGATACTCCAGACACCTCACCCTTCCCGAGGTGGGCGAGCGTGGCCAGATGAAGTTCCTGGACGCGAAGGTTCTGTGCATCGGAGCCGGGGG
This sequence comes from Actinomycetota bacterium, assembly GCA_050694275.1. Classification (GTDB taxonomy): domain Bacteria; phylum Actinomycetota; class CADDZG01; order CADDZG01; family WHSQ01; genus JBOGXF01. Next base: position 16,856 of record JBOGXF010000095.1, on the reverse strand, counting down.
CCTGGGATCGCCGGCGCTTCTCTATCTCGCCGCCGCCGGGGTGGGGACAATCGGGATCGTCGATTCCGACCGCGTCGAGGAGAACAACCTCCAGCGTCAGGTGGTGCACAACACCGAGCGCATCGGCATGCTCAAGGCCGAATCCGCCAAGGAGACGATCGCGAAGCTCAACCCCGACGTGAACGTGGTGGTGCATCCGGTGCGGCTCGATGAGGCCAACGCCGCCGAGATCATGTCCGGCTACGACGTCATCGTCGACGGTTGCGACAACTTCGACACACGTTACGTAGTCAACGACGTTGCGATCGAGCTGAGAAAGCCGGTGGTGCACGGATCGATCTTTCGGTTCGAGGGCATGGCGTCGACCTTCGTGCCCTTCGAGGGTCCCTGCTATCGATGCCTTTATCCCGAGGCACCGCCCCCCGAACTGGCCCCCACTTGAAGCGAGGCAGGAGTCCTGGGCGTGCTCCCGGGAATCGTTGGAAGTCTCCAGGCGAACGAGGCCCTGAAGCTCATCGCGGGCTACGGTGACCCGCTCGTCGGACGACTCTTGACCTTCGACGCGCAGACCACGCGCTTCTCCGAGGTGAAGGTACGGCGCGATCCCGCGTGCCCGACCTGTGGCGATCGCGCCGCCGAGGACCACGCGCCCGAGATCGAGCCGGCAGGACTTCGCGCGGTGTAGTCGAACCTCCCGAAAGAGGTACATACCGGACTCGGGAGGACTCGTGCGGCAGACGTTCTGCGGATTCCTTATCGCTTGCCTTGTCGGCGCGCTCGTGGCCGTCCCGGCCGGGCCTGCGGCCTCTCGGGGGGGATCCGGCGAAGGGGGAGCCGGTGACGCCACCGTCGTGGCCGTTCTCGACTTCGGCCTGCAGCCGTACCACTGGGACTTCCTCGCCTCGAAGATGCCGCAGGCGACCGACGGTGATCCTTCGAACGATCTCCCTCTCGACCAACCTCCACACGAGTGGATTCCCGGCTTTCCGTCGCCCGGAAAGGCTTTCCAATCGTACGGTCGCCTCGACCTGACTCTCGAGGAGAAGAATCCCGATGCTCCCGTCGCCCCTCTTGCTGCGAAGGATGCTGAGCGATGGGCCGGCGTCAAGAAGTCGACTCCCAAGAAGCTGCGTTACTACTGGATCCCCGACACGAAGGTAATCGGCGCGATGACCTTCGACGACGATCCAGAAAGCCTCAAGGGAGAACCCAACAACCACGGGGTGGGAACCACGAGCACATCGGTCGGCAACCTGCACGGGACCTGTCCCGAGTGTCTCTTGCTGTTCATCAATCTCGGGGGCCGGGAGGATTCCGAGGCGGCGATCGAGTGGGCGATGAGCCAGCCGTGGATCGACGCGATCACGAACTCCTACGGGTTCAGCCTCGTGTATCGCGATCGCTTCTACAGCGGCTCGAACGTGAAAGCGCAGCGCAGGGCGAGCCTGCGCGGACAGACCATCTTCTTCTCGGCGGGCAACGGCCAGGCCAACACGTTCACCGTTCCCAACACGACGCTCCTGTCCTCGCAAGAGGGTCCGGATTGGATCGTCACCGTCGGTGCGATCAGTCCCGGGGAAGACAATTACTACGACGATCCCCTTGCGACGTCCCATCACGCGTCGTATTCGGGTCACGGGAAGCCGGCCGACATCGCGAGCATCGGCCTCGACTATCCGTCCGCGTACACGTCGGCGACCGTCGGTGGTACGGGAACGTCGGGCTTCAGTGGGACGTCGAGCTCCACTCCCACGATCGCCGGCATATATGCGCGCGCGCTGTGGAGCGCGCGGCGGGCCATGACCGGGAGCAGCAAGGTCCAGCGCGGGGGAATCGTTTCGGCCGGCCGGTTCAGATGTGGGAAGGCACGCCCGCGTTGTGAGCTTGGAGATGGGTCCCTGACCGTGGAGGAGCTTCGCAAGAGACTGTTCGAGGGCGCCGTCCACACCGACTCCGGAATGACCGTCAGCTTCGTCACGCCCGGCCTCCCTCCGATCGGCGAGGACGAGTTCCTCAACGAGGGCCACGGCTCGTACTTCGGGCGCGAGACCGGCAAGCTCGGGGACTACCTCAGGGAGTTCAAACGCGTCGTAGGACCGATGATGGGGACCAGCAAGCCCCTGAAGCGGCCCGAGGGAGAGCGCGAGTGGATGATCGTCGATTCCTTCTGCCGGCAGCACATCTGGGGGCCGTGGAAGTCGGGCTATTTCATCGAAGACAAGACCGAGCTGCCGGGATACGACGCGAGCTATCCCATCCGCTACCTCATCCAATCCACGTGCCCGGGGCTGCAACCCCCTCCCTGATCAACGCTCTCAGGCGCCGCTCCGCCTAGGTCAAGTCCTTTAGCCTTTCGGAATGAAGGTGGTCGTTCTCGCCGACACCCACACGCGCGGGACGTCTCGACCGCTGCCGGGAGGTGCGTGGCCCTACGTCGAGACCGCCGACCACATCCTGCACGCCGGCGACGTGTGCGATTCTGCCCTGCTCGACGAGCTCAAGGCCTTCGCGCCGACCAACGTCGTCCTCGGCAACTCCGACGCGTGGGACATCAAGGATTGGGGTGCGACCGAGACGGCCGAGATAGATTTGGGCGGGGTCGAGGTCGCGATGATCCACGACTCGGGGCCGGCCGGGGGGCGACGGCAGCGACTGCGCTCCCGCTTCCCGACCGCACGGGTGGTCGTGTTCGCCCACAGCCACTTCCCCGCCAACGAGGACGAGGATGGGCTGCTGCTGTTCAATCCCGGAAGCCCGACCTGGCCCCGGCGCGCGCCGTTTCCGTCGATGGGGATCCTGTGGATCGAGAACGGCGAAGTCGAGGGAGAGATCTTCCCCGTCTGACTCGTCCTCCCATGCCGAGTGCTAATGAGGCGACCTGTGAGGTCGCGTGATGAGCCATGAGCACTCGACTGATGGCGAGCGGCTATTGGCGGTTGAACGCCATGGGATAGTCGACCAGCGCGATGGAGCAATCGCGCCCGTGCCCGTCCTCGGCCATCGCGATCGCCTCCTCCACATCCCTGGCCGCGTCGAAGCCGCAGTGTCGGGGAACGGCCGGGTCCTGGGCGCCGGCGACGATCACTCGCGACGCGTGACGAAGCCGCTTGAGCGGGTAGAGGGCCATGACGGCATGGGTGGGGTGAAACGCAAACCCGTTGCGATAACGATCGATGTAGGCCTCGTTGCGAGCCAGTTCCGGTTCGAAGCGCGTCCTCGCTTCGTCCGGATCGCGCGTCTCCGGAAGCACATCGGTCCAAGCGTCGACATATGAGGGATGGTGTGTCTCGTTCCATCGCAGGGGGCACGGAGACGCGAGGATCGCGGTGCATCCCGGTCTTCCCACTCCCTGGATCACGCCGCCGAGATAGCCCAGGCCGGTCGAGATGAGATCGAGAATTGGATTCGTGTGCGAGAAAGCCGCATACGGGCTCCACTCCGGCACCCCGTAGACGACCACGTCGACGGGCTCGTCGACCAGGTCGCGCCGCGCAGGTTGATGCTCCCTTAGCTTGGTCACGACAGCATCGCGGGTCGCACGTACGCTGCCCCCGTAGATCTCGTGAACCTGCAGCGGGTTGGCGAGCACGGTCTCGAGCTTGAAGACCCGCTCGGGGCCGAGGCGTTCGTCCACCAGCGTGCCCATCTCGTCGAGCATCTCGTGCATCCGGTTGCGATCGAGGCTCATGCTCATGATGTCGGGCGTGTGATGGTGATGAATCGATCGATAGCTCGATAGCCCGACACACACTGACTTCCAGCCGCCCGAGAAACCGCGCATCGTCGAACAATTGAGATAGACGACGATGTCCGATTCGACGACCCGGCGATTGAGCTCGACGTCGTAGCCCGATGGCGTCGTTCCCAGGTGGACGAGCTCCTCGGGATCCTCTGCATCGTGACAGCCAAGCCTCTCTCCGTGGTCCGCGACCACTTCATCGCCTAGAAGCTTGGCGAGTTCCTCTTTAGTCAGCTTGCGGTGCAGGGCGTTCGCGCTCAACAAGGAGATGTCGTCGCGGCGGATCCCGCCGCGCTCGAGGGACCCGACGATCAGGGGAACTGCAGTCGCCCACAGCGGCGCGTAGCAGGGGACGGTGGCGTCGTCGAACGCGATGGTCGCTCTTTGGCCTGGACGCACGCGCTCGTGAAGCGTGGGGCCGTCGAGAGGGCGTTCGAGACCTTTCGTGACGGCGCCGGCGAGGTCGTCGGTCGCCCGCAGCGGCAGCGATATCCCCGGCGACACGACGCGGGTTCGCTCGGGCAGGGTGACGTTCGTGAAGCCGTTCCCGAAGACGATCTGCTTGTCCATCCGGTTATTCGTCCTCGAGGACGCGTTCCATCCAGGCAAAGGGGTCCTTGATCTCCGGCAGAGTGGGGAGATTGTCGGGCGCGCCCCACACACGGTTCAGTGCTGGAAGCCCCTTGAGCTGCACCACTGCAGCGCAGAACGTGCGGCCCGAGTCCTCGAGGGCGCGATCGATGGAGACGCCGAAGATGCTCGCAAGCATGGCTCGCCCATCGCTTGGCGACGCTCGGTGTCGCGCCATCCCTTCTTCGATTTTCGAGGCATCGCCGATTAGCTTGTCGGCGACTGCTTCGGAAGCATGACCGGCGTAGCCCTCGAGCACGGCAACCAGCGCGCGCAGGCGGTCGAGCGCCTTCCGATGTCGCTCGGTGTGTGCCAGCGGCAGCATCTCGCTCGCCGACACGCCCTGCGAGAACATATCCATGCCGCGCTCCTGCATCTCCAACATCTTGCGTTCGAGATCACCGGTGTCGACTTCTATCGAATTCACCACCTCAGTCAGGAGGCTGCGGTGAAAGCGGTGCAGCCAGGCGACGTTCGTGGTGACGAGGTGACGTGCGGCATCCCGGAGCGCAAGCCAGCGCCGGAAGGCTTCTTGGTCGAATCCGTAGTCGTCCGCGACGCGCTGTGCGTTCAGCCACAAGAAGAACAGGCCGTCGGACTCTGCGTGAGGTATCGGATGGTCGTAACGACCGATCGATTCCTTGGCCAGTTGTCCGATGAGACTCCCGGCCTGGATCCCGATGATCAGCGGCGCGACCTGCCCGAGCGCGACCTGCATCTGATCCTGGTCGGCAGCCTCGGCGCCGGCGCGCCCGAGCTCGGCGGTAAAGCGGCCCCCGAGATGCTCCAGCAGCCACTGCCACCGGACGAGCGTCTCGTTCACCCACCACGTGGGACCCACGACGCGGCTCGGGATCGGCTCGATCAGCGGAAGGCGCGTGTAACCGGCGAGCAGAGTCTCGGAGGCATGGACCGCGTCGGCGAAGGAGCGCTCCACGTCTGCCGATGGGTGGTGCTCGTGGACTCCCTGAGTGGCCACGGCCACTCCCACCTGGCGCGCGATCTCCATATTGACCGGCCCTGTGCTCCCGACCAGGAGCTTCTGGATCTCTCGAAACAGGGGGATATCCCCGAAGGGCTGCTGGCTCACGCCCCCATGGTAGTGGCCCGTCCCACAAGACGGGCCACTGGTCGCGCACAGTAACCTCTGGCCATGCCGCGACGGAAGAGGGGCCCGCTAACCGTCGCCGTGACGGGTGCCTCCGGCTACATCGGGAGCCGGCTGGTCGAAGCCCTCGCGGCCGACGAGCGACTGGAACGGGTGCTGGGCTTCGACGTGCGGCCCCCCCGGCTCACGTCGGAAAAGATCGTCTTCGACGAGATCGATGTGCGCAATCCCGCCCTGGAGTCGCGTTTCCGGGGAGTGGACGTGGTCGTACACCTCGCGTTCGTGATGGACCCGATCAAGGAAGAGGCGGTTATGCGCGATATCAACGTGCACGGAAGCCACAACGTTTTCTGGTCCGCGGGCAAAGCAGGAGTTGGAAAGATCGTCTATACGTCTTCCGCCACCGTCTATGGAGCCCATCCCGACAACGACCTACCGCTGACCGAGGAATCGCCGCTCCGTGCCAACCTCGATTTCTCATATCCTGCCCACAAGCTCGAGGTCGAGTACGTCGTCAAGGAGTTCCGCGAGGAGTTCCCGAAGACGACGGTGACGCTGCTTCGGCCGGCGATTGTGTTCGGGCCCAACGTCGACAATGCCTGGTCGCATTTTCTCGAGCTGCCCGTGCTGTTCGGCGTGCGTGGTTACGAGCCTCCATGGCAGTTCGTGCACGAGGACGATGTGGCCGACGCGTTGCGTTTTGCCGTGCTCGATGCGGACCTCGACGGGCCCTACAACCTGGCCCCGAGGGGATGGGTGACCACGGATGAGCTGCTTCGGGTCGTCGGCCGCCAGCGGGTGGAGATGTCCGAACCGGCGGCGTTCGCCCTCGCGGAGAGGCTGTGGGAGCTGGGGCTCGGGGAGGGCCCGGCCGGCATGCTCCATTACGTGATGCATCCGTGGGTGGTGTCGGTCGACAAGCTGGCCGCCGCCGGATTCGAGTGCACCCGCACGAGCATGGACGCGTTCGCACCCGTGGCGGAGCGGGCAAGGGATTACGTGCGCCTCGGGACGAGGCGGGTGCGTCGAGCGAGCCTTGCTCGGGGAGCGGCCGCTACGCTCGGGCTGGTGAGCGCGGCCGCCGCGATCAGGACCGCCCGTCGCCGCTCCGCCTAATCATCCTTTAGGGAGCAGGCGTGACAAGAGCCGCGCGCGGGATCATCAAGGGATGGATTTCGCCGGGCGGTCTGAGGCTCTGGTAGCCTCCCCGAACGATAAGAGGCGCCCGAGCGGTCGGCCCGATGGCGCCGGACCGGAGCGGACGTCGGTGTCCAGCAAAGACGAACAGCAAAACAAGGAGAAGCGTGTGATTTACCTCGTGCTCATGGTGGTCGTGGCGATGATCGGCATCGGCCGGCTCTGGCTCATCCAGAAGCGCCAGCAGGCCCGGATGGGCTCCATGGACCGTTTCAAGCAGAGCCTCGAGCGGATTTCCGGTCACCCCGGCTCCCGGGCGCGACCCACCCTCATTGCCAGCGCTCCTCAGGACGAGACCGCGCCGCCTACCGCGCTCGATCCCGTTCGTCGCGAAGCGGCCCGCGCCCGCATCCAGGCGCGCCGGCGAGCCACGCGCCGGGCCGGCTGACGGGCGTGGCACGCGATCTCGCGATCGATCTCGGAACTGCCAACACCCTCGTCTATCAGAAGCAAAAGGGCATTCTCTTCGCCGAACCCACCGTCCTGGCCCTTAACAAGGAGACCGGGGCGGTGCTCGCGATGGGCGAGGAGGCATGGCAGATGATCGGCCGGACCCCCGGGTACATCGTCGCCGTGCGACCTTTACGTTCCGGCGCGATATCGGATTTCGACATCACAGAGAAGCTCATCCGCTTGATTCTTCAGCGTGCGGGCGTGAGCCGTCTGTCACGCGCGCGCGTCCTCGTATGCGTTCCAAGCGCTTTGACCGAGGTCGAGCGGCGCGCCGTCGAAGAAGCGACGCTCTCGGCCGGGGCACGCTCGTGCTACCTCATCGAGGAACCGATGGCCGCAGCGATCGGCGCGGGGCTCCCGATCCACGAGCCTCTCGGCAACCTCGTGGTGGATGTGGGAGGCGGCACGAGCGAGGTCGCGCTTATCTCGCTGGGGGGCGTCGTCACCAATACTGCCGTCAGAGTCGGCGGGTTCGACCTCGATGGAGCGATCCAGACCTACGTTCGGCGCGAGTACGCCATGGCCATCGGGGAACGAACTGCGGAACGGATCAAGATCGCCATCGGCTCGGCCTTTCCGCGTGCGAACGAGGACAAGGCCGAGATCAGGGGGCGAGATCTCGCCACCGGCTTGCCGAAGAACGTCCTGATCACGAGCGAGGAGATCAGGGAGGCCCTGACCGAGAACGTTCGGTCGATAGTGGCCTCCGTCATCGAGTGCGTCGGGGCGTCACCACCGGATCTGGTTCAGGACGTGCTCGTGAACGGCATCACGCTCACCGGTGGGGGAGGGATGCTGTCCGGATTCGACATGCTGCTCTCTCAGGAAGCCGAGGTCCCCGTCCATCTCTCCGAGCAGCCGCTCGAGTCGGTCGTGCTCGGCGCGGGCAAGTGCCTCGAGGCATTCGAGTCGGCGAAGTCGGTTTTCCTCGGCGTCGGTCGCTAGCGGGCCGGCGGAACTAGGTGACGGCCTTCGCCGACATTCCCTCGTAGAGTCTTCTTTTAGCGATGCATACGGAATGGGATCCCTACGGCCCCCCGGGCGTTGCCCCGGTTCGAGGAAGATCGCCGTGGGCGGTTGTCATCGCCCTCGTCGTCACCATCGGTCTCGTCGTCGCGGCCTTCCTTCTTCCGATCCCGGTCTTCTACTCGTATAACCCGGGGCCGGTGCGGGACGTGATGACCCTCGTCGACGTTGACGGCGCCTCGACTTACTCCTCTGAGGGAAGCCTGCTACTGACAACGGTGAGGGTGGACACGGAAGTGACCTTCGTCGAATGGTTGTTCGCCCAGGTCAACCCGGCGCGGGCGATCGTGACGAAGGATCAGGTGATCCCGGAGGGGCAAACTCTCGACGAGCTCCGTAAGGAGCAGCGAGATCAGATGGAGGAGTCCAAGCGGCATGCGCTGGAGGTCGTGTTCACAGCTCTCGGACTCGGTCATCCGACGGGCAAGGGCGCGCGCGTGGTCGGGACGATCGCCGGTTTTCCCGCCGCCGGTGTCTTGAGAAGGGGCGATGTCATCGTGGCGGTGGACGGCCGCCGCGTCCAGACAACGTGCGATGTCGGCCGGAGTGTCGACTCCCATGACGTCGGCGAGGACGTCACCATCACCGTGAGGCGGGACGGGACGCGCAGGACCCTCGCGATCAGGACCACCTCGAGCCGAGAAGATCCCGGGGCCTCTTTCATCGGTGTCGCCATGGAAGAGATCGCTTACTCCTTCAATCCCGAGATCGCGGTCGACTTCAAGACCGGCTGGATTGCCGGACCGTCGGCGGGCCTGATGCTCGCCCTCGCTCTGTACGACCAGCTCACCCCGGACGATCTCACGAACGGGCGCAGGATCGCCGGCACCGGAACGATCGCCTGCGACGGCGGGATTGGCAGCGTCGGAGGCATTGAGCAAAAGGTCGCAGGTGCCGAAGAAAGGGGAGCAGAGGTATTCCTCTCTCCCAAGGGGAGCGCGGCGGCGGCCGAACGGGTGGCCGGCGACATCGACGTCGTGGCCGTCGCGACGTTCGCCGAGGCGGTGGAGTATCTCGAGGGGCTCGATTAGCGATTAGATATGGTCAAAGGACGCGAGTTTCGAACGTTCAACTAGGGGCGGCTTGCGCCGCTCGCTACTGTTGAACGTCCGAAATCCGTGCGACAGTGGTGAGGATGTTCGAAAGCTTCCTGGCCGTTCCGCTTCATTTCACCGTCGAATTCGTCGGCTTCCTCGTAACCGCGGGAGCCGCCCTGCTCATTCTGTCTCGCCCCGGGCTGGTCCCGGGCGGGGGGTTCAACCGCGTCACGGCCTCGTTGGGGTTCGGCGCGCTCGCTCTCGCGCAGATCGCTCACGGCGGCTCCTTTTCCTTTGGTGAGGTCAGCTTCGAGCTCGATGGAGCGGACCTCCTCATCGCCATCAAAGCGTTCGGATTGGCGCTGATCCTGATCGGTGTCTCTGGTGCCCTGCGGCCGAGAGAGGCGACCGCGGCGGTGCTGGCCGTGGACGACCCCCTCCTGATGGCTCCCGTTGGGGCGGCCGCGCTGCTCGCCGTCATGAGCTTTGCGGCATCGTTCAGGTCGGGCGGGAAGATGATGCGCCGCCTTGCACTCGCCGCGCTCTGGCTCGGCGTCTCCAGCGCTTTCACGGCCTATGCTCCGGACGCGCGCCTCGACGTCACGGTGTCGGACTCGTCCGCGGTGGGGGCGCACGGCACCGCGTTGCTGGGGTACTTCTTCCTCGCCGCGTGGCTGTGGGCCGGAGTCAAGTCGAGCATCAGGACTCGCTTTGTCGCATCTTTCGTCGCGCTCCTGGTCGTCGTCGTGCTGGTCCTGTCGTCGGCCCTGACCGGGGTCATCACCAACAACATCGAGGACGAGGAGCTGCGGCGACTCGAGACGCAGCTACATAGTTCCGTCAACGACATCGAGATGCGCGATGCCGAGGAATTGCTCGGAGACGCCGCGTCTCTCGCCGACGCTCCGATCGTACGGTCGAGCTTCGCCACGCCCTCGAGCCTGGAGGGGCTCGCCGACCAGCTCGTCAGCCCCGAAGGACAGGACATCTTCGACTTTGATTTCGTCTTCATGGTCAGCCATCCGCGCGGCAGCTTGCTGGCCCGTGCCGGTGACGGCCCGGCCCGCTTCGGAGAGGAGGGGCCGCGGCCCACCCCGCTCCGGCAGAAGATGGTGATCAGGATCTTCTCGTCCCAAGTGGTCGACGAGGTCGTCGCTCCGGGAGCGCCGGCATTGTCGGCCGCGCTCGACAAGATCGGGAACTCCGTGGCGGTTGTCGCCGCGTCGGAAGTGTCTCATCCGGATCGTCCGCGCGACATAACCGGAGTGATCGCGATCGGTCGTTGGATCGACGCGTTTACGCTTGAGTCGATTACCGACATCTTCGAGCCGGCGCGGGCCTCTCTGGTCGTGGATGGTGAGGTGAGGTATTCGACCCTGCCCGCCAGGATCACGGACGAGGAGCTCGTGCCCCCCTCGGTGGAGCTCGCCCTGGCGGCCGGCGAGGCCGCGTCGGTGAGACAGAGCCCCGCGGATCGCGCTTACTTCAGCGCGTTCGCCCCCCTACGCAGCCAGGGAAACCCGATCAACGTCGGACTCATGCTGTCAAAGCCGGCGGAAAGCATCGCCGGCATCAGAGAAGGGGTGACGCGCACTCTGTTTCTCGTAGCCCTGGGCGCGGCGGCGATCGTGTTGTTCCTGGCCTACGTATCCGGCGGTCGCATCACTCGCCCCATCCAGGTCCTAACAACCACGGCGCGATCGGTGCGCGAAGGGAACCTCAGAGTGCGGGCAGAGGTCGGCGGGGAAGACGAGGTCGGTCAGCTCGGCGAGACGTTTAACGAAATGACCGCCGCACTGCTGCGCCAGACCGACGATCTCAGAGAAGCCGCGCGCGAAGAAGCGAGCCTGCGCGGTCGCATCGAAACAATCATCCAATCGATGGCCGACGGCCTGGTGGCGATCGACTCGGAAAAGAAGATCCTCGCGTTCAACCTCGAGGCGGAGCAGCTCACGGGGGTGAAGCGAGACCGGGCGATGGGTCGTCCCATCGAGTCCATCATCGAAGTGCGCGACACACAGGGCGCCCCCATCTCGCTGCCGATATTCCAACTTGGGGAGGGCTCCGTTTCCGGCGTATTTCTCGCCCGACGGATAGGAGAGCCCGTGCCGGTCGACATCACTTGCGCGGTCCTGCAAGGAGAAGAGGGCGAAGTCGCGGGTGGCGTCATGGTGCTACGCGACATGTCGCGTGAGCGCGAGATCGAGCGCATGAAATCCGAATTCTTGTCGAACATCTCTCACGAGCTGCGGACCCCGCTGACCCCGATCAAGGGTTACGCGGAGATCCTCAATCGCAGGGGGGTTCCCGCTCAGAAGGCGAAGCAGTTCGTCACCGGCATCATCGACTCCACTGCCAGGCTGGAGCGGATCGTCGGCCTGCTGGTCGACTTCGCAGCGATGGAAGCCGGTCGCCTTGCGCCGCGCGCCGCGCCCGTGGATGTCGGCTCGCTGGTGCAGAGCCTCGCACAGGAATGGGGTACGCGCTCTCCGCGTCACGAGATGGTGGTCGACATCAAGAGCAAGCTCCCGAAGGTGATCGGAGACGAGCGTTTGCTCAGACGATCGCTCGAGGAGGTCATCGACAACGCGGTGAAGTTCTCGCCCGATGGCGGCACGATCACACTTCAAGCAAGAGGAGCTCGGTCGGGCAACGGGCAGCCCCACCGCCGTGCGGTCGAGGTGATAGTCACCGACCAGGGGATAGGGATCCCGCCCGACGACATCGGCAAGATCTTCAGCGACTTTCATCAGCTCGACGGGTCGGAAACCCGCACGTACGGGGGCCTGGGGCTCGGGCTGGCGTTCGTTCAGCGCATAATAGAGGCGCACGAAGGTTCGGTGAAGGTAGAGAGCGAGCCGGAGCGGGGGACCCGCCTGACCATCACGATTCCGGCCCGGCAGGCCTCCGGTAACTAGTCAGATCGTGCTATGGCATCTCCGGCGTGACCAGGACAGACTGTGCGTATTCGGGCTTCAGACCCACAATGGACCGGTCGATGCAAATGGGTAAGGGCATGAAGAAAATCTCCTTCTTGGTTGTTCTGTTTCTCTTTGCCGGTACGGCGTGCTGGCCGTTCGGCGAAGACTCCTCGCTCAGCCCGATGACCCTTCAGCGCGACTCTGGGTCGGGTCGGATCGAAGTGACCCGGGGCGACGAGGTCATCCCCGTGAGCGACGAGATCGCCATCGAGCCGCTAGACGTCATCGTCACGTCGAAGGACGCACAGGCCAAGCTTCGACTCGAGGGCAAGAGGGTCGTCGAGATCGCGGCGCAAAGCCAGGTCAAGATCATGGACGAGAGCTCGGTCGACTCGCTGCGCGGCCGGCTCCTGGTGAATGCCGGCGATCAGACGACCGTGTCTTTCGGAGGAGTAGAAGCCGCGTCGGCCGATGCGGTCTTCCGTATCGACCGCGGATACGCATTCACGCGGTCGGGCGTCTATGACGGCGAAGTCCAGCTCACCACGCCGGGGCGCCCGCGGCTCACCGTCGGCTCACTCTTCCAGACGTCGGTGGCGGCCGGCACACTGCAGGCGCCGGTCCCCTACCAGCTCGATCCGAAGAGCGAGTGGGACCAGGTGCACTTGCGCCACGTCCTCGATCTCGACGAGGAGATCTCGGATCTCGCATCGGGGCTGTCGAAACAGCTCGGACGGGTCCGCCCAGACGTCGCTTACTTCCGTGGCCTGGCGGGTGGCAGCCGCGTCGGTTTCGTCGGGGAATTCCTCGACCGTCGCGCAGACGATCTCTTGGTCGGGTTCACGATCGCGCAGAACACGCCGGAGTTCTCTCTCAGAAAGGGCTTCAGGACAGCCTTCTCGCTGTTCGACGAGGGCGCGCGCTGGAGCATCGTCGCCGCGATCCTCGAGGCGCGGTTCGGATCACTGGTCTCCGATCTCGCCGATGCCATCGTCGACACCGGGATCGTTGCGGCGTCCGGCAGCGGCGGCGAGGCAGACTTCACGCTGGCAGCGAGTGCGGCCGGCGAGCCGGGAACCACCGGCACCCCGAGCGGTTCGACCGAAGGCTCGGGTGGGGGCGGGGACGGGGGAGACAACGACCCCGAGCCGGAGCCGAAACCCAGCCCGACCGACGACTGCGAGAGCTATGCCGAGTGTCAGCTTCAGGACCTCTTGCCGTCGCCGAGCCCGTCACCAACCGATCTCGTCGATGGACTCATCGGCGACTGACCAAACGCGTATCCGTCCGCGGGTACTCGTCGCAGAAGACGATCCCAGCATTCGGCTCACGATCAAATACATCCTGATAGACGAGGGGTATGAGGTCGTCTTCGCGGAGGACGGGCGGGAGGCGCTGGAACTCGCCAGGAAACGCCCCCCTGACGTGATGCTGCTGGATCAGATGATGCCTCGATTGTCGGGCGGGGAAGTGCTGCGGGAGCTCAGAGGTGATCCGTCGACCAGCTCGATCCCGGTTGTGATGCTGACCGGCCTCGCAGGGGGCGACGCGACCGAGTGGCCGGGGGCGCGGTTCATCGCAAAGCCGTTTGACCCTGTGACCCTCATCAACAGCATCAAGAGCATCGTCGACGGCCACTAGGTTCGTGCCCGAGGCACTGCCGAGCGATTACTCTGCGGGTCATGGCCCTAAGAGGCGGACGGCGCCGAACCCGCATCGCCGTCATCGTGGCAGTCGTTTTGGTGCTGCTCTTCGGCACCGGGATCGCCCGCTTCTACACCGATCTCCTGTGGTTTCAGGAGGTCGGGTTCTCATCGGTCCTCTACAAGAGCCTCGGGACGCAGCTCGTCGTGGGGATCGTCGCCGGCATTGCGGTCGCGCTACTCGTATGGGGCAACCTGGCGCTCGCCGGACGTCTCGCCCCCCAGTACGTCCTGCCGCGCGTGGGCGCCGGCGGCGTCGATCCCATCGAACGATATCGGGACGCCCTCGGCCCTCATCTGACATTGCTTCGTCTCGGCATCGCCGTCGTCATTGGGCTATTCACCGGGATCGGCGCGAGCGCGGGCTGGCGCACTTATCTGTTGTGGGCCAACCGGGTCGAGTTCGGGGTCGATGATCCGCAGTTCAACCTCGATGTCGGGTTCTACGTCTTCGAGTTGCCGTTCTACAACGCGATCCTGTCGCTGGCGTGGACCGCGCTTGTGGTCTCGCTTCTGCTCGCAGCGGCGGCGCATTACTTTCACGGGTCGATACGCCCGGAGGCGCGCCTCGCCGGAGTGTCATCGAGTGCTCTCGCCCACGTGTCTGTCCTCCTCGGTCTTCTCGCGGTCATCAAGGCCGCGCAGTATTGGCTCGGACGGTTCGGGCTGAACTTTTCGCCGCGCGGGGTGGTGACCGGCGCCAGCTACACGGACGTCAACGCGCAGCTTCCTGCGCTTACCTTGCTCGCCGTCATATCGATCATCTCAGCGCTCCTCTTTTTGGTGACCATCCGGGTGCGAAGGATCATCTTGCCGCTGGCGGCGGTCGGGATCTGGATTCTCACCGCGGTGCTCGCCGGCGCGGTGTGGCCCGCATTTGTCCAACGTTTTTCGGTCGCACCCCAGGAGCCTCAGCGAGAGGCACCCTTCATCGCGCGCAACATCGCCGCGACGCGCGCAGCCTACGGCCTCGAGGATGTGACGCTCAGGCCGTTCGCCGCGACGCCGGATCTCGACGCCGACGACGTAGAGGCAAATGAAGCGTTGCTTAACAACGTGCGGCTGTGGGACATCGACGTGCTCCTCCGTGCCAACCATCAGCTCCAAGCGATCAGGCCGTACTATGCATTCGACGATGTCGACGTCGATCGCTACGAGATCGATGGGGAGATGCGTCAAGTTCTTATCTCCGCGCGTGAGCTGTCGATCGATGATCTCTCGCCCGGATCGCAGTCGTGGGCCAACCGGCACCTGCAGTTCACTCACGGTTTCGGCCTGATCGCCAGTCTCGCCCCGCAGACCACTCCGGCGGGACAGCCGGACTTCATCGTCAAGGACGTGCCCAACGACGTCGCCTCGGGGGCCGAGATGCTCGAGCTCGAGGAGCCGAGGGTCTACTACGGCGAGGCATTCGGCTCCACCGAATACTCCATCGTCAATTCGCAGCAGGAGGAGCTCGATTACCCCACCGATGAGGGCCCGGTGCGCTCCCAGTATCAAGGCGATGGCGGCATCGAAGTGCGCAACTTCTTCCGGAGGATCGCGTTTGCGGTGCGTGAAGGAGATCCGAACATCGTGCTCTCGGGCCTGATAGGCGACGAGTCGAGGATCTTGATCTACAAGAACGTTAGGGACCGCGTCAGCCGGGCGGCACCATTCCTGGACCTCGATCGGGATCCGTACTTCGCGATCGTGGACGGGCGGGCGGTGTGGATCGTCGATGCTTACACCACCACTCCCTGGTACCCGTACTCCGAGCGCTTCTCGATGGACGAGGTGCTCCCTGGGACCGGGGCGGATGAGCTAACGGGAGACATCAACTACATCCGGAACTCCGTCAAGGTCGTCATCGACGCGTATCACGGGACCATGAGGTTCTTCGTGGTCGATGAGAGCGATCCTGTGATCCAGGCGTGGAGGGGGGCATTTCCGGAGCTCTTCACCGAGGAGGAGCCCTCCGAGGACATGAGAGCCCATTTCCGTTATCCCGAGGATCTGTTCAGAGTGCAGTCGCAGGCCTATCTCACCTACCACATCGATGATCCGGCCGACTTCTACTCGCAGGAGGACGCGTGGGAGGTCCCAATAAATCCGCGCGCGGGTGAGACCGGAGCGGCGGGTCTGCTCGACCCCACATACTTGTTGATCCAGGTCGGCGGGGACGAGCAGGAGTTTGTGCTGACGCGACCGTTCACCCCGAGTCGGCGCCCCAACATGATCTCCTTCATGGCGGCGCGCTCCGATCCCGAGAACTACGGCGAGCTCGTACTCTTCCAGTTCCCCCGACAGAGGCTGGTGCTCGGTCCGGTCCAGGTCGACAATCTGATGAACCAGGACGTCGAGATCTCGCGCACGCTGGCCCTGCTCGACCAGCGCGGCTCCAGAGTCGAGTTCGGGGCGCTCATCCCGCTCCCGATCGAGGACTCGATCCTGTACGTGCAGCCGGTTTACGTGACCGCGGAGAACGTCGGCATCCCCGAGCTCAAGAGGCTGATCCTCGTGCTCGGCGAGCGCGTCGTGATGGAAGAGAACTTCGATGCCGCGGTCGCGAGTATGTTCGATCTCGAGGTCGTCGCCGAGGACGGAGAAGAACCGGAGGAGCCGCTGCCGCCGTCGGAAGAGGAGGTCCCGCCGGAGCTCGCCGAGCTCGTGCAGGAGGCGGCACAGGTCTTCGCCGATGCCCAAGCCGCACTGGCGCGCGGGGACTTCGAAGAGTACGGGCGGCTGATCGAGCGACTGGGCGACCTGCTGTCGGAGGCCGAGAGCCTGTCCCCCTAAACCCGTCGAGCTCGCACACCTTGTCGCGGTCGGCTACCTCTCAGGTGGTTATCCGGCACAAGGTCGGTGGGGGGCGCTGCCCCTGTTTGTTATCCTGGAGGCGCAGGGTGGAGCAGTCTGGTAGCTCGCCGGGCTCATAACCCGGAGGTCGCGGGTTCAAATCCCGCCCCTGCAACGAAGAAGCCTAGGTCAGAGGCCATTTTCGACCCTCGGTCTGATGGCGCTAAATCAAACCTGGACACGCGTTGGACACGCGGGCCCGAG
>JBOGXF010000094.1:0-13903 GCA_050694275.1 Actinomycetota bacterium | reverse complement strand
TGATCCCCATCACGTCCTTCCACGTGCGGGTGCTGTCGTAGACGGCGGTGATGCGCAGCTCGTCTCCTTTCGACACCGCGATGCCACGGCCGCCCGACCAGGTCGTCATCGCGGTCAGGAAACGCGGTTCGTCCTCGAGCCCATAGACGGCACGTGACGTGTAGATGTGCCGGCCGGTCGTGGCGTTGTCTCGAAAGGCTCGAGGCGGTGATGGCAGACCCCGATCTCTATGCGTCGGGCTCCGATGTCGCCGGCCTGGTGCGGGACTACGAAGGCGCCAGGGCGCGCGTGCGCACGCTCGAGGCGGAATGGGACGACGCGACCCGCGCTCTCGAAGCCGCCGAGCTGTGACCTAGCTGACAGCTAGCACCACATCGTTCCGTCGTACATAGCATCACATCGTTCCGCCGATAGACCCGATTTCTAGCACCACATCGTTCCGCTTCACCTGTCAGGAAGGCGTGCCAGCCTCCTGGCTCAACGCAGTTCGAGCCAGGAGGGGAGATGGCCAACTCGGAGGAACAAGCGCGACGCGAGGCCGTGTTTCGCGTGCTCAAAGGAGAGCCACCGGCCAAGGTGGCGGCCGACCTCGGACGCAGCGACCGGTGGGTGCGCAAATGGGTGGCGCGCTACGACCCCGTAGACGACGACTGGGTAGTGGACCGATCGCGCGCCCCCAAGACACAGGCCCGCCAAACGTCATCAGACATCGAGGCCATGGTCCTCGAGATACGCGCTCGCCTCATGGCCGATCCCTGGGCCCAGGTGGGCGCGGTGGCGATCGCGTGGGAGATGGAAAAGCTCGGGGTGGTCCCACCCGAGGCGTGGACCATCGATCGCATCCTCAGACGCGCTGGCGTCCCCAAGCGCCGCGCCCGTAATCGCTACGTCCCCAAGGGGACTCCGTATCCCGCCGCGCCGCTGCTCCTAAAGCCCAACGCTATCCACGAGATCGACCTCGTCGGCCCTCGTCACCTCGAAGGAGGCATCCCCTTCTATGCCCTCAACGCGGTCGACCTCGGAAGGCATCGCTCCGCGATAGAGATTCTTGCCAGCAAGGAGGAGTGGGAGGTCGCCGGTGGGCTCGTCAGGCTGTGGCGCCGACTCGGGCTTCCTGTCAGGGCGAAGTTCGATAACGGGCTCACCATCCAGGGCCGCGGGCGCCAGCTCGCCGTGCCGGTGTGGACCTGCCTCGCTCTCGGCATAAGGGTGCGCTTCATCCCATTCGGCGAACCGTGGCGCAATCCCGTCGTCGAGCACTTCAACGACGTCTTCGACAAGCGCTTCTTCCGCACCGAGCGCTTCACCGACATCGCACACCTGAAGAGGCGAGCGCGCGCGTTCGAGAGGTTCCACAACTCCCACCATCGTTACTCGATTCTCAAGGGCGCGACCCCAGACGAGTGGGAACAAAGGATCAGATTCACGCCCCGCTCTCTCGACCCCGGCTTCGTGATCCCAACTGCGCTGCCGCGACGCGGCATCGTCGAGTTCGTGCGGCTGATCCGGTCCGACCGTCTCCTCAAGGTCCTCGGCTCCAAGATCGAGATGCCCGAGGAGCTGGTGCATCGCTACGTCACGGCGACCCTTCACGTGCGGACACAGAGGATGGAGCTGGAAGCCGAAGGTCATTCTTGGAGCAGCGAGACCCCCTTTCCCTTGAAACGCTGACCGTTCACCCGGAACGATGTGATGCTAGAAAATCCGGCTATGCCCGGAACGATGTGATGCTAGGGGGTTCCCGACAAGACATCGTAGACAGTAAAACCGCCAACACATCGTAGACATTCGGCCGCCAAATCCGCGGCCGAACGAAGAGGGCACCTAGCCTCCACACCAGGACCAACTGGATGAGGAGGAGGTGCCCGTGACCGAGTATGAACGCCGCCGCCGCGCGGTGGAAGCACTTCAGGCAGGGACGAATGCGACGGACATTGCGGCCAGGTTGGGCCGAAGCCGCGCGTGGGTATACGCAACCAAGGCACGCTATGACACCGGAGGCCATGCCGCGCTGCGCGATCGTTCGCGGGCCCCGCACCGCTCACCCCGGGCAACCTCTGCCGCGATGGTCAAAAAGATCCTGTCGGCGCGGCGCGCGCTCGCCAAGCGAGGGCCGCGTCGGCGTTTCGCGGGAGTGGGCGCCGACGCGATCGCGTGGGAGCTCCACGTCGCCGGTGAAAAGGACATCCCGTCGGAACGCACCATCGAGCGGACCGTCGCCCGCGCGGGCTTCACCCGGCCGCCGCGGGCCAAGCGCTCCGGCTCCGATCCGAGGCCGTTCCCATCCCCGAGAGCGCGACGGCCCGGGGACGTCCAGCAGTCCGACGTCGTCGGTCCGCGTCACATCGCGAGGCGCCGCGGCCCGCTGCGGTTCTTCAGCTACCACACCGTCGACGTCGCCGGGGGCGGGATCGCCTGCTGGCAGAGCCCCGAACGCGGCGCCGACGCCTATTGCCGCTACCTCATCGAATGCGCCTGGGCGCGGCTCGGGGTGCCGCGCGTGTGGCAGGTCGACAACGAGATGGCGCTCGCCGGGTTCCCCGGCAAGCCCGAGCGCTTCACCGCCCCGGTCCGCCTCGCCCTGCTGCTGGGCGCTGAGGTCGTGTTCATCCCCGCGGGCGAGCCCGGTCGCCAGCCCCACGTCGAGAGCTTCAACTCTCTGTGGCAGGACCGCGTCCTGCGCCGCTTTCGGGTCAAGACCCTCGCGTCATTAAGGGCCACCTCGGAGCGCTTCGAGACCTGGTTCATGCACGCGCGTCCTCACCCTCAGCTACGCGCCAAGGACCACGGCACGCTGCACCCAGCAGAGCTGCTTGCGTCCATGAACGGAGACCTGCGCCGGCTTCCGGCCGGGTTCTCCCTCGACACCTACCGGGACGCCAAGAGACAGCTGCGTCTGCCGCTCGCCAGCGGGCGCATCACATGGATCCGCCTAGTCGCAGACGACGGCGCCATCTCTATCTCCGGCCGGAGCTTCTTCGTGGGTCGCCGTTACGCCAACCAGTACGTCACCGCGACGCTCGCAACCGCGCGCCGCACTCTCACCGTGAAGCTCGCCGGACGCGTGATCAAACGTCATCGCTTCGCGCTGGATGAACCCGTCACCCAACCGCTGGTGCCGCGATGAGCGCCACCTCACAGCCAGGCCGCGGCGCACGCGACTCGGGACCACCGCGTTCGACGCCGACGTCTATTACCAGGTTGACGCGATTCAAGCTCATAAGGATCGTGCGCGCGCAGTTGACGCGCGAACGCGCGCGACTGTGTCGGCTGCGAGTGCAGAACGAGCTTCTCAAAACCGAGCTCAAACGGCGTTACGGAACTGGCTCCGAAGAGGATCATTGAGTTTCTTACGGGTGCAGTGCAAGATGCTTGATGGAGGTTCAGGTGTCCAATCTGTCTACGATGTCGTGGCGGTTTGAAGCTAGAGAAAAGTGTCTACGATGTCTTGGCGGCTGCCCACTAGGAACCCCCGCTATGGAAAGCGGAACGATGTCCTGCTACGTGTGACCAGCCCAACGCGATCAGGGCGATGCCCACTACGGCGCATGCGAGGCCCGCTACCTGCGAGGGGCGGAAGCGCTCGTGGAGCACTGCACGGGCGAGGATCACCGTGCTTGCCGGATACATGGAGGTGAGTACGGCAACGATCGACAGAAGCCCCCTGCGGGTCGCAAGCAGGTAGCAGAGGTTTGCCGTCACGTCGAGCACGCCGGCCGCGGCGATACCGCGGCCGGTTCCTGTGGGAGGCCGCAGCGGGCGGCGAGTTAAGAGCGCGGCGCCCCCAACCAGGACAAGCGAGGACAGACGCGCCGCCACCAAGGGCCACAGACCCGTGTGCGCGCCGCCCTCGTTGAGGAGGATGAAGAACGCCCCGAAGCCGAGGCCGGCTCCGAGCGCTTCCGGAACGCCGGCCCACCGCCGTCCCGGTAGCCCGCTGGCGCCGTGGGGGTCGGAGGCCGACGACACGAGCGCCACGGCCACGAGGGCGATCGCCACCCCGACCAGAGCCGCCCCCGACGGGCGTTCCCCGGTCGAGAGTCCGAACAGCACCGGAACGCTCGCCGCCTCGACCGCGGTGACCGGTGCCACGACGCTCATCCTTCCGACCGCGAGCCCGCGATAGAGCAAGATCACGCCGGTTGCGCCGCCGACCCCGGCCGCGGCCCCGAAACCGAGGGCTTGTCCCGTCGCGGCGTCGTCCAGGAACCACGGGAGCGCAGCGAGCATGAGGCTCGACCCGATCATCTGCGAGAGCAAGACGACGGTGAAAACGTCAGCGCGTCGCGTCATGAAGCCACCGATGAAATCGGCGACCCCGTAGGTGAGCGCGGCGGCGAGACCGAGGACGACTGCCATGGCCGGACCTGGCGCTACGCGAACGCGTTCTCGCCGGTGAGAGCGCGACCGATGATGAGCTTCTGGATCTGGCTCGTTCCCTCGTACAGCGTCGTAACACGTGCGTCGCGCAGATATTTTCCGACTGGGTACTCGTCGACGTAGCCGTAGCCCCCGTGAACCTGCACCGCCGCGTTCGCGGCGCGCACCGCGACCTCGCTGGCGAAGTACTTGGCAAAGGACGATTCGAGCGTGTGTTTCTGATCGGCGTCGGCGAGAGAGGCGGCTTTTAACGTCAGCAGCCTGGCGGCTTCCGTCTCGACTGCGATATCGGCGATGAGCTCCTGGACGAGCTGAAAGCGCGCGATGGGACGATCGAACTGTGAGCGCTCGGTCGCGTACGTGACGCTGGCGTCGAGACACGCCTGTGCGATCCCCACGCACCCTGCGGCGAGCGACATTCGCCCGCTATCGAGCGCCGACATCGCGACCTTGAAGCCCTCCCCCTCATCCCCAAGCCGATTTGCGTCTGGCACGCGCACGCCGTCGAGCACGAGCTCTCCGGTGTCCTGCGCGCGCAGCCCGAGCTTGCCCTTGACTTCGGCGGCGTCGAAACCGTCGGAATCGGTGGGCACCAGAAAGCACGTGATGCCCTTGGGACCGGGGCCGCCGGTGCGCGCGAAGATCAAGGCGAGGCCTGCCCACGTTCCGTTGGTGATGAACATCTTGTTACCGGTGATGACCCATCCGTCCTTGTCGCGCTCGGCCTTGGTCTTGAGGCTCGCGGCGTCGGAGCCCGAACCCGGCTCGGTCAACCCGAAGCATCCGAGGGCGTCGCCGGAACAGAGACGGGGGAGCCAGTCCGACTTCTGCTCCTCGGTGCCCCACTTGAGGAGCGTCTTGCCGGCGAGTCCGTTGTTGACCGACACGACGCCACGCACCGACGAGTCTGCTCGGCCCACTTCCTCTATGACCAGGCAGTAGGAGACGTTGTCCATGCCCCCACCCCCGTACTTCTCGGGGATAGCCGTGCCGAGAAAGCCGACCTCGGCCAGCTTCTTGACGATGTCGCGATCCATGCGCTCGTCGCGATCCCAATCACGCGTGTACGGGGCGATCTCCTTTTCGGCGAAGTCGCGGGCCGATTTGCGGATCATCTGCTGCTCGGAGGTGAGGGCCAGATCCATTGCTGCCTCCTAATGGGCATCCTGAACAACAAAGGCACCCGTCGATGGGACACTGTCAGCATGGTGTACCGCAAGTCGCTCGAAGAAATCGCCGCCATGCGGCGCGGGGGCCGCATCCTGGGCGGGATCATGGAGCGTCTGGGACCTGCCGTCCGCCCCGGCGTCACGACCGCCGAGCTCGACGCGCTCGCGGAGGAGCTGATCCTCGCCGCAGGAGCGCGGCCGTCGGCGAAGGGGTACCGGGGCTTTCCCGGCGCCATCTGCACCTCGCCCAACGAAGTCGTCGTGCACGGGATACCCGGGCCGATACGCCTCGATGACGGAGACATCGTGAGCCTCGACGTCGCGATCCTCTACGAAGGTTTTCACGTGGACAACGCCGCGACGTACGCGGTGGGGAACATCGACTCCGAAGCAGCACGTCTCCTATCCGTGACCGAGTCTTCGCTCGTGGCCGCAATCGCTCAGTGCCGCCCGGGCAACCGCCTCGGAGACGTCGGTCACGCCGCTCAGGAGGTGATCGAAGGCGCCGGTTTCTCGGTGGTCAGGGGGTACGCCGGTCACGGAGTGGGACGCTCCTTCCACGAGGATCCGGCGGTGCCCAACCACGGCCCTCCCGGCCGGCGAGAGGTCCTGCGCCCTGGAATGACGATCGCCATCGAGCCCATGGTGATCGCGGGAGCGCCCGACACGAAGGTGCTGGACGACGGATGGACCGTCGTCTCGGCGGACGGGAGCCTCGCCGCGCACTTCGAGCACACGGTCGCGATCACCGACGGAGGATGCGAGGTCCTCACCGACCGCGTCGGCGGCCACGCGTCGAGTGGTCACCAGACCACCTCTGAGGTGGTGTGACGACCACTCGGCGAGAGGCGCCCGAGACCCTCGACCTGGACGGGCGGGAAGTGCGCGTCTCCAACCCGGACAAGGTCTTCTTTCCGGCGCTCGGGGCGACCAAACTCGATCTCGTCCGTTATTACCTGGCGGTGATCGAGGGAGTGCTCCGCGGCTCCCGCGATCGACCGACGACCCTCTATCGCTGGCCCAACGGAGTCGACGCGCCCGACGATGCCTTCTATCAGAAGCGCGTTCCCTCCCACCGCCCCGAGTGGATCGAAACGACCACGATCCGCTTCCCCAGCGGCCGCTCGGCCGAGATGCTGGTCGTCGCGGATGCCGCCCACCTGATCTGGGCGATCAATCTCGGCTGCCTCGATCTCAATCCGTGGCCGGTCAGACGGACCGACGTCGATCACCCCGACGAGTTGCGAATCGACCTCGACCCGACGCCGGGGGTCCCTTTCTCCGACGCGCGGGACGTCGCCCTCGTCGCGCGCGACGTGCTGACCGAGCACGGCCTTACCGGTTTCCCCAAGACGTCCGGCAAGCGGGGCGTCCACATCTACGTGCGCATTGATCCTCTCTGGCCTTTCACCGAGGTGCGGCGCGCCGCGCTCGCTCTGGCGCGGGAGGTCGAGCGCCGGGCCCCCGAGGTCGCGACCACCGCGTGGTGGAAGGAGGAGCGGCGCGGGATCTTCGTCGACTACAACCAGAACGCGCGCGACCGCACGATTACGTCCGCGTATTCGGTGAGGCCGACGCCGGACGGGCGCGTGTCGTGTCCGGTGTCCTGGGACGAGGTCTCCTCGCTCGAGCCCGAGCGACTCACGATGCTCACGGTGCCCGATCGCTATGCGACCTCGGGCGATCCGGGGTCGACCATCGACGAGCACGCCGGCAGCATCGACTCGCTGCTCGCGCTCGCCGCGGAGGACGAGCAGGGGGGCCTGGGCGATGCGCCGTGGCCCCCTCATTTCCCCAAGGCCGAGCGCGAGCCACCGCGGGTTCAACCCTCCCGGAGGCGCCGGTCGACCTGATCGAACGTGCAGGATTCCGGCTTTCGGTCGGGGCGCCAGCGCAGGAACCGGGCCGCGTGACGAAAGCGCTCTCCCTGAAGCTTCTCGAACGCGACCTCGCACACGAGGGAGGGCTCGAGCGATACCCAGGAGACGTCGCGGCCCCCGCTCCATCGACTCGGCCCGCCGGGACTGCGGCCCTCTCCGAAGCTGTGTCCCCCCTCGAGGGGGGCGAGCTTCTTCAGCAAGTCTCGTCGCTCCTGTGCCTTGAACGACGATGTGTGGCCGACGTAGTGAAGCACGCCTTCCACATAGAGACCGAGGAGCAGCGACCCGACGCCGTCGCCGTCCTTGGACAGCCGGTAGCCGCCGATCACACAGTCGGCGGTGCGCACGTGCTTGATCTTGACCATCGTTCGCTTACCGGGTGCGTAGGGCAGATCGCGCCGCTTCGCGATGACGCCGTCGAGACCGATAGCCTCGAGCTCGTCGAACCAGGAGCGCGCCTTGACGACATCGTCGGTCTGCGAAGTCACGAGCATCTGCGAGCGACGCGCGAGCTCCGGCAGCCCCTCGTCGACGTCGAGCTGATCGACGAGGATGTCTCGTCGCTCGGCTGTGGTCTTCTCGGTCACCGACCGGTTTTTGACTGCGAGGATGTCGAACGCGACGAAGCTCGCGGGGACCTCTTGCGCCAGCCGCTCGATGCGGGACCGCGCCGGGTGGATGCGCATGAGCAATGCGTCGAAATCGAGGCCTTTTGGCCCGGTGATGACGACCTCGCCGTCGACGACACAACGGCGCGGGAGGTCCTCGGAGAGGACGGGGACGAGCTCGGGGAGGTAGCGATGAAGGGGCTTGCCGTCGCGGCTGATGATCTCGAGGTCGTCGCCGTCGCGGAAGACGAGCGCCCGGAAGCCGTCCCACTTCGGTTCGTACAACCATTCGGCGCCGGTGGGGATCTCGGTCGCGAGTTTCGCCAGCATCGGCTTGGTCGAGCGCGGAATGAGCAAGGTCATGCTCGCTTCCTACACCTAATCTTCAGCGATGCCCATCACTAACCGGGAGATCGGCGAGCTTCTCGCTCGCCGGGCCGAACAGATCGAGGACGAGCACCGGAGCCGCGCCTACCGGCGGGCGGCGCGCGCGAGCCTGATCTGGCCGGTCGAGGCGACCGATCTCCTCGAAAGCGGGGGATCGCTGCGCGATCTTCATGCGGTCGGCCCGCGGCTTGCCGGTCGCATCCACGAGTGGGTCGAACAGCCACCGGAGATCCCCGATCCGCCCGAGGCGCGCGCGGGGTTTCTCACGCTCGCCGAGGCGCGCGCCGTCCTGTCGCACGATCCGTCCTGGCGGGCAGACGTCCGAGGCGATCTGCAGATGCATTCGCTCGGCAACGACGGCAAGAACACCATCGAAGAGATGGCCAGACGCGGTGGCGAGCTCGGGTACGAGTATGTCGCCGTGACCGATCACACCAAGGGGATCAGAGTCGCTCGCGGGATGGACGAGACTGCCTTCGCCCGTCAGGCGCTCGAGGTCCAAGCGGCCAACGATGTGCTCGAGAGGGACGGACTGGAGGTGCGCGTCCTGCACGGCGCGGAGATGAACATCGACGTCGCGGGGGCGGGCGACATGGATCCGGCCGCGATGCTCGAGCTCGACCTCGTGCTCGGGTCGTTTCATTCGGCCCTCCGCAAGACGGATGACCAAACCCCTCGCTATCTGGCGGCACTGCGGAATCCGTCTGTGCACGTGCTCGGGCATCCGCGCGGTCGCAGGTTCGATCAGCGATCGGGGTTGAACGCGGACTGGGCTCGTGTGTTCGATGCGGCGTCCGACCTCGGCAAGGCAATCGAGATCGACTGCCATCCCCACCGTCAAGATCTCAGCGCCGAACTGTTGCTGGAGGCCGCGGCAACCGGTGTCTATTTCTCGATCGGCACCGACGCGCACGACGTCGACGAGATGCTCTTCATGGAGTTCGGCCTCGCCGCAATCGCCCTCGCCGGGATTCCGAAGGAACGCGTCCTCAACTACTGGCCCCGGTCGCGGATCCGGTCTTGGGCCGGAGGTCTGTGAGCGTCAGGGCCCTTAGTCGCCGAGCAGGCGCTGAGGCCTCGTGGCCGCCTCCAGATCCGTGACGCCTCCCGTCACCGCCACCGCATCGAGCCTCTCGGCACTCCCGTCACCGGCGGCGCGGATCGCGGTCTCGTCGCCCGCCCTCAGGATCAAGAACTGGCCGTACTCGCCGCGGGTCTTGCGCACGTACTCGACGAACCGGTGGAGGTAGAGACCTTCCGCCTGTGCCTGAAGCGCATCGAGATCGACGACGATCCCGGGCCCTCGTTGTTCCTCATCTCCCATCCCATCCACCCCTTCCGCTCCCGACGCCGGTGCCACCTGCCAGATGTTAGGCGACTTCTCGCCGTCTGGGGCCGCGACCCAAATCGCGCTCTGTGTCGCGATAGGCGCGTGATAACGCCGAAATCGCGCCAGAGAGCGCGTTTTCGGTGGCGAAGGAGGTGGGCCCGCCCCGGCGAACCCTCTTTTGATGGGAAATCTCCCGGTTATCGACGCGCGCCTTCTGAGGCGTGCGCGCGACATCGCCGTCGCCGGGATCCTGGTCCTGGTGCTCGCCGCAGCGGTGGTGATCCCCACCGCCGGCGCCCGGTCGGCCTGCGGGGCGATCTCGGGTGACTGGACCTCGATTCCCGCTCCGGACTTCCCCGCCGGCGAGCAAGCGATCACCGACTACGCGGTCGATCCCATCGACGTCGACCGGCTGCTCGTCACCAACCGAACGGTCGTGATGTCGAGCCTCGACGGCGGTTGCTCCTGGACGAACGCTTACTCACTCGCCGAGCCGGGAGCCGATCAGCCGTTCTCGCCGGACACCGCGACGATCGAGGCGGTCGTCACTCCGGGCGGCAGGCGCATCATGCTGATGATCGCCGAGCATGTCGCGCAGGTGTCGCGGCCACACGTCGTGGTCAGTACGGACGGGGGCGGGACCTGGAGCTCGGGCGACGCGGGGCTCCCCCCGACCGGACGACCGGAGTTCCTCCTCTTCGCCCCGAGCGTCCCGACGATCCTGTTCCTGGGGGTCGACGACGGCGCCGGCGTGGTCGACCTCCTGTTTGGGAGCACCGACGGTGGCGTGACCTGGCAGCTTCGCTCGGACCTCGTCGGTGCGATCGGGCGAGGCATCACCGGCGCCCAGGTCGATCCCATCGATCCCGCGGCCCTGTGGGCCTTTGGAAGCAACGGGCTGTACCGCTCCGCGGACGGGGGCCGAACATTCGCCCCGGTTCAGGAGTTCGCCGACACGGAGGTCAGCGCCGTCGATGTCTTTCACGCCGTGGGGGAGCCTGCGCGCATCTTCGGTTTCCGTCCCGAGACGAGCGATTCGCTGGTGTCGCCCGACGGGGGACAGACGTGGCTCAAGATCAACACCCCCGGCCCGGTCGAGTCGGCCGCGCACGGACCGACGGCCGACAGCCTGGTGATCTCGGCCGATGGGACGGTCTACGTGTTCGCGCGCGGCTCACTTGGGTGGTTCGAGACCGACCAGCCGCGCCCCGGGATCGTCGACATGTCCGCGGACCGCGCGCTCACGCCCGGCTTCTACGGACGAACGCCGGGCACCATCGAGGTGTTCAGGGGGCAAGCGGGCCGGGACGAGGTCGAGGAGGCAATCGAGAAGATCATCAACATCGACCTCAGCCCGCCGCGCCTTCAGCCCCCCGACGACCCCACGCTCGCGCCGGCCCGTCGCGTCATCGAGCTCGCCCCCGGCGAACGTCGTCGGGTGACTTACCGGCTCAGTGCACCGCAACCTCGTACCAAGGCCGACATCTACTTGTTGATCGACACCTCGAACAGCATGGGCCCATTCATCGACGGGCTTCTGCGCGGGGTGGAGGACATCATCATGGGACTGGCGGAACGCGGCATCGACGTGCACTTCGGCGTCGGCGAATACCGCGCGTACCCGGACCGGCCGGTTCCGCAGCTGGAAGAGCCGAACTTCGTGTACCGCCAGGTGCGAGACGTCGGCCCGATCGACGAGTCGCTCGAGGACGCGCTCCAGGGTTTGCGCACCGACTCCGGCGGTCGCTACGACTCCCAGCTCGAAGCGCTGCTGCAGACCGCGACCGGCGCGGGCAAGGACCTCGATCCGCCGGGCCCCCTCGGCAACGACGTGCCGCCCGGACAGCAGGCCGACTTTCGCGCCCGGGCGCTGCGCATCGTGCTCCACGCCGGCGACGAGCCGTTCGGGCGCAAGCTCGGGAACCCCGAAGATCCCGACATCCCGAGCTACGAGACCGTCGCCGCCGCCCTCACCCAGAAGGGGATCATGCAGATCGGGCTCGCGGTGCGTCCCGATCTCGAGCCGCGCGCGCTCGAGGACATGCGGCGCATGGCCGAGATGACCGACGCCCACACCCCCGCAGGTGGGGTCGACTGCAACGGCAACGGCGTGACCGATCTGTCCGAAGGGGAGCCGCTCGTCTGCCCGCTGCCTCAAGCCGGGCTGTCAAACGGTGACGGACTGGTTCCCGCGGTCGTTAACCTCGTCGAGGCGGTGCGAGAGCGGACCACGGTGTCGCTCGAAGCAACCCGGGGCGCGCGAGTCGTGGGGGCGATCGAACCCTCTGAGGTCAGGGGGTTCCTGCAAGCGGATGCCCCGGCGCTCTTCGACGTCGTCTATAGGTGTCCCGCGGTTCTCGCGGGAGAGTCGACGCGCGTAAGGCTCGAGGCGCTCGGAGCCATCGGCGGACTCGCCACAGCCCAGGCAACGGTCGTATGCGGCACGACTCCCACGGTCCCGCCGATCCTCCCCGCAGTGCCGATCGTGGGCATCGTGGTTCTCGCGCCCCCGCCACCCCCACCCCTCGTACCCGAGGTCGCGTCCCAGGCGCAGGCCCAGTCGCAAGCCCAGGCTCAGGCGCAGGGCGCGGCCGCGATGCAGAAGGAGGAGCAGCCGCAGCTCGCGTTCGTGCACGCCTACCACAGGTTCCAGGAGGAGTACGCGATGTCGACGGTGCGGCGGCCCGAGCCAGAGATCCCGCACGCCGGGCTGCTCGGGGGGGCCGGGCTCCTCATGGGCCTCGCTTACGGGGCCGCGACCCTCGCCCGGCAGCGCGCCCAGGTACGGCACGTCCGCCGATAGCCGGGACATTTGCAGGAGCCCGGCGTCCTGAGGCGAACCGTAGCGAGTAGGACAAACAAGGAGGCCTAACGACATGAAGCGACTTCTGTCTGCCCTTGCGATCGCCGGTCTCGTGATGGCGGCGCTTCCGGCCGTGACCAACGCCGGGCCCACCGCGGGCGGCTACGCGTCCGACAACGTCGAATACGTCGGCTACGTCCCCTTCGAGGTGGGAACCGCGACCGGCGTGAATTTCTGGAACAAGGGCAAGAACATGGTCGTGACGTCGTGGAAGGACCTCTCGACGTACGACATCTCGGATCCCGAGAGCCCCTCGCTTCTTGCCAAAATCCCGTTCGGCTTCCGGTTCGAGAACGAGGACGTCTCGACCAACGGGAAGATCATGCTCTTCTCCGAGCAACTGCCGCAGAACATCCTTCACGTCTACGACATCGAGGATCCCTCGAACCCGCAGGAGGTCTCGACACTGCCAGGCGGCGGGGGTCACACGTCGGAGTGCATTCTCAACTGCAAGTTCTCCTATGCGTCGACGGGCGCGATCGTCGATCTCAGTGACCCCGCCGACCCCAAGCTCCTCAAGGAGAACTGGATGGAGATCGTCGGCGTCCAGGGCGGGATCCACGACGTCGACGAGTTCAAGAAGGGGTTCATCATCACGTCGCCGATCTCGAGTGCGTTCCAGGTCATCGACGTGCGCAATCCGACCAAGCCGAAGGTGCTCTACCAGGGGCCGCACCCGGAGCCCGAGAACTGGCTGTTCCACTCGGGTACCTGGCCCCGCAAGGGCAAGGACAAGCTGGTGATGATGCAGGGCGAGCAGAACTTCGAGAATCAGTGCAGCGACACGAACGGCCCGTTCACGACGTGGGACGCGTCGAAGGTCAAGAAGACGAAGACCTTCAAGCTCGTCGACACCTACCGGGTGCAGAACGGCACGTACAACGACGGGGCGCCGCCGGCCAACGCGCTCGGATGCTCTGCTCACTGGTTCGACGAGCACTCGAAGTTCAAGAACGGCGGGTTCGTCGCCATCGGCTACTACGAGCACGGCACGCGCTTCCTCGACATCGCCTCGAACGGCAAGATCAAGGAAGCCGGCTGGTTCGTCCCGTGGGGCGGCTCGACCTCCGCGGCCTACTGGGTCGGCAAGGACCTCGTGTACGCGGTCGACTACACCCGAGGCATCGACATCATCCGGTACACCGACAAGATCAAGTAATTAGGGTCCGCGCGAAAATTACTTGAGCGGTTATGGGTGCACCGTATAGTTCCAGTCGCCGTGAAACTCGTGGCGGGTGAGCGGAACGGCGGCCAGTTCCTTGTTGGTGACCTTGACGCCGGTGGGG
>JBOGXF010000093.1:0-35596 GCA_050694275.1 Actinomycetota bacterium | reverse complement strand
CCCTGCGCTCAGACATCGACAACCCCATTTACGGACTCCCCCCGCCGGCCCACACGACGGGCCAAGCGGACATTTCCTGATGAGGCATCGAACGGATTTCGAGGACATTTCTGATGATTCAAGTCGCCGGGTTGACTTTGCGCCTCGGGTTCATATACTCGGACTTTCCTCAGCAACGACGCCGAGGTCCCGCAGCTCGAATCGAAAGTGAGCAGAGAGTGACCGCAGCAGCGATCAGAAGCAGGGGCCACGTCCTTCGGGCGTCGTTCAACTCCACCCTCGTACTTATTACGTAGGCGCGCGCGTCGGCCGACGACGGCTGAGAGCGTGCGCTGAACCCTCCGAATCCCGGGGGGTTTTTTGTTTTCCCGGAATCCCAGGGAGGTGATGCGCCACACGCACTTGCAGGACCCAAGCCAAGAAGAAGCGACCAGAGAGGAGCACAGGATGAAACTTGAGATCTACAACGGCGGCTACGTCGGCACCGCCGAGTGGCAGGGACCGGGGCGTGTCGCGCTGAGCATGTCCGACGAGCGCGAGCGCGACTGGTTCGCGGGCTACTTTGCCGCGGAGGACAGCTATCTGACCGGTCCGGTCGAGTGCGCCGAGATGTCGAGCGAGCGTCGGGACTCGTCCGAGCAGGCCTTCGAGAGGGCCGCGTTCAGGCTGGCGGCGTACGCCTACACGGTCAAGCGCGGCGATGCGGCCAGGCACGGCGCTCATACCGGGGCGAAGACGTAATGGCTCGCGTCCGGATCAAGATTCGCAAGGCGGGACGTCCATGAGCCAGGCAAACGGCGCGCGTTCGCTCGTCCGATCGCTCGAGTCGGCCGGGGTCGAGGTCGTCTTCGGGATTCCCGGCGGCGCGATCCTGCCCGCCTACGACCCCCTGATCGAGTCGCCCATCCGGCACATCCTCATGCGCCACGAGCAGGGGGCGGGTCACGCCGCGGAGGGCTACGCGCACGCGACGGGGAAGGTCGGGGTGTGCATGGCGACCTCGGGACCGGGGGCCACCAATCTCGTGACCCCCCTCGCCGATGCGTTCATGGACTCGGTGCCGCTCGTAGCGATAACGGGGCAGGTGCCGCGCCCGGTCATCGGCAACGACGCCTTCCAGGAGGCGGACATCTGCGGCATCACGTTGCCGATCACCAAGCACAACTACAAGGTCATGGACCCGGACGAGATCCCGGAGGCTATCGCCGAGGCGTTCCACATCGCGTCGACCGGCCGACCCGGCCCGGTTCTCGTCGACATCCCCAAAGACGTCCTGCAAGCACCCGCGGCATTCGAGTGGCCCTCGTCGATCAACCTGCCCGGCTACCGGCCGACGACGCGCCCGAACCGGCGCCAGATCAAGGCCGCAGCAGAGCTCATCCGCGGCGCCGAGCGGCCCGTCCTCTACGTGGGAGGGGGCGTGCTCAAGGCGCGTGCCGCACAGGAGTTGCTCGCTCTCGCCGAGTCGATCGGGGCTCCCGTTGTGACGACACTCATGGCGAGGGGCGCGTTCCCGGACTCACACCCGCTCTGTCTGGGGATGCCGGGGATGCATGGCTGCTACGCCGCCGTGACGGCGATGCAGCGCGCCGACCTGTTGATCGCGTTGTGCGCCCGCTTCGACGACCGCGTCACCGGCAAGCTCGATTCCTTCGCTCCGGACGCGCGGGTGATCCACGCCGATGTGGATCCTGCGGAGATCGGCAAGAACCGCGCCGCCGACGTCCCCATCGTCGGCGACGCCAAGCCCGTCATCGTCGAGCTCACCAAAGCGGTGCGCAAGACCTTTGCCGACAAAGGCGAGCCTCTCACCGCGGCGTGGCTTGCCGAGGTCGGCGCGATGAGCCGCGATTACCCGATCACCTACACCCAGGAGGAAGACGGGCCGGTCAAGCCGCAGTTCGTGGTGGATCGCTTCGCCGAAGCGACGAGGGGCGACGCGGTCGTGGTCACCGGAGTGGGCCAGCACCAGATGTGGGCGAGCCAACTCATGCCCTGCAACCGGCCCTACTCGTTCGTCACCTCGGGTGGACTCGGGACGATGGGCTTCGCCGTGCCCGCGGCCCTGGGGGCCAAGGTCGGGCGACCCGACGAATTGGTGGTCGCGATCGACGGCGACGGCTGCTTCCAGATGACCGCGCAGGAGCTCGCCACCGCGGCCATCGAGAAGATCCCGTTCGTGGTCGCGATCCTCAACAACTCCCACCTCGGGATGGTGCGGCAGTGGCAGGAGCTGTTCTACGACGGTCGCTTTTCCGAGGTGTATCTCCCCGCGGACGTGCCCGACTACGTCAGGCTCGCCGAGGCGTACGGGGCCGTCGGCCTGCGTGCGTCGTCGGTCGACGATGTCGACGCGGTGATCGACAAGGCGCTGGGGGTCGACGACCGCCCCTGCGTCATCGACTTCCGGGTCGATCCGAGCGAGATGTGCTTCCCGATGGTGCCTGCGGGGGCATCGAACGACGACGTCATTCTGCCCCCGGAGCTCGAGCGAACGTCGGGGCCGCCGCCGAGCATCGCCGCGAGCGGGTCCGACTTCGCGTTCGGCGGGATGGAGGCCTAGGTGGCTACGCATACGTTGTCCGTGCTCGTTCAGAACCGTCCCGGCGTGCTCGCTCGCGTCGCCGGGTTGTTCGCCCGGCGCGGGTTCAACATCGACTCGCTGGCGGTGGGCGAGACCGAGGAGCCCACGATCTCGCGCATGACCATCGTCGTGAAGGTCGACGGCAAGCCGCTGGAGCAGGTCACCAAACAGCTGCACAAGCTCATCAATGTGCTACGGATCGCCGAGCTGCCGCACGACGCCTCCGTCGAACGTGAGCTCGCGCTCGTGAAGGTCGCGGTCGAGGCCGGCCGGCGCGCCGAGGTCCTCGAGATTGTCGAGATCTTCCGCGCCAAGGTGATCGACGTCGATTCCGGATCGCTGATCATCGAGGCCACCGGAACGCCGGACAAGATCACCGCGCTCGAAGAGCTCCTCCGCCCCTACGGCATCGTCGAGATGGCGAGGACCGGGCGCATCGCGTTGGGGCGCGGCGAGGTTGGTCTCAAAGCGCCCGTGCTCCGCCCCGTACCGATCGACAACCTTTCCGCCTGACGACAAGGAGGACCCAATGGCTCCCAAGATCTATTACGACACGGATGCCTCATTCGATTCCCTGGCCGGACGCCGCATCGCGGTGCTCGGGTATGGGTCACAGGGACGGGCTCATGCCCTCAACCTGCGCGACTCCGGCCTCGACGTGACCGTCGGGCTGCGCAAGGACTCCGTTTCGTGGGACAAAGCGGAGGCCGACGGGCTGAGCGTGGCGGCGATGCACGAGGCATGCTCGGGTGCGGACATCGTGGCGATCCTCGTGCCGGATCAACATCAGGCCGCGGTCTACTCCGAGGTCGTCAAACCTAATATCGACGAGCGCGCCGCGCTCTTGTTCGCGCATGGCTTCAACATCCACTTCGGTCAGATCCGACCCCCCCGGGAAAACGACGTCGTCATGGTCGCTCCCAAAGCTCCCGGCCCTCTCGTCCGGCGCACGTACGAGAACGAGAGCGGGACCCCGGCCCTCGTCGCGGTGCATCAGGACGCCAGCGGCCGGGCGAAGGAGCGCGCCCTCGCGTACGCACGCGGGCTCGGCTGCACGCGCGCCGGGGTGATCGAGACCACCTTCGCGGAGGAGACCGAAACCGACCTCTTCGGGGAACAGGCGGTGCTCTGCGGCGGCGCGTCGCGACTCATCCAGGCCGGGTTCGAGACGCTAGTGGAAGCCGGTTACCAGCCGGAAATCGCGTACTTCGAGTGTCTGCACGAGCTGAAGCTCATCGTCGACCTGCTCTACGAGGGGGGATTCTCGGGGATGCGCAGCGCGATCTCCGATACGGCCGAGTACGGGGATCTCACGCGCGGCCGACGAGTCGTCGGCCCGGACGTCGAGACGGCCATGCGAGCAGTCCTCGAGGACATTCGATCGGGCGCGTTCGCGCGCGAATGGGTGCTCGAGAATCGGGCCGGAACCCCGGTGCTCGAAGCGGAGAGGCGCCGCCAGAGCGAGCACCCGATCGAACAGGTCGGGGCCGACCTCAGGGGGATGATGTCGTGGCTGAAGGCGTAGTACGCATCTTCGACACGACCCTTCGGGACGGCGAGCAATCGCCGGGGATCTCGCTGAACCTGAAGGAGAAAGTAGAGATTGCCGAGCAGCTCGCGCGCCTCGGAGTGGACGTCATCGAAGCCGGATTTCCGATCGCGTCCGAGGGCGAGACCGAGGCGGTGAAGGCGATCGCCCGGGCCGTGCGGGGGCCGGTGATCGCGGGTCTCGCCCGCGTCGACGCCACGGACATCGACCGGGCCGCCCACGCCGTGGGGGCGGCAGAACGCCCTCGCATCCACACCTTTATCGCGACGAGCGAGATTCACATGAAGACGAAGCTGCGGATGACCGCCCGCGAGGTCATCGCGGCAGCCAGAGGAGGCGTCGAGCGCGCGCGCCGGCACGTGGACGATGTCGAGTTCTCGTGCGAGGACGCGACCAGATCGGATCCCGGCTTCCTCGCCGAGGTCTTCACGACGGCCGAGCGCGCCGGCGCCTCCACCCTCAACCTGCCCGACACGGTGGGCTACTCGCTGCCGCGCGAGTTCGCCGACCTTCTGCGTTATCTCATGTCGGAGGTAGGCGAGGACGTGATCTGGAGCGTCCACACCCACGACGACCTCGGGCTTGCGGTGGCGAATGCGCTCGCGGGAATCGAGGCGGGCGCGCGCCAGGTGGAGGTCGCGGTCAACGGGATCGGAGAGCGGGCCGGCAACTGCTCGCTCGAAGAAGTGGTCATGGCGATGCGGACTCGCACGGCGACTTCGGGAATCGACAGCAACATCAACAGCAAGGAGATCGCGCGCACGTCGCGTCTGGTGTCGATGCTCTCCGGTTATCCGGTGCCGCCCAACAAGGCCGTCGTCGGCGCCAACGCGTTCGCTCACGAGGCCGGCATTCATCAGCACGGCGTGATGCTCGAGCGGACGACCTACGAGATCATGGACCCCCTCGACGTCGGGCTCGACGGATCGCGGATCGTCCTCGGCAAGCATTCGGGACGCCATGCGTTCAAGAAGGCGCTCGCCGACCTCGGATTCGATCTCGGACAACAAGACCTGCAGAGCGCGTTCACTCGTTTCAAGGAGCTGGCCGACCGCAAGATCCGCATCACCGACCTGGATCTCGAGGCGATAGTCGTCGACGAGATCGCATCCGACGTAGACGAGTACGAGCTCGTCTCCATTCAGGTCGCGGGGGGAACGCATCTGTCGCCGACCGCAACGGTCAGGCTCCGGCGCGGCGACGACACGGTCGTGGATGAGTCGGCGATCGGCGACGGGATGATCGATGCCGCCTGTGGCGCGATTCAGCGAGCGACGGGGATCGATGCCCGGCTCGAGTCGTTCCACGTCTCGTCGGTTACGGGGGGCATCGACGCGCTCGGCGACGTCACCATCGTCCTGGTGACCGACGCCGGCCGGCGTGCGACCGGCCGGGGCGTGTCGACCGACGTCGTCGAGGCGTCGGCTCGCGCCTATCTTTCGGCGGTCAATCGCCTGGCGCAATTCGGCGCTAGACCGCAGGCGGAGGCGAGCGCGTGACGGCCGGCCAGACGCTCACCGAGAAGATCCTGGCGCGCGCCGCGGGCAGGGACGAGGTGCAGGCAGGCGAGGTCGTCATGTGCGACGTCGATCTCGCCATGGCGAACGACGTCACCGCCCCCGGCGCCGTCGATGCGTTCGGGCGCATGGGTGCCCGGCGAGTGTGGGATCGGACGAAGGTCGCGCTCGTGGCATCACACTTCGTTCCGGCGAAGGACATCGCCACGGCCAAGCTCATGTCCACCATGCGTGCGTTCGCCGGCGAGCAGGACATCGAGCATTTCTTCGACGTCGGCCGCGGCGGCATCGAGCACATCCTCCTTCCGGAAGAGGCTCTGACGCTGCCCGGCGATGTCGTCATCGGAGCCGACTCGCACTCCTGTACGTACGGCGCGCTGGGCTGCTTCTCGACCGGGGTGGGGTCGACCGACCTGGCCGCGGTGTGGGCCCTCGGCAAGATCTGGCTCAAGGTCCCGGAGTCGATGAAGATCGTCTACGAGGGGAGACCCGGCCCCTGGGTCGTCGGTAAGGACCTCATCCTCTCGGTGATCTCACGCATCGGGGACGACGGCGCGTCGTACATGGCGATGGAGCACACGGGGAGCGGACTGGCTCACCTGTCCATGGAGTCGCGTCTTACGCTGACCAACATGGCCATCGAGGCGGGGGCGAAATCTGGAATCGTCTGCCCCGACGAAGTCACTTTGGACTACGTGCGCGCGCGACAGGATGCAACCGGCCGAGCGCGCGATTTCACGGTCTTCGCCTCGGATCCCGACGCGACCTACGCGCGCACCCTCGAGGTCGAAGTCGCGGCCATCGAGCCGATGGTCGCGCGTCCGTCGTTGCCGTCCCGAGCCGTGCCCGTCTCCGGTGTCGAGCGGGTCAAGGTCGATCAGGTCTTCATCGGGTCGTGCACGAACGCCCGCATCGAGGACCTCAGGATCGCCGCCCACGTGCTCGGCGAGGAGAGGATCGCCTCGCACGTCCGAGCCATGGTCATCCCCGCGACGCAACGCGTGTGGCAACAGGCCAACGACGAAGGATTGCTCGATCGGTTCGCCCGGGCGGGAGCGAGCGTGTCGACCCCCACCTGTGGGGCCTGTCTCGGCGCGCACATGGGGGTTCTCGGCCCCAACGAGGTCTGTGTCTCGACCTCCAACCGCAACTACGTCGGGCGCATGGGGGATCCGAGCGCGCTGGTGTATCTCGCCAACCCCGCGGTGGCGATGGCCGCGGCGATCGCCGGAGAGCTCGTCAACCCGGCCGACGTCCGCCCCGCGCCGCCGCAACCTCGCGAGGAGGTGCCCGTTGGGTAGGGCGTTCAAGTACGGCGACAACGTCGACACCGACGTCATCATCCCGGCCCGGTACCTCACGTCGACAGATCCGTCCGAGCTCGCGGCCCATGCGCTGGAGGATCTCGACCCGACATTTGCCGGCGCCGTCCGCCACGGCGACGTGGTGGTCGCCGGAAGCAACTTCGGGTGCGGGTCGAGCCGCGAGCACGCGCCCATTGCCCTCAAGGGAACCGGCGTTGCAGGCGTGGTCGCGAAGTCGTTCGCCCGCATCTTCTTCCGCAATGCGATCAACACCGGCCTCGTCGTGCTGGTCTGCCCCGAGGCCGTCGACGCGATCGACGACGGCGAGGAAGTCGAGCTCGATGCCGTCGCGGGGAACATCACCGTGGGGCGTACGGGTCGTTCGTTTGCGTCGGAGCCGCTTCCCGACTTCGTCGCTGAGATAGTCGCCTCCGGCGGTCTCGTCCAGTGGGTGCGCGAGCGCGTGCCGGTGGAGCGCCGATGACCCGCATCGCGGTGCTCCCGGGGGACGGAATCGGCCCCGAGGTCGTCTCCGAGGCAGTGTCGGTGTTGCCGGCGAGCTACGAGGTGATCGAGCTCGACGCCGGCGCGCAGCGGTTTCTGGCGACCGGGGAGCTACTCACCGAGGAGGACATGGACATCGTGCGCAGCTCCGATGCGCTTTTGTTCGGGGCCATCGGCGATCCCCGAGTGCCGGACGGGGTTCTCGAACGCGGGATCCTCCTGCGCCTGCGCAAAGAGCTCGACCTTTACGTCAACTTGCGTCCGTTCCCCGAACTCGGAGTCACCTTCGTACGAGAGAACACCGAGGGTCCCTACTCCGGGATAGGCAAGCGTCACGACGACACCGCGATCGAGATGAATGTCAACACGCGCTCGGCGATCGAGCGCTGCGCGCGCTTCGCCTTCGACCTCGCCGAGCGGTCGGGCGAGAGCCTGACCCTGGTGCACAAGACGAACGTCCTGGTTCACGCCGGTGGGCTGTGGCGCGAGGTCGTCGCGGAGGTCGCGGGCGGCCACCCGGACGTGGAGGTGCGATACGAGCACGCGGACGCTGCTGCCTACCACCTCGTGACCGATCCGGGCCGATTCGGGGTCGTGCTCACCGAGAACCTGTTCGGCGATCTGCTTTCGGATCTCGCCGCAGGGCTCTCCGGGGGCCTCGGACGCGCGTCGAGCGCCAACCTTCATCCCGATCCGGATACCCGGCCCACGCGTTGCGTCGGGTTGTTCGAGCCCGTTCACGGATCGGCTCCCGACATCGCCGGCAAACAGATCGCCGACCCCACCGCCGCGGTCGGTGCCGCCCGCATGATGATCGAAGCTCTCGAGACCGAGGAGATCCTGAATCGAACATGAATACCGATCCGTATTTCTCCGTCTGCGGCTACAAGGTAGTAAGCGAGCGCATGCACGCGAAGAGGTCGCGAGTCCAGGCAATCGTCGAGGTAAGGGTCGGTCACGAATGTGTCCGGCGCGCCGCCTCCGGCGTGGGCCCCGTGCACGCTCTCGACAATGCCCTGCGGGCGTGCCTTCAGGGCCGCTTTCCAGAGCTGGACGCGGTGCGGCTCGCCGACTACAAGGTCGGCGTCGTCGACGCCGCCGACGGGACCGCCGCGCAGGTGCACGTGCTGATACAGGCGACGGACGACTCGTCGTCGTGGGACGCCGGATGCGTCTCGGACAACATCGTCGACGCGTCTTTCGAGGCTCTCTGTTCCACTGCAGTGATGGGCATCATGCGCGCTCGCTCGCAGGGGCTGCGCTCGGCGTAGGCTTTTGTCAGTGAACGACATCTCGGTTGCTTATCAGGGCGAGATCGGCGCCTACTCCGAGGAGGGCGTCATCGCGCTGTTCCCCGAGGCCGAGCACAAGCCCCGCCAGTCCATCCGCAAGGTCTTCGAGGCGGTCGAGGTCGGCGTCGTCGACTACGGGCTCGTGCCGATGGACAACTCCCAGGCCGGAAGCATCAACGAGACGTACGACCTCTTTCTGAAGCACGGCCTCCACCTCGTCGGGGAAACCATCGTGCGTGTCAACCACTGCCTGGTCGCGTTGCCGGGGCAATCGATCGACGATCTGAAGGAAGTGACGTCGCATCCCCAGGCGGTCGCTCAGTGCGAGGAGTTCCTGAACGCAACCGAGGTGTCGATCCGGGCCGAGTACGACACCGCCGGCGCGGCGAAGCGCATCCTCGAAGAGAAGCTCGAGGGCGTGGGGGCGATCGCGTCTCGCCGCGCCGCCGAACGATACGGGCTCGAAGTCCTCGCAGAGAAGATCCAGACCTATCCCGATAACTACACGCGGTTCGGAGCGCTTTCGCGCACCCCCAAGTCGCTCGGCGAACCGGACAAGACCTCGTTGGTCTTCGGGGTCGGCCACGTCGCCGGCTCCCTGTACCGATGCCTGGGGGCGTTCGCCGAGCGCCACCTCAATCTCGACAAGCTCGAGTCCCGGCCGCGCGCGGGTCGGCCCTGGGAGGCCGTCTTCTATCTCGACGTTCAGGCTCCCGCCACCGCACCCCCGATGGTCGAGGCCCTCGCCGAGGTCAGCGAGCACTCGACGTTCACGCGCATGCTCGGGACTTACTCCTCGGCGATCTCCCCCCGGTAGTCTGGTCCCTCCGGGCCACGCAACCAAAGGAGACTGGCAATGGCGCAGGTCGAGCTTCTTCCCGAAGTCACGAAGTTCATCGAGTCGAGCCCCAAGATGATGGTCGCGGGAAGGCGCACCGATGCCGCCTCCGGCGAGTCCTTCGCCGTCATCGATCCTTCGACCGGCAAGGCGGTGACCGAGGTGCCGA
This sequence comes from Actinomycetota bacterium, assembly GCA_050694275.1. Classification (GTDB taxonomy): domain Bacteria; phylum Actinomycetota; class CADDZG01; order CADDZG01; family WHSQ01; genus JBOGXF01. Next base: position 25,839 of record JBOGXF010000093.1, on the reverse strand, counting down.
GGGCGGGCGTGGCCGACGTCGACGCCGCCGTCGCCGCTGCGAGGCAGGCGTTCGACGACAAGAGGTGGAGCGGGCTCCGGCCGGGGAAGCGGACCGAGATCCTCTACAAGATCGGCGAGCTGATAAAGCGGAACATCAACGAGCTCGCCCAGATCGAGTCCCTCGACTCGGGCAAGCCGCTGAACCTCGCCTCGGGCGAGATGTGGATGGCCGGCGAGGTGTTCCGTTACTACGCAGGATGGCCGACGAAGTTCTTCGGCGAGACCAGCCCCACCGGCGAGGACCTGTTCGTCTACTCGCTGCGAGAGCCAATCGGAGTGTGCGGCGGCATCATCCCGTGGAACTTCCCGCTCATCATGGCCGCGTGGAAGGTTGCACCGGCGCTTGCGTTCGGGAACACGGTGGTCCTCAAGCCGGCCGAGCAGACCCCGCTGACCGCCCTCCGTTTCTCCGAGCTGTGTCTCGAGGCCGGCGTTCCCGAGGGGGTCGTTAACGTCGTCACCGGCTTCGGCGAGGAGGCCGGACACGCGCTCGCGCACCATTACGACGTCGACAAGATCGCGTTCACCGGCTCGACCGAGGTGGGGCGCAAGATCCTTCACGCGTCCGAGGGCAACCTCAAACGCGTCACGCTCGAGCTCGGCGGCAAGTCGCCCAACATCGTGTTTTCCGACGCGGACCTAAAAAAGGCCTCGACCGGCTCGATGTTCGGCGTGTTCCTGAACTCCGGCCAGATGTGCACCGCGGGGACGCGCATCCTCGTCGAGAAGGCCGTCCACGACGACTTCGTCTCCTCGCTAGTCGAGACGACCGGCTCCATGAAGCTCGGCCCCGCTCTCGACGATGGCACGGGCATGGGCCCGGTGGTGTCCGAGGAGCAGCTCGAGCGGGTTACCGGCTACATCGAGATCGGACGCACCGAGGGGGCGGAGATCGTCACCGGCGGGGAGCGGGAGTCGTCTTTGGGCGATGGCTACTTCGTGCAGCCCACGGTCTTCGTCGGCGTCAGAAACGACATGCGCATCGCACAGGAGGAGATCTTCGGTCCGGTTGCGGCGGTAATCGAGGTGGACGATGTGGACGACGCCATCCGCATCGCGAACGACACGATCTACGGGCTCGCCGCCGCGGTGTGGACCACGGACCTGTCCAAGGCGCACCGTGTGGCTCGGGGGATCAAGGCGGGAACGGTCTGGGTGAACACCGCCGGCCTCTACGACCCGGCGATCTCGTTCGGGGGCTACAAGCAGTCCGGCTTCGGGCGGGAGCTCGGGATCCACTCGATCGAGACCTACACGCAGACGAAATCGGTCTGGGTCAACCTCAAGTAACTCTCCCGTCGAGTGGTCGTGAGACGACCTCCTGGGGCGCGTAGCGACCACTCGACCACGAGCCATCGCCGAGTGGTCGTGAGACGACCTCCTGAGGCGCGTAGCGACCACTCGGCAGAGGCGGTCAGCGGACGGTGAAGCCCGATTCGCCGGTCGGCTCCTCGTCGGTGGCCTCGACCTCGAAGACGTCGGCCGGGCCGGATCCGTGGTGGCACCACTCGACCATCTCTTGGACCGCCCCCTCGTCGCCCTCGAAGACCGCCTCGACCCGGCCGTCGGACCGGTTGGTGACCCAGCCGGAGACGCCGGCCTGTTGGGCCCGCTGCCTGCAGGTGTCGCGGAAGAACACGCCCTGGACCCGGCCGGAGACGATCACTCGCTTGCGGACGGTCATGGTTCCGGTTGGTCGGGTGCTGCGGGGCGGACGACGATGGTCTCGTGCTGGGGCTCGAGCGTGACGATCGCCTCTCCCATCGCGGCGATGATCTCGGGGTCGACGAACACCCGCACTCCGCCCTGCTCGACCACGGTCTCGCCCTCGAGCGGCCCGCCGGCCAGCTCCACCTGAACGCCGATGCCGCCGGTCAGGCCTCGGGCCCCCCGCAAACGCACGCCCCCGGCGGCCGGGTCGACGTTGCCTAGCTCGAGCGAGCGCCTCAGCACCTCGAGGGCCTCGTCGGTGATGACGATGCTCATGCCGCAATCATCGCCGCTCCGGCAGATAGGGGCCTCAGGGCCTCCTCGGGACGGTTCAAGAGGCTCCTGACCTGCGCCGATACACAGTTTGGAAGCGGTGGGGCGAAATCGGAGGCGGATCGCGTTGGCGGTATTCGACCAGAGGATAGACGGCGACCCGACGCCGGCGGATGTGGGGGCTCGACTCGACTCCTACCGGCGGCTGGCCGGCCTCTTCCATAGCGTGCTGTCCGAGCAGAGCCTCGATGCCCTGCTTGAGCTCGTCGCGGACACCCTCGCGGATCTCATCTCGTACGACACGCTCACCATCTACGAGGCTTGGGAGGCCGACCGCATCCTGGTGCCTGTGCTGGCCCGGGACCAGTGGGCCGAAGAGATCCTCAGAAGCCGCTCCAAGTTCGGTAAGGGCATCACCGGATGGGCGGTCGAGCATCGCGAAGCGGTGCTCGCCAACGATGCTCATCTGGATCCCAGGATCCAGGTCATCGAGGGGACCCCGCTCGAGCCGGAAGCACTGATGTCGATCCCTCTGATCGCGCGCGGATCCGTCAAGGGAGCTCTCAACCTCTACCGGCTTGGTGAACAAGGATGCTTCGATCCGGAGGAGTTCGAGCTTGCCAAGCGCTTCGGAGACGCCGCCGCCCTGGCGCTCGATAACGCTCAGCGTCACGCCATCCTCGAGCATCAGGCCAAGACCGATCCGCTGACCGGTCTGTACAACCACCGTTACTTTCACGAGCGTCTTCGAGCCGAGCTCACGCGGTCTTCGCGAACCCGAGACTCGGCGGCCGTCATCATGATCGACATCGATGACTTCAAGCGAGTGAACGACGTCTATGGACACGCCGTCGGCGACCAGGTTCTCGTGGTCCTTTCGGAGATCTTCAGCTCAACGGTCAGAGCAAGCGATGTCGTCTGCCGCATCGGGGGCGAGGAGTTCGGAATCATCATGCCCTCGTGCGATGCCGGGGATGCCGTCGGTCTCGCCACGAGGCTCTGCGCTCGAATCGCGCTTACGGACCTCGATCCGGTGGGACGCGTGACGGTCTCGATCGGGATCGCTCAGGGCCCCGATCACGCCACCAGCCCGCGCGAACTCGCAGCCTGTGCAGATGCGGCCATGATGACGGCGAAAGAACGAGGCAAGGATCGCATCGTCCTTTTCGAGGACGTCGAAGGCGAAGGCCCCAACAGGATTCTGTCTCCGCGGGGCGACGTGCGCTCGATCGCCTATCTAAAGATGCTTCAAAGCCTCTCGGGCAAGCTCAACCGGCTCAACGACGTTCGACAGATAGGGATGACGATCTCCAACGAGCTGCGAACTTTGATCGACTACCACAGTTGCCTCGTCTATGTCGCCGCCGACGACTGTTTGATGCCGATCGCGGCACGCGGTGAGCTGCAAGAGATGGTGGAGGAGCGTCCGGAAAATCTGATTTGCAGGATCGGGGAGGGCATCACCGGATACGTCGCCGAATCGAACAAGCCCCTGCTGGTCGACGATGCCCTGACGTGTCCCCACGCACGGCAGATACCCGGAACCCCCGAGGTACAGGAGTCCATCATCGCGGTTCCCCTCTCCTACGGCGCGCGCGTCATCGGCGTGATCTTCCTCTCGAAGCTCGGAATCGGGCAGTTCGACGAGGACGATGTCCGCCTACTCGAGGTTCTCGCCGGTCATGCTTCCGTCGCTCTCGAGAACGCACGCCTCTACGAAGCGGAACGGCGAGAGGCCGAAGGGGCGAAGGCGTTGCTGGAGTTTGCAGATGCCATGGCCAAGGCCCCCAGCTTCTACGCGATCGGGCAGGAGACGGTCAAGTTCGCCGCGCGGCTGTTCGAATCGAGCCAGGCGTCGGTGTGGATGGAGAACGACCGAACGCGCGACTGCCGGTGCGTCGCTCACTACGGTTACGTGGACGATCCCACCGCCGAAGCCGTCATTCGGGCTTGGGTCTCGGCCGACAACGCGGATAGACTGCTCGAAGGGCGCAAGGGGCCCTTCGTGCTCACTCCGCTCGAGCAAGACCACTACTTCGCGACGCCCCCACGAGTGATCTCCCGAACGCTCGCGATCGCCCCGCTTCACGGTCTCAAGGGATGGATCACAGTGCGACATCCATCGCTCACCGGGATGAGCTTCAAGACCGACGAGTTGCGCCTGCTCGAAGGCCTCTCTCATCAGGCCTCGGTGGCGATGCAAAAGTCCCGCCTGTACCGCGATCAGGAGGAGAACGCGGAGATCGCCAATGCCCTGCTCGATTTCAGCCGAGTGCTCGCCTCCGCCTCGGGACTGGACGAGGTGCTCGATCGCATCGCCGAGCAGTCCGCTCGCATCCTCGGTTCGCCTCGGACCTCGGTGTGGCTGCAGGATCCACAGGAGGGGGCGCTGACGCCACGAGCTCTGTGGGGTTATCAGGGTGAGGACGCAGAACGGGCGGCAGCGGTCGAGATACCGAGGCACGTCGCAGATGCGTTTCTCTCCTCAGGCGACCCCTTCGTGTTTCGGCCCGAGGACTGGGACCGGATCCATGGGGACCTCGATCTCGCCCATACGTTTACCGACAAGCCACTCGTAGCCGTGGTCCCGTTAGCGATCGAGGGTGGCCTCGGTTGCATCGCGGCAGCAGCTCCCGCGTTGGGCGACTACGAGTTCTCGGAGCGCAAGATGAGATTGCTCTCCGGGATCGCCGATCAGGCAAAGCTCGCCATCGCCAACGCGGGCAACTTCGAGAATCTCGAATCGACCTTTCTGTCCACCGTCGAGGCTCTCGCCAACGCCCTCGAGGCCAAGGACGAGTACACCTCATCGCATGCACGGTGGATCACCGATACGTCGCTCGAAGTGGGCAGAGAGCTCGGGCTCGATCCGGCCACCCTGAAGCGCCTCGAGCTCGGAGCGCTTTTTCACGACATCGGCAAGATCGGCATCCCGTCCGACATCCTGCTCAAGCCCGGGCCCCTGACCGACGCCGAATGGGCGGTCATCAAGACGCATCCCGAGCTCGGCGAGCGGATCCTCGCTCCCATCGATCGCCTCAGCGACGTGCGCAAGATCGTGCGTCACTGCCACGAGCACTACGACGGGAGCGGATACCCGGACGGCAAGTCGAAAGACGACATCCCCATCGAGGCGCGCGTCATCCTGGTCGTGGACGCCTTCCACGCGATGACGACGGACCGGCCCTATCGAAGGGGGCTGCCGATTGAGGAGGCCATCCGTCGCCTGCGAGAGGCGTCTGGGGGCCAGTTCGACCCTCAGGTGGTGCGCGCCTTCCTCGACGTTCTGGAGCGAACCCCGGCCCTGACCGCGTAAGGTGGCCCGTCCCACAACATCTCACCTGTTTTGGCGGGAAAAAGGCTGCGTCTCGCGGCGTTCTCAGTCGCGCACGTACCTTCCAGGTACGCACGCTCCCTGCGGCCTTGCGAGACTTGCTTTTTCCTCGCCAAAACGAGATTCACGTCATGGGACGGGCCACTAGGGTCTCTAGACCGGCTTGAACTGCTCAAACGGGTTCCTGCACTCCTCGCAGTAGTAGAGCGCCCGGCAGGGAGTGGGTCCGAACGGGTTCTCGTTGCGCGTGTTGCGCGATCCACAGAACGGGCATACGGCCACCGTGGGAAGGCCGATCTCGGTCACCAACACCGGCCCCTTGCCCGTCGGGGGAGCGAGGCCGAACTCCTTCAGCTTGCGCCTGCCCTCGTCGGTGATCCGATCGGTCGTCCACGCGGGATCGTAAGAGAACTCGACGCGTACCTCCTCGATGCCGGCGACGCGGGCGACGGCGGATTCGACATCCTGCTTGATCATTGGCACCGCGGGGCAGCCGGTGAAGGTCGGGAGCACGTCCACCTGAGCGCGCGAATTGTCGACCGAGACGCTCTTGATCATGCCCATGTCGACGACCGAGACCGCGGGGATCTCCGGATCCATCACTTCCCTCAGGGCATCCCAGACCGTCTCTTCGAGTGTCCTCGTCGCTACCACGTCGCCCCCGGATTCGCTTGGTAGGTCTGCGTCATTACTTCCCACAACGAGCTGAACTCATCGGTGTGCCGGCCCCTGCGGCCCCCGAGACCGGATGGGGCGGCGGGCTCTTCGGCGGAGCCACCGTTCTCCTCGGCGATGAGATCCCCCGACGACGACGCGATGAACTCGGCATGGTCGTCGAGCCCGGCCCGCACCTCGGTCGGCAGGCCGAATTCGTCGAGCGCACGCGCGGCCCGATCGAAAAAGCGGCGGCTGAGCTCGTCGGACGGAACCGGCAGGAACCCCTCCTTGATCGCTTCCTCTTCCAGTTCGATGGGCTCGAACAGCCCGAGAGCCTCGCCGATCGTGTTCGTCAGCGCGTCGATGAGCTTGCTGCGACCCTCTACGGGACCGTGAGCGACGCGCTTCAGCCACGAGTCCGCGTGCAAGAGGTGATAGCGCTCTTCGCGGCGGATCTTTCTGACCAGCGCGGCGAAGTCGTCGTCGGCTGCGTCCTCGAGAGCCTCGAGCCGGACGTCGTCTGCGTGATCGTAGAGCCAGTGGCGCGCCAACGTGTACGACCAGTCACGGTTGTCGCGTTCGCAGAGAATCGCGTTGCGGTACTCGTTCTTGTCACGTCCCAGGCCGAGGCGATCGGGGTCGGTCCCCGTCAGTTTCCCGACGAGCGAGTAGTAGGCGATGGCGTGACCGATCTCGTCCTGAGCGATGGAGCTGAAGGCAACGTCCTCCTCGAGGTATGGCGCGAAGCCGGTCCACTCGGAATGGCGGTGTCCGAGGATCAGCTCGTCGTCGGCGAGCGCGGTCAACAGAGAAACGAGGGCCTCGCTCATGTCGCGGCGACCTCTTCGGCGCGTCTCTTCGCCGCCTTGCGCTTGTCGACGACGTCGCGGTAAGCGGACGCAAACCGATAGCCTTTCTCGGCCGCGATCTCAAGGAGGCTCTCGTCTTCGAAGGAGTGGATGCTCGAGCGGCGCACGACCCAAAGATGCTCGCCCTCGCGTCGCCGCAAGAAGCACTCCTTGGCCATCATGAGCGCCATCTGGGAATCGGGCGCGGTGACGCTCCCGCAGTGCTCGAACGGGTCCTTGTGCCCCGTTCGCCGGAAGACCTCGTACACGTCCATTTGCTACTCCTTACGCGGCATGGATCGCGGGTTCGGCGAGCGACTCGCGCACCCAGCGATGGCTCTCGTAGATGTGGAGGCGCTTCTGCAGACGACGCTCGGTCTCGGGCCCCTGGTTCTTCTTGATCGCTTCCAGGGGAGCCCAGTCGATGTCCTCGTCTCGGACGAGCCGGTGGCCCGTCTCCTCGTCGTGGTACGGCACCGGGGTTGGGAAGGTGAAGCCGAGCTCGAGCACCTTCGGGACGTAACGGTCGAGGAATTCCTGGCGCAGGTCCTCGTTCGTGCGGGTCTTGACCTTCCATTTGAGAAGAAGGTCCTTGTCCGGATTCGACTTCGGGCCGAAGAAGTGGATGATCGGGAGCCACCAGCGGTTGAGCGCTTCCTGGAACATCTCGCGCTGAGGGTCGGTACCCGACGCAAGCTCGAGCGTGATGCTCTCGCCGTGGCGGAGATGAAGCTGCTCCTCCGAGCAGATCCGCTTCAGCACGCGCGAGTAGGGCGCGTAGGAGGAGTCGAGCAGCGCGGCCTGGGTCACCAACGCGGCGCCGTCGATGAGCCAGCCGATGATCGCAACGTCGCCCCAGTGCTTGACGGGGTAATGGAACACGTTGTGGAACTTGGACCTGCCGGAGACGAGATCGTAATACATCGCATCGCGGCTCTTGCCGAGGTCTTCCGCGACGCGGTACAGGAGCTGACTGTGACCGACCTCGTCCTGGATCTTGGCGGCAAGCGACATCTTGCGCTTGAGAGTCGGCGCGCTCGGCAGGCACTCTCGTTCTGGGAGCGCGCCCATGATCTCGGAGTTTGCGTGCATCTCCACGAACTTCAGGACCCCGCGCCGGTAGTCGTCCGGCATCCAGTCGTTGGTTTCGACCTTCCCGCCGTCCTCGACATGCTCCTGAAAGCGCGCCAGCTTCTCTTCGTAGGTCATCGTCCCTCCAGCCCTGCGATCAACATGTCGGCGAACCTTTCGCCTATCTCGGTCGGGGTCAACTCGCCGCCGGGCCGATACCACGCGTACACCCAGTTCCCGGCGGACAGCACGAGGATCGCCGCGAGCCGTACGTCGGCGTCGGCGCGGAACTCGCCGCGCCGGATACCGTCGGCGATGATGTCGCGCACGAGCGATTCGTAGCGGTCGCGTTTGTTCTGAATCGTCGAGCGCAGCCCGTCGGACAGGTAGTGCCACTCGTTCAGGAAGACGGTGGCGGCGTCGAGGTGCTCGATCGCCGTTTCGACGTGGCCCACGAGCAGCTCCCTTAGACGGGTGGCGGCGGGGGCGTCGAGGGTGGCCGCGGCCTCGGCGCGCTGAAGGAAGCGGTCGGCCCCTTCGTCGATGACGTCGAAGAGCAACTCCTCCTTGGCCCCGATGTGTGCGTAAAGCGAGCCCCTGAGAAGCCCGAGAGCTTCACCGAGGTGGCGCATCGAGGTGCCGTGATAGCCGCGCTCGGAGAAGAGGCGTGCCGCCACCCGGACCATCTCCTCTCGACGGGGGGTCCGAACGCGCGGCGCCGTCTGCCGCGGCGATTTCGTCTCGTCTGTCTGGATCGCCATGGCAGCAGGTTACCAAACGACTGTTTGTTTGTGCAAACTGAGTCGGTAGGCTCACGGCCATGGCGACGGATCGTTCCGCGACCGCGGCCGAACGCCTCGGAGACCTGCTCACGGGGTTGAAGGGGGCCCACCCCGGGGCCAAGATCGCCCTCAATTACTCGACCCCGCTCGAGTGCGTGGTCGCCACCGTGCTCTCGGCGCAGTCGACCGACGTCAAGGTCAACGAAGTCACGAGCACTCTGTTCGTGAAATACCAGCGCCCGGAGGACTACCTTGCGGTCCCCGAGGAGGAGCTCGAGCGGGACATCCACGCGACGGGGTTCTTTCGCCAGAAGACGAGGGCGCTTCGGGGCCTCGCGCAGAAGCTTCTCGACGACTTCGACGGCGAGGTCCCCAGGACGATCTCCGAGCTCGTGACCCTGCCCGGGGTGGCCCGCAAGACCGCCAACATCGTGCAGGCCAACTGCTACCCCGACGCGCTGAAGGAGGATCCCGACGCGGGCATCGCGGTCGACACGCACGTCGGGCGGCTTGCGGTGCGGCTCGGGCTGACCCGGCACGGCCCCAAGGACGCGGCCAAGATCGAGAAGGACCTCATGGCCCTCGTGCCAAAAGAGGAGTGGCCCAAGCTGCCGTACCTCCTGATCGAGCACGGACGCCAGATCTGCGAAGCAAAGCGGCCCAAATGCGAGGACTGCGTGGTCGAACCGCTGTGCCCGTCGAGTCAGGAGGCGGGCCAGTTGGACCTCTACCAGGAGGCAGTGGCAAAGAGATCCCGCAAAGCCTGACGTCGCAATCAAGGAAGCGCGGTGGCCTTTACCATGACCTCATGAAGAAGGTCCTGCTCGCGGCCCCCCGCGGTTACTGTGCCGGCGTCGACCGGGCCGTGCAGATCGTCGAGCGCGCCCTCGACCAACTCGGTGCGCCCGTCTACGTGCGCAAGGAGATCGTCCACAACCGCCACGTCGTGAGTGAGCTCGAGGCGCGCGGCGCGGTCTTCGTCGACTCCGAGGACGACATCCCCGAGGGGGCCGTGTGTGTCTTCTCCGCGCACGGAGTCTCACCCGAGGTGCGACGGAACGCGGAAGACCGCAACCTCAAGGTCATAGATGCGACCTGCCCGCTCGTCACCAAGGTCCACCTCGAGGCCAAGCGGTTCGACCGGGGCGGGCGAAAGCTCATCCTCGTCGGCCACGTGGGCCACGAGGAGATCGAGGGCACCTCGGGAGAGGTCCCCGATCGCACCTACGTGATCGAGAGCACCGACCAGATCGACGATCTCGACGTCGACCCCGACGAGCCGCTCGCGTATTTAACCCAGACGACGCTGTCGGTGGACGACACCCTGGAGGTTGTCGAAGCCCTGCGCGATAAGTTCACCGATATCCAGGGCCCGAGTAAGGACGACATCTGTTACGCGACCCAGAACCGGCAGGTCGCGGTCAAGGCCATCGCGCCGGAGTCGGATGTCGTGCTCATCGTCGGAGCGCTCAACTCCTCCAACTCGAACCGCATGGTCGAGGTCGCCATCAAAGCCGGGACCCCGGCCCACCTCGTTCCCGACGAGACCCATCTCGACGAGGCATGGCTGAAGGGGGCCGAGACGGTGGGGGTGAGCTCGGGCGCAAGCGCCCCCGAGGTTCTCGTCGACCGTCTTCTGGAGAGGCTCGCCGAGCTCGGATACGAGACCATCGAGACCCAAGAGGTGACCCAGGAGGCGGTGACCTTCTCTCTCCCGTCGTGGCTGCGGGAGGAGACGGCCGGCGCCGGCGCGGGGAACTAGGCGATCGACTGCTCGATCTCGCCGGCGAGATCGAAGTCGTAACCGGTCAGGCCCCCCTCCGCATGAGTTGAGAGGGCGAGCCGCACCCGGTTCCAGCGGATATCGATGTCCGGATGGTGGTCGTACCTGTCGGCCAGCTTCGCGACCTCGTTCACGAATTTCATCGCCGCGCCGAAGTCCTCGAACTCGAAGACCTTCGTGATCTCATCGCCGTCGCGCTCCCAATCGCCGAGCTCGTCGAGCCGCTGTTCGATCTCTTCCTCGTCCAGCAGTTCGGGCACCTGTTCCTCCTGTTGAATGTGCGTCGCCAGATACGGTTGATAGCACAACTCGTCGGGGTGCGCCGGTGGTGAGGCGGATATAGTCCCAGCGAATTCTTCGAGAGGAGCAGGGCATGGATTACGGCATCGGCGTCGGTGGACCGATGAGCATGATCGGGCCGATGGCAAAGACGGTGGAGGACGCCGGCTTCGAATCGTGTTGGGCGGCCGAGACCACTCACACCGCGTTCATGCAGTCGTCTGTCGCGTCTCAGGCGACGTCGAAGATCAAGGTGGGGACGGCCATCACGCTGGCCTTTCCCCGGTCCCCCACGATCACCGCCATGGAGGCGGCGGATCTCGACGAACTCTCCGGGGGGCGCTTCATCCTCGGCCTGGGCACCCAGGTCAAGCGCGTCAACCAGAACCGCTTCTCGGTCCCCTTCGAGCACCCCGTGCCGAAGCTGAAGGAGTACACGCAGGCGATGCGCGTCGTGTGGGCTGCGAACCGGGGAGAGGACGTCACTTTCGAGGGCGAGTTCTACACCGTGACGATGCCGGTATTCGGCGGCCGGCGTCAACCCGAGCCGCGCGATGTACCGGTGTATTTCGCGGCCGTCGGCAAGATCATGTCGCGCGCTGCGGGCGAGGTCGCCGACGGTCTTCTCGGGCATCCGCTCGCGTCGCCCAAGTACCTGGAGGAAGTCATCCGCCCGGAGATCGAACGGGGGGCGGAGAAGGCGGGGCGAAAGCCTTCCGAATGCAATCTTTCGGCGAGTCCCATGATCTCGATCTCGGACGACGTCGACCTCGCCCGGCGGGAGGTCAAGCTTCAGATCGCGTTCTACGCCACCACCCGTACCTACCGGGGGATCCTCGAGCTTCACGGCCGGGATCACCTCATCGGCGACCTAAGAAGCGCGTTCGACGCCCGCGACAAGGAACGCATGATCGAGCTGATCGACGACGAGATGTGCGACGAGATCGCCGCCGCCGGCACGAAGGACGAAGTGAAGGACAAGGTCAAACGGTGGTCGGGCATCGCCGACCGGCTCATGGTTGCCGGCCCATGGTACGGGCCCCCGCCCGAGCGCATGCTCGAGAACTACCAGGCCCTCATCGAGACCTTCGGCTCGTCATAACCCCCAAGGTTGCGCGTTTGAAGCCTGTCAGGGGCCTGAGACGCGCAACCTTCGCGGTCGTTAGGGGAGGTTGGTGGTGCTCAGGATCTCGACGCGGTCGGCCTTCCACCCCTCGCCTTCGACGTTGACGAGAGTGAGCTGCAGCACGTAATCGATGGTCCTGCCCGTCGGGTTCTCGCGCGACTGGGTGGTCTGAGTGACGCGGGCGATCGCCACTGCTTGCGAAGGCGAGCGGAAGGAAACGTCCGGCCCCTCGAGTATCTGACCGCGCGACGAGCTCGACGTCTCCTCGAGGGCGGGGCCCAGGTTGGGGATCAGCTCCCGGTAGTCCTCACGGAAGTCCCCGGTCGACAGCGCCAGTATCCGGTCGGCGACCTCGTCGATGTTGGTCGCGTCGTAGTTGAGCAGCAGCGACATGACGGTCTCGGACGACCGCTCGACGCGAGCGGCTCGGGCGGCAAGGAAATCACCGACCTCGCCGGACGTTGTGTCGAGGTTCCGGACGAGCAGGAACCCGAGGGCGCCGGCGCTGATGAGAGCGACGACGAGGGCTCCGATCAGGGCGGGGACGAGAAGGCGTCGCCTCGGCCGTTCCTCGGTGGAAGTCTGTGCGAGCAAAGCTTGACCGGACGCCCTTCGGGTGGCTTCCGCCCCCCTCTGGTTGCCGTTGTCAAGCTTCACTCGTGGCCCTCTAGGACCGCGGGATCTGAAGTCACTTGAATCAGTGTAAGTGGGCGGCGCGCGATCTACAGCCCGTTTACGTAGAAGAGCACCCAGGACAGATCGGACATGCGCGCCGGAAGGGCCGAATCGTTCGTGCCGGCTTCGAGCCCTCCCAGGAGCGAAGAGACGCGGTCTTCCTCGGCCTGCTGCGACGGCACCGTCGTTGAGGCCGCGGCCCCACCCGAGGACCCCCCGCCCCCACAACGCGCGTTCTTCGGCGGGAGCTTGTGCGAGCGATCGAACGGCTGGCGCCGCTCCGTCCCGTAGCCGCACCCGTGGTTCTCGTCGTCCTCCACGAGGCCGAAGCGAACGAGCCCGGTGGCCGGCTCGAACGCGGAGACGACTCGGTTAAGCCCCGTGGGCAGATGGATGAAGAGCTGCGACAGGTCGTTTCTGTGGTCGGCCTGAAGCTTGTTGACCTCGGCGAACTCGATGATGAACTCGTTGAGGGCGGCCCGGTTTTCCCGGATGAGAGCGACGACCTCATCGGACGTCAGGTTGCCGGCTTCCATCAGCGCCTCGAGGTCACCGGTGCTCGACGCAAGCGATTCGCTGACCGTCACGAGCTCCGAGATGGCGCGAGCGAAATCGCGCCTCGAGTCGAGGAACGCCCCACCGACTTGCGTTCCCTTCCTGAGGATTCCCTCGACCTCCGGAGCGCGCTCCGCAAACAGATCCGCGAGCTCGGCCATCGACTCGATGATCGTTGCGAGATCCGGCCCCCGGCCGGTGAGACCCAGTCCAAGCGCATCTACGGCGCCCTTCAGATCCTCCGGCGGGACGCCCGCCAGCACGTTCTGGAGTGTGGTCAGGAGCTCCTGCGTGCTCACCGGGATCGAGGTCTGCTCGAGGGGGATTTCGTCACCGTCCTCGAAGAACGGCTCGCCCTCGCTCCCCGGCAGGATGTCGACGAACTGCTCGCCGACCGCCGACTTGAACATGACGCGGGCCTCGGTGCCCACTCTGGGGATGCGGGTGCTCGCTTCGATCAGGAGTTCGAGCTTGACGCCCTCCTCGACGACCTCCATGTCGCCGACGTTCCCGACCGTCACTCCCCGATAGGTGACTTCCTGGTTGGTGAACACGCCACCGGCGTCGGAAAAGATCCCATAGACCGAGTAGCGGTCCTGAAGGATCGACAGAACCTGGGTGGCCATCGCGTATGAAAGCCCGATCGCGAGCACCACGAAGACGATGAGGTTGATCTTGATCTTCGTCTTGGCGGCGAGCCCGAGAAGTGCCATCAACGATCACCTCTCATCGGGGCCCGGAGGATGAACTCAAGATCGTTCTCGGCGCGGGAGGACGAGGAGGAGGCGGCCGAGTCGGGGTCGTCGTTGGCGATCGCTTGCGGACAGGCCGCCCCCTGTCCGAACTCCCCTTCGCCGGCCTGACAGACGTCGAGCTGGAGATAGTCGCCGGGCATCGTCTCGGGGAACCACTCGGCGAACGTCGCCAGCGTCCGAAGCGTCTCCGCGACGTTGCGGCTGTTCACCACGAGGGTTCGCAGGACCGGACGCAGATCGGAGAACTGACGGTCGAGATCGTCTTCGGTGGCGTCGAGAAGCGACACGCTCACGAGCGTGAATTCGTCGAGTGACGCGAGCAGATTCTGGAGCGCCTCCTTTTGGTCCGCCAACACCGCAGAAGAATCCGCAAACGACTCGAGGAAACGCTCGAGCACGTCGGAGTCATCGAGCACCGTCTTGGCGACGAGGTCGAGGTTGTCGACCGCGCCGGTGATCTGGTCTTGTCGCGACGCGAGCGTCCCGGTGAAGTCGTTGAGCCTCCCCAGCACGGTGCGGAGGTCGCCGGCGTGATCTCGCAGGATGTTGGCCTGGGCCGTCGTGAAGCGGTTTATCTGCTCGAGGTTGCCGGTACCGAGTACCGAAGCGAGCCGGGCGAACACGTCCTCGAGCTCGGTCGCCTTCGACGTGTCGGCGATCTCGATCACATGGCCGTCCTCAAGGAACGGCGGACCATCGGACAGAGGTCTCAGGTCGATGAACTTCTCGCCGAGAAGCGATGTTGTGCGTACCACTGCCTCGACGTCTGTGGACATGTTCTCGTTCTCGTTCAGGCACATCGTTACGTTTGCGACCCAGTTCTGTTTGTCGAGCGCGATCTCCGTTACGCTTCCGATTTCGACGTCGCCCGACTGCACGGTGGCGTTTTCGACAAGGTCGCCCACCTGGTCGAAGCGGCCGAGGATCTCGGTCCCACCGCAGTCGCCGGCGAATCCGAGGACCGCGCAGGACGAAGTGAGGATCGTGGTCGCGATCAAAAGGCTCACTCGCCGGATCATCCGGACCACCCCACGAAGTCGAGCAAGCCCCCGAACCACGACCCGACGCGCTCGAGCAACCCAACAGACGGCGCGGGAGCGGCGCTTTCGCCTGCGGCGCTTCCGACGAGGTCGCCCGTGAGCTCGTCGAGCTCATCTGTGAGCTCGGGCGTATCGCCGATCTCATCGAAGATGTCCTGCAGGAGCTGATCTGGGTCCGTGATCGCGCCGCCGAGTTCCTCGCACTTGCGCGACAGCTTGCGGAGCTTCTTCTTGAGCGGATCGACGATCTCGTCTTGCAGGTCCGGGGAGATCTCTTCCATCTTTGCGATGCGCCGGATCTGCCGCCTGACCTTCTTGACGCTCTTGGTGCAGTCGAGCTGTGGCTCGGTCTCGGGCGCGGGCGGAGGGGCTACTTGGTCGCGCTCCGAGCGACCGCGCGGCTCCTGGGTGCCGCACAGCTCGTCTATTACTTCCTCGAGTAAGTCCTGGACCTCCTCGGGGAGCTCCTCGAACTCGTCGCAGCGTCCCGATATGAGGTTGTCGCGCACATCGACGGCGTCGATCTCGCCCCCGTGATACGCGGCCGCGACGCCCTTGCCGATGGTGGGCAGCCATCTGAGCGACTCCTCGACCGAAGCCCGGTTCTCGAGCACGGTCGAGGTGATGCGCGCGGCGAGCCTGAGATCTCGTCCGAGGCGCCCGCGGTGCTCTCTGACGAGGCTTCCGAGCTCGCCGGTTGCCGACGCCAGGTTGGCCAGCGTGCCCTCGAGGTCCTCTCTGCTCTGGGCGAGAGCCGTCATGACCAGGGCGAAGTTGCGGTTCAGTGTGCCGAGCGAGTCGGCGCGGGTCGCGAGCCGGCCGAAGAGGTCGTCGAGGTTTACGAGAAGCCCGGACAGGTCCTCGCGGGCGTCGGCCAGGGTGCCGGTGAGCTGCGCGCCACTCACGAGCGTCCCCCTGAGATCTTCCTCGCGCTCCGCGAGGGCGTCGTTGAGCTGGACGATGAGCTCCCCGAGCGCGCCCGGCTCTCCTTCCTCGCCGGGCTCGATCGCGTCCAGGAGCTTCTTGAGCTGCTTGAAGACGTCGTCGAGCTCCGCGGGGATTTGCGTGTCTTGGACCCCGAGCACCGCGCCGTCCTCGAGAGCGGCTCCCCCCGCGTACACGGGAGCGAACTGCACGTAGCGGTCGGAGATCACCGAGATCGGAACGATCTGGGCGAAGGCATCGACCGGCACCTTGTGCTCGTCCGAGATGTTCATCTCGACTTTCACCGTCTGGCCCTGAGGCTCGACACTCGTGACCTTGCCGACGGCCACGCCCAGGATCGTGACGTCGGAGTTGGGGAACAGCCCGATCGCCTTCTCGAAGAAAGCGGTCACGCGGTAGGTGCCGTTGTCCCCGCGGATCGCGTTGTAACCGAGCCCGAGGGTGCCCGCGACGAGTAAGAGTGTGACGATGGAAGCGAGGGGTCTGATGAATCGTGTCATCTCAATCAGCCCTCGCATCCGCCGGTCAGGATGAGCGCGCAGTTGTAGATGTCGCCCCAGCGCCCCTGGGTGAAGATCGAACCGAAGTAGCGAGACGACGGGCCCGCGAACTCGAACGCCATGTCGAGATGCTCGATGTTGCGCTCGAGGACCACCAACGCCTTGTGCAGGTCGACGAAGATCGAGTCGAGGTTGCTGCGGTTGTCGCGCAGGACGGCCGTCAGCTCACCGGCCATGGCGCGGGTTGCCGCGAGGAGCGACTGCACGTCCTGCCGCTTGCGCGCCAGCGATCCGAGGACCTCGTTCGAGGCGTCGATGAGCCGCACGACCTCGTCGCCGTTGTCCGACAGCAAGTCGGTGAGGTCGTTGGCCCCGGCAAGCAGCGACTCGAGATCGTCCTGCTTCGCGTTGAGACCCGTGCCGAGATCGTTCAGGCCGCCGAGGGCCTCGCCGAGCTCCTCTTTGGACTCCTCGACGAGCTTCGTCAGTTGCTGGAACATGGCGTTGAGCGCGTCGCCGTCGAGATCCTCGAGGACTCCGGTGCCCTGGTTGGACGCCTGGTAGATCTCGTACGGAACCGACGTCCGCTCGAGCGGGATGAGGTCGCCCGACTCGAGGAAGGGTCCGCCACCGCTCGACTCGATACCGATGAACTTGGTACCGAGAAGCGTCGCGAGCTTGATCTCTGCGAACGCATTTGCGGGAATGTCGATTGCGTTTTCGATCTCCATCGTCACGAGCACGCGGTCCTGGGCGAGCTCGACGCTCTTGACCGTGCCCACCTTGACGCCGGCGACGCGCACCTGGTTCTCGGGGGCGAGCCCGGCCGCGTCGGCGAACTCGGCCTTGACGTCGTACGCCTGCTTCACGAACGGCACGCGATCGATGAAGAACGCGCCGGTCGTGGCGGCCGCGATGGTCGCGATCGAGATGAGGCCGATCAGGACGGGGGAGCGCTCGCGGAAGTTCTTGATGCTCATCGCTCGCACCCCAGCGGTGCCGGCGCGTTGGGTGCCTGCTCGAGGCAGAAGTTGACGACGTAGAGGTTCCACCACTTGCCGTATCCCTGGCTGCGAGCGGTCGCGAGGAGGACCTCCTTGAGGTTCTTAGCCACTCGGTCGAGGGGGCCGAGATTGTCCTCGATGATCTGGAGGAGCACCGCCAGGTCGTCGAGCTCCTGGTCGAGGTTCGCGCGGTTGCGCTCGAGCAGACCTCCGAACTTGGTCGAGGCGCCCTCGAGCTGATCGACCACCCGCTCGATACGGGGCGTGACTTCGGCGAGCGACTCCATGAACTCGGTGAAGCGGCTCAGGCCCTGGCTGATCGATCCCGACTGCCGGTTGAGGACCGCGGTGAGATCGTCGAGGTCGGTCACGAGCCGGGCGAGCCGCTGGTCGCGGTCCGCCAGTGTCTGCGTCAGGCTGCCGATGTTCCCAAGCGTTTCGGCAAACTGCTTCTCGCGCCCCTCGAAGACCTCAAGGACCGCTTCGGCGACCGCGTTTATATCCTCCGGATTCGTGGTCTGGATCAGCGGCCGCAGGTTGTTGAACACGACGGACAGATCGAGAGCCGAGCGCGTCTGCGTCACCGGGATGACCGCGTCGGGTTCGAGAGGTTCTTCGGATGGATCCTGGGGGCGGACGAGGTTGATCAGGCGCTGCCCCAAGAGGTTGCGGAACTTGATGTCGACGATGACGTTCTCGGGCAGCTCTACCTCACCCTCGATTTCCATCGACACGACCGCGAGGCCGTTCTCGACCTCGAATCCGGTGACCTTGCCCACATCGACTCCGGCGATCTTGACGAGATCGCCGTTCAGAATTCCCGTCGCGTCGGTGAACAGCGCTTTGACCGAGTAGGTATCAGCGAACAGCGAGAAGTTTCCGATCACCGCGGCCAGCCAGTAGGTCACGATGATCGTGAAGGCGGTGAAAACGGAGAGCTTGATCGAGGTCGCCCTCATCGCGCCCCTCCCAGCACCGCAGGTGCGTAGAGGAGACGGCCGACCGGGGTGTCCTTGTCGAGCCCCGCCGCCCGGTAGTCGGCCGCGCTGGCCCGGTCGGGATCGGGCGACTCACCGGGACCGTACGCGCCCTGGCTCTCGGACAGCAGGTTGTGAACTCTCCAGCAGCGCCCGGGAACACGGTCGCCCTCCGACTGGCCGGGCTCGTCGGTCACCTGACGGTGGCGGCAGACGTGGTTGAGGTTTCGGATCCAGCTCGAGTTGAACCTCGGAAGCACGTCTAAGAGACGGTCGAGGTCGTCGGCGCGCGCGGCCAGGACGCCTACGACGGTAGCGCCCTTGTCGGCGAGCTTGGTGAAGTCCTCGAAACGTGCTTCGAACAAGAGCGTGAGCTCGTCGAGCAGCTCGGGAGCCTTGCGCAGACTCTCCTCGACGAGATCAGAGTTGGCCGAGGTGAAACGGTTGAGCCGATCGAGGTTGTCGAATGCGGAGAGGAGATCGTCGTCGACCTCGGCGAGGACCTCGCCCGACTCCTCGAGCTGGCGGATGCCCTCGGCGAGCAGACCCTTGTTGCGGTTGAGGGGCCGGAGCGCTTCAATGCCGCGCTCCATCGCCTCGATCGCGGCATCCTCGTGGCCGACGAACCCGGTTGCGAGCGCCTCGAGGGCTCCTGCGAGATGCTCCGGGTCGATGGCGTCCAGAAGCGGGAGGGCGGTGTTGAGGATCGTTTCGACCTCGAGGGGGTCGATCGTTCGATCGCGGGAGATGACGTCGCCCCCGGCGATCCGGGCGGAGGAGGGATCGTCGGGGTACAGGAGCTCCACCCACTTCTCGCCGAAAACGGTCTTGGCCCGGATCTGCGCAGCAACGTTCTGGGGGATCTGATCGAGATCTGAGCCGAAGAGCCCGAGCTTCACGCGGCAGTTGCTTCTCTCGATTCGCTCGATGCCTTCGATGCGGCCGACGAGTACCCCGCGCAGCTTCACGTCCCCTCCGACGCGCAAGCCCTGGCCGCAGTTGGAGAAGTCCGCGAATGTGGGCGTGAAGCTGGTGAAGAGGCCGCCTCTGGTCAGGTTGATGCCCGTGACCGCGACCGCTCCGCCCAAAAGGGCCAGAGCGATGAGTCCTATAAGGGCCTGCCGCAGCCTAATGATTTTGCTACCTCCTGCCGAGGGGATCGGTCACCCGGCGATACGCACCGTCTCCGAAACACCCCACATGAACGACGAAAGCATCAGGTTGATGACGTTGACCGCCACGATCGACGCTCGGATGGCCTTACCGACGGCCACGCCGACGCCCGCGGGTCCGCCGCTGGCGTTGAAGCCGTAGTAGCAGTGGATCAACGCGACGGTGATCGCGAACACCATCGCCTTTATCAGCGAGTAGAGGACGTCGATGGGCGGCAAGAACAGCCCAAAATAATGGGCGTAGGTGCCCCCGGAGAGACCGAGGACGTTGACGACGATGACCTCGGTTGCGATATAGGAAGCGAACAACGAAATCAGATACAGCGGCGTGATCGCAATCAGGGCGGCGATGATCCTGGTCGAGACGAGATAGGGGACCGGCCGTACCGCCATGACCTCGAGGGCGTCGATCTCCTCGTTGACGCGCATGGCGCCGAGCTCGGCGGTGAACCCCGCTCCGACCTGGGCCGCGAGGGTGACGCCCGCGATCAGAGGGGTGATTTCGCGCGTGTTGGCGAAGGCCGACACGAATCCGGTGAACGCCTCGGCCCCGATGAGCTGCAGGCCCTTGAACCCCTCGAGGCCCACCTGGGTTCCGGTGAAGAACGCCATGAAGAAGATGACGCCCGCGGTCCCGGCACCGACGATGAGAGCTCCCGAGCCGAGCGTTATCTCGGAGACCAGGCGACCGATCTCGCCGACGTGACGCGTCGCGAACAGCGTGTCGCCCAGCGACTTCGCCATGAACGCGAGCTGGTCGCCGATGTTGGCGAGTGAGTCGATGCCGCGGTTGACCATCCGCCCCGGGAGGGCGAAGGTCCGCCTTATCTGTCCGGTCGCCTGCGCCATCTCTTTATCCGAACTTCTGGGGGACGATTGCGAAGTACAGAGCGGTGAGCACGAAGTTGACGAAGAAGATCAGCATGAACGTCACGACCACGGCCCGGTTGACGGCGTCACCCACGCCCTTGGGGCCGCCCTTCGCGTAGAAGCCGAAGTAGCACGCGACCATGGCCGCGATAAGTCCGAAGATGCCGGCCTTGAGGATCGCCACGAACAAGTCGGCGGTCTGCGCCAGCAGGTTGAACGACGCGAGATAAGCGCCGGGCGTTCCTCCCTGGATGATGACGTTGAAGAAATACCCCCCTCCGATCCCCGCGACCGATACGAACCCGTCGAGGAGCATCGCCACGAACACCGCGGCCCAGATCCGGGGCACGACGAGGGTGGCGATGGGGTTGACCGCCAGCACCTCCATCGCGGCGATCTCGTCGCGGATCTTGCGGCTGCCGATGTCGGCGCACATGGCCGAGCCGCCGGCGCCCGAGATCAGGAGCGCGGCGACGATGGGGGCCGCCTCGCGCACCACCGCCAGGACCATCGCCGCTCCCGTCTGCGACTCCGCGCCGAGCTGGCGGGAAACGTTTCCTACCTGGAGCGCAATGGTTGCGCCGAAGGCGATCGACACGAGCACGGCCGGAAGCATGGCCACGCTCGCGATGAACCAGGACTGACGGATGAACTCCCGCCACGGATACGGAGGCTTCCACATGATGCGCAGTGCCTCGAGCGTGATCGCGAACATATTGCCCGTCTCGGTGACCACATTGCGGAAACCAGGCATCTACGTGTCCACCATCAGGGTTGTTTCTTTCGGCGCGCGGTCGTCGTGGTGACATCGGTGTTCTCGTCCGGCGCCCCGGCAGCGCGCTCGAGCTCGGCGACCTCGGCCGCGGTCATTCCGGAGGTCGATTGAACCTTTGTCTGGTCCTTCTCCTCGGACATGCCGATGGGACCGTCGGTGTCGCCGGCCAGGAACTGCTTCACGACCGGGATGTCGGACTCGAACATCTCGCGCGCGGGTCCGAACTTGACGAGGTTTCTCCGATAGAGCATGCCGATGTAGTCGGCGACCCGTCGCGCCGTGGCGATGTCGTGTGTCACGACCATGAACGTCGCTTGGAGCTGCCGGTTGAGATCGATGATGAGCTCATTCAAGAACGCAGTCCGGACCGGGTCGAGACCGGAGTCCGGCTCGTCGAACAGAACGATCTCGGGATCGAGAACGAGGGCGCGCGCCAGGCCGGCACGCTTCTTCATGCCCCCTGAGATCTCGCCGGGGAGCTTCTTCTCGGCCCCTTGGAGCCCGACCATCGCGAGCTTCTCGTTGACGACGTCGGCGATCTCCTTCTCGCCCTTCTTGGTGTGCTCCCGCATGGGGAAGGCGACGTTGTCGAAGATGTTCATCGATCCGAACAGCGCCCCGTCCTGGAACAGCACCCCGAACTTGCGGCGCACCTCGTACAGCTCTTTCTCGTGAAGCGCCGGCACGTTGCGCCCGTCGATCCAGATCTCGCCGCGGTCGGGCTTGAGCAGGCCGACCAGGTGTTTCAGGAAGACCGATTTGCCGGTCCCCGACGGGCCGAGCATGAGAGTGATCTCGCCCTTCGGCACGTCGAAGGTGATGTCCTCGAGGACCGTCTGAGGTCCGAACGACTTGGTCAGTTCCTTGACGCTGATCTCGGTTTCGGGCATGCCATCCCCCTGTAGGCGCGAGCGAGCAAGCCTACTTCTTGGGCCCCTTCCTGGGCCGTAACGGAGAGTATTCGCCCGGCGACGGGCCACTCCTGCCGGGGTCGCCTCGCTTTGGGTGGATAAGATGCGCGCCCATGGATTTTCGTGACACTCCCGAAGAGGCGTCCTTCCGGAAGGAGCTCCGCTCCTGGATCGGGGACAACCTCCCCGAGGGATGGCGCGAACGAGGCCATGGGCGGGGCCGGACCGAAGAGGACATCCAGAGGGAGTGGGCCAAGAAGCTTCACGACGGCGGCTATGCCGGGCTCACCTGGCCCAAGGAATACGGGGGAGCCGGTGCCCCGTACACGCATCAAGCGATCTTCTTAGAGGAGGCGGCCCGCGCCGAGACGCCCGAGCACATCGGCATCATCGGGCTCGGCATGGGGGGGCCGACGATCATCGCCCACGGCACCGACGAGCAGAAGGAGCGGCATTTGTCGCGAATCCTGTCGGGCGAGGACGTCTGGTGTCAGGGCTTCTCCGAGCCGGGCGCGGGGTCCGATCTGGGATCGCTCCGAACGAGGGCCGAGCGGGACGGCGACCATTTCGTCGTCACCGGTCAGAAGCTGTGGTCCTCGTTCGCACACATCGCCGACTACTGCATCCTGTTGGTCCGCACCAATCCCGACGCCCCCAAGCACAAGGGCATTACCTACCTCCTCGTGGACATGCACTCGGACGGCGTCGAGGTGCGGCCGCTCGTTCAGATCACCGGGGATCCGGAGTTCAACGAGATCTTCTTCAACGAGGTTCGGGTGCCGGTTTCGAGCGTTCTCGGCGAAGTCGACGACGGGTGGCGCGTCGCGATGACGACCCTGCTGCACGAGCGCGGCACCCTCGGCTTTGCCCTCACCGCACGACTCGAGGTGTTGACGCGCAAGCTCATCGCCCTCGCTAAGGAGACCGGCGCGGCGGACGATCCTTTGATCCGTGATCGCATCGCTCGGCAGTGGACCGAGCTGCAGAGTCTCAAGTTCACGAACTACCGAGCGCTGACCACCCTGGTAAAGACCGGAGTGCCCGGCCCGGAAGGATCGATCGCCAAGCTGCATTGGTCAGAGTCGAACCAGCGACTCGGCAAGCTCGCGCTCGAGATCATTGGCTCGTACGCGCAGCTCGACGGCGACGAGGCCGTGTGGAACGGCTTCTGGCAGTACCAGCAGCTCCGCAGTCGCGGCAACACGATCGAGGCCGGAACCTCCGAGATCCTGAGGAACATCGTGTCCGAGCGCGTTCTCGGCCTCCCGAGAGGTCGCTGACTCTATGGACTTCGCCTTTTCCGAAGAACAGCAGATGCTCCGGGAGCAGGCGCGCGCGTTCATGGCCGACAAGCTTCCTTTAGAGACGGTCGCCGGACTCGCCGATTCCGACGATGGCTGGGATCCCAAGAGCTGGCGACAGATCGCCGAACTCGGCTGGGTCGGGCTGTCCTCGCCCGAAGCCGCCGGTGGGGCCGGCATGAGCTTCATCGACGAAGCGGTCCTGTTCGAGGAGCTCGGCTACGCGCTCTATCCCGGGCCGTACTTCTCGACCGTCGCCCTCGCGCTCCCGGCGCTCGAGTCGAACCCGGATCTCCTCTCCGCGGTCGCGGCCGGCGAGGCGAGCGCGACCCTCGCATGGGCGGAACCCGGCGGGCCTTCGGCGCTGCGGGATGCCGGACGGGTCGCGACCACGGCCGAGCGCGCGGGCGAGCGGTGGACGCTGTCGGGAACCAAGGCCCTCGTGCCGGATCTCGGTCTCGTCGACACGGTGGTGGTGGTCGCCCGCGCTCCCGAGGGCATCGGGCTGTGGGCGATCGAGGCCGCGGGCGAAGGGGTCGAACGGACGTCTCTGTCGACGATGGACACGACGCGCCGGCTCGGGCGGCTGTCGCTGGAGGCTGTGCCCGCCACGGTCCTGGTCGTGCCCGGCGACGCCGACGCGGTGGTCGAACGCATCCGCCGGCGCGCGCTCGCGAGCCTCGCGCTGGAGGCCGTCGGAATTGCGCAGCGCGCGTTCGAGCTCGCCCAGGAGCACGCCGGAGAGCGGCGGCAGTTCGACAAGCCGATCGGCGTGTACCAGGCGGTGTCCCATCAGATCGCAAACACGTACATGGAATGCGAGCTCGCCCGGTCGCTTGCGTACTGGGCGGCGTGGTGCGTCGCCGAAAACGAGCAGGCGGCGCTCGCGTCGGCAACCGCGAAGGCGGCCGCGGCAGAGGCCGCGGTGGACGCGTGCGAGCGCTCGATCCAGGTCCACGGCGGGATCGGTTTCACCTGGGAGCACGCGCTGCACCGCCTCTACAAGCGCGCACAATGGATCGAGTCATTCGAGGGCTACGGCTCCGCCCACCGGTCCGAGATCGCCGCGCACGTCCTCGCGTAACCGGAGCGATCCCGATACCAAAGACGAGCGTCAGCGGCAAGCCCGCTTATAGTCTTAAACGTGGGCGGCAACGGAGTCGCATCGCTGATCGAGCAGTTGCCCCGGCGCTTTCTCGGCGCCTCAGATCTCCCGCCCACCCGCTACCGCATCCGCGCCGGCAGGACCGTGCGTGATGTCGTCGCCGCAGGGGACTCGTGCACGGTAGGTGCGCAGTCGGGACGGGCCGACGCCGAGATCGTCACCGACCCGAAAACGTGGGGCGCGATTGATGCCGGCAGGCTCTCCGGGATCGAGGCGTTTGCCGCCAGACGCTTGTTCGTGCGGGGCAGCATCGAGCGGGCGCTCGAGTTCGAACCGCTGTTCGAACGGCCCCACAGGGGTGGGCTCCGTTACTCGATTGAGCAATTCGACGCGGGCGGTGTCGCCATCTCCGGTCTGACGGCCGGGGATGAGGGTGCCGAGCCGCTGATCCTCCTCCACGGGCTCGGCGCGACCAAGGCCTCGTGGTTGACGGCTATTCCACACCTCTCCCGCCGCCACCGGGTGATCGCGATCGACCTGCCCGGGTTCGGCGCGTCCTCGAAGCCCGTCGCCACCTACGACGCCCGCTTCTTCGCAGATCGCGTCGTCGGTCTGCTGAACGCCCTCGATTACCGGCGCGCTCTCGTCGCCGGGAACTCGATGGGCGGCAAGATCGCGATGGAGATGGCGATGTCGCATCCGGGGCGGGTCTCGGCAATCGCCTGTCTGTGCCCGGCAACAGCGTTCTCCTACCAGCCGGCGCTGTGGCTCGCGCGCCTGATCCGGCCCGAGGTAGGGCTCTTCTTCGGACGCCTCCCGCGCCGCCAGATGAGACGTGACCTGCGGCGTCTTTTCGCCGACCCCGACCGCATCGACGACTCGTGGTACGAGGCGGCGATCGACGACTTCCTGAGGACGTGGAAGAGCCCGCGCGCCCGCCTCGCCTTCTCCTCGGCCCTCAGGCATCTCTACCTCGAGCAGCCCGATGGCGAGAACGGCTTCTGGAGGCGCCTCGCGAAGATGGGCTGCCCCGCGCTCTATATATATGGAGAGGGAGACGTCCTCATCACGCCTCGCTTCGGGCGCAAGGTGTCCAAGGTGCTTCCGGGGGCGAGGGTAGTCGTGTGGCCGGATTGCGGTCACGCCCCCCAGCTCGAGCTGCCCGAACGCACCGCCGCCGAGATGATCGGCTTCTTCGCGGCCTCCGTAGAGCGGCGGGCCGCGGTCTAGTGCGGCGCCCAAGAATGTTGACCGGAAATACGCGTAGTCGCGTGTCGTAGCGCGCAAACTGTCTCCAAGAGTTCTCTCGGGCCAAACACGATCTAACAGCAGGAGGTGCTTCTTTGGCGC
>JBOGXF010000092.1:0-10588 GCA_050694275.1 Actinomycetota bacterium | reverse complement strand
TTCGTCCACGGGGCACGGGAGGTGCTCGAGCAGGATCTCGGCGGAACGGCGGTGTACTTCTCGGGCTCGGTCGGCGGGCTCATGACTCCGCTCCGCGTCGACGTGCCCGGGTTCGGCACCGAGGTCTCGTGGGACCGCACTTTCGAGATCGGACGGCAGGTGGCCCTGGCGGCAGAGGAAGCACTCGCGGCCGCGCCCGTCCAGGGCATCTCCGATCTCGACTTCCGGCGGCGCGTCTTCTACATGGAATCCGACAACACCGCGCTCCGCGCACTCAACGCAGCCGGGGTGTTCGACGTCCCGACCTACGTAGGTGCGGAGTCATGGGGAACCGAAGGTCACCGCGACGGCGTCTACTCGGGGACCGCGGCCGGGACCCAGTTCAAGACCGAGATGGTTGCGGTCCAACTCGGCCCGGCCCTGTTCCTGACCGTGCCGGGAGAGCTCTTCCCCGAGCTCGAGATCGGAGGCTACGGGCGCGAGGACTGCCCGGAGGCGCACACGGGACGGCCGTTCGAGCCGATCATCACCGACCAGTTCGACGCGCAGTATCAGTTCGTGTTGGGCCTCGGACAAGACGAGCTCGGCTACATCGTCCCGGGCTACGACTTCTGGCTCACCCGCCTCCCCCAGAACGATTCAGATGGCGGCGGCCTGATCCCGCTCGGTGCGCTCGAGGCGGTCGACCCATGTGGTGAGAGTCACTACGAGGAGACGGTCTCCGCCACGAGCGTCATGGCGCCGTGGGTAACGTGCGTCGCGGCCGAGCTCGCCGGGCGCGACCCATGGGACTCGGAGCCGGCCTGCTCGCGCGACAACACCCACATGCACCCCTACGGCATCGACGAGTAGGTCGGCGGCCAACCCGCAGGCCTGGGTAGGAGATGGCGCCGTTGCGCCGAAGGGTTCTAGGGACGACAGACCTGGGAGGTTCGATGGGTACCAACCCGCATGGCACGCGCACGCGCCGCTTCCTGCGCCTCGCCGTGCTCACCGGCCTCGTGGCGGCCCTACTGTCCCCCGCGCCGCCCGCCTTCGCGTCGCCGACCGACTACGTCACGATGAGCGACGGCATCGAGATCGCGATCAACGTCAGGATGCCCGACGACTTCAAGAAGGGTCGCACCTACCCGACGATCTTCGAGATGTCCGGATACGACGGCGGGTCGGCCGACGGCGAGGATCCGACGGGAGCCGAGGGGAGCCGCGCCCTCACCAAGCAGTTCTACGACGATTACGTCACGATCCATGCATCCGTACGCGGCACGGGCTGCTCCGGGGGCGAGTTCGATCTCTTCTCGTGGCGCAGCGCGCTCGACGGTCGCGAGGTCATCGAATGGATCGGCAAGCAGCCGTGGTCCAACGGACAGATCGGCTACTACGGCCACTCTTACGGCGGCATCACCGGCTTCATGATCGCCGCCACGAGGCCCCCGAGTCTCGACGCGGTGTCGGTGTCGGGTCTCATCGACGACCTCTACCGCGGCATCGTCTATCCGGGTGGGGTGTCGAACTATGGGTTCCCGCTCCTGTGGACCGGAGCGATCCGCCCCTTGTTCGACGTCGGCGGGGGAACCTTCGACGGGCTCGACAACGGCGATCCTCGGTGCGCCGAGAACTTCAGGACGCGCGGACGCACGATCCTCAACGACCCGATCGTTCAGGGGACACAGGACACAGACAACACCTGGTGGCAGGTTCGTTCGCTCATCACCTACGCCGAGCGCATCGAGGTACCGATCCACATCGCCGGGGCGTATCAGGACGAGCAGACGGGGCCGCGCGGCCCCTATCACCTATTCGAGGAGGTCGACAGCGCGCCATACAAGCGACTGCTCATGTCCAACGGCGACCACGGCACCCAGCAAAGCGCCGCGATGGAGCGCGACCGGAAGGCGTGGCTCGACCACTGGCTGCTCGGACGGGGGCCGCGTCCGGCCCGCTCGAGCGTGCGCACTCTGTTCGAGATGGTCGACAACAAGCCGAACGGCCACAAGGACTCACGCACGTTCCCGCTCGAAGACACGAGCTGGACGAGGTTCTTCCTGCGCGAGGTCGGGGGCCTCACCCTCGAGTCCCCGGGCAAGGACGAAGGGTCGGACTCGTACATCGCCGGGAGCCCGCGGCAGTCGTGGAGCTACCAGGCGGGCCACACGGCCGGATCGCCGTTCACCACCGCCGACGGTCCCGATCTGGTGGAGTACGTAAGCCCCAAGTTCTCAAGACCGGCGGCCCTCGTCGGACCCTCGACCGCGACGCTGCACATGAGCTCGACCGAGATCGATACCGAGATCTTCGTATCGCTGATCGACGAGGGCCCGGACGGGTCGCGCTACTACCTCCAGCGCGGTCTCCTCAAGGCGAGCCACCGCGCCATCCAGCAGGGTCTGAGCGACAAAACTGAGGGAGGCATGATCTATCGTCCGCATCGACCGCACACGAACCCGACGTTCATCGAGCCGAACAAGACGTACAAGTACCTCGTCGAGGTCTTCCCCGTGGGGCACGTGTTCCGTCCGGGTCACCGGCTCGTCGTGCAGATCCACACGCCCCCGGCGGTCGACAGCTACTACGCGTACGTGCCGAAGCGGACCGCGGGGGTCAACACCGTGCTGCACGACGCGAAGAATCCGAGTCACCTGACGCTGCCGTTCGTGACCCTGCGCGGCGTCGATCTCGGGAGGGCACCCAAGCAGTGCACCCTCACCGCGGTGCGCTGCGTGCCCGGCTAGGCGCGACCTTGTTGCGATTAGCCACCCGAGAGGTGGCCGGAGACAACAAGGTCGAGCGACCTGAAGCGCTCAGGCTGCGCGGGGCGGGGGGCCGCCGCCCCAGGTGATCGTCGCGAAATCCTCCGACGGCAGGTAGACGTCGTCGCCGGCGAAGACGGCGCGGACCTCCAGCGAGCGGCCGTGGTCCGGGACCGACGCGGTCGCCTCGGCGAGTCCGGTCACGTCGGTCGTGGCGAAAAGCATCTGCTCGGCTATCTCAAACGCCACCGTGCGGCCCACGACGGGCTCGCCGGCCAGGGTCGTCAGGCGGGCGGCGAGGTGCACGGTCTCGCCGAGGCCGCGCTCGTCGCCGACGTAGTCGAGCGCGGTAGCGATGGATTCCGGTTGGAAGTAGATCGCCGAGGTCATCGCCAGGATCAACAGATGGTTCCGGCAATACGTCGTCTCCGAGCCGAGCTCGTCGTCGCACAGGGATGACCGCTCCGCGCGCGCGTCGGGCTCGAAGATCTCGGCGCGCGCCCAGGTTGTTCCCTCAGGCTGCGTGAATTCGTGCGTGAACGATGCACTCACCACCGGCACCGGCGCGAAGGCCTCTTGACTCCCGGTCGTGACGACGCGCACGAACGAGCCGGGCGCGCCCTCGATTCTCACCCGCAGCGTCGATCCCGGCGGAACCGCGTCGCCCACCATCGACTCGAACTCGCCGTCGCCTTCCGCGTCGGCCTCGAGGAAGACGCGCGGCCCACGATAGTTGGGGGGTTGATGCGTGATGAAGGTGCGTCCCGCCCGCAAGCCTTCAAGGACGCCTGCGGCACTTCGCTCGGTGACGAAGACCCAGGTCGTCGGCTGGCCGACTCCCTGCACGGCGCTGGTCGAGACCCAGTGCGAGTCGCTGCCACCGGTCGCACCGACCCGATGCCCGCGATCCAGCCACCCCTCCCAGTACCGGACCGCGTCGTCGTTGGACGACCCAGACGGACCGGGGGGCTGGTAAAGGCGCGAGATGTTCCACACCTCGACCGTGTCGGGGACGACCTCGTACAGGTACTCCCAGTCCGAGTCGTTGGGGAAGTCGGTCGAGCCGTCGGCGGGATGGTTGACCTGGAAGACGCCGCCGTCGGCGCGCAGCTCGTCCGCGATGCGCTCGACCGCGTCGGCGGATCTGTCGCCGTTGTCGTAAAGCCTGATCGCACCGAGCATCTGCGCGTGCCCCCGGAGCGAGTTCTCGTAGCCGGGCACCGGGATCACTCCTGCGGCGCCGAAGCCGGGGTCGGAAACCGACCTGACGTCGTTGTGGTCGGTGATCGCCAGATAATCGAGCCCGCGGGTCGCGGCGAGGGCGAACTGTCCTGCCACGGGATAGCCGAGCGTGTGGGCCTCGTCGGGCCCGGTGTTGTCGTCGGTGGGCCCCCCGTACGAGTCGTGACTGTAGGTCGTGTGGACGTGGAGATCGCCGGCGATCCACTCCCCGGCAACAACCTCCTGCGCGTCTCCGCGTATCGGAGTGACGACCGCGAGCGTCGCCCCGATTACGACCGGCGCAAGCAGCAAGGCCGCGCGCCGTGGCGACGCACGGGTCATCAGCGCCCGGCCCCCAGGGCCTGGGTCGATTCGAGCATCGCCTCGAGCACGTGGTCGCCGAAGCATCGGTCGATCGAGAACACCTCTTCGTACTCCGCGGTCTCCGTCACGAACTCGGTCACGGCATTGGTCGTGGAGTCGAACTCGAAGCTCTGGATGATGTAGCCGAGAGCGTCGTTCGTCTGTCCGAGCACCATGGTGATCGACGACGCGTCTGCCTTCTCCTTCACGACCTCGGCGATGTTCGAGAAGATTTCGCCGGGCGCGAACGCGACGACGAAGTCGCCGATGCGATGCGCCCCCGTGGTCGTCCTCACCGTGGGCCCGGTGCTCGAGCAGCCCCGGGTGGTCTCGCCGCGCGGCTCGGGATCGTTGTCCTCGCCCGACGACGACAGCTCTCCCCGCTTCGACCAGTAGTACGTCCCCGGCGGTCCTCCCCCGGGCGTTCCGGGCGTGAACTCGCGGTCGAACAGCCCCACGACCGCGAGCGTCGTGAGCCCGGGATTGGTCTGGGTGGGATGGGTGATGTCCTGCACCGCGGCGCCCATGTCGCTCGTGGCGAGGATGGTGCCGCCGCGCGCAATGTCGGCCGCGACGCCCTCTGCGATCGCGATGCCGGCCCGCTCGGCCTCCTCTTCGTCGCCATCGCCGCCCGCGCCGCTGACCGACGCGTTGCCGAGTCCGCCCTCGAACATCAGGCCCACGCCGCCGTAGCTCGCTTCGAACGCGCGCGCCGCCGCGCCGGGCCAGTCAGCGTGCAGTATCGGGTCGCTCACGATCGTCGGGTGGGCCGCGTAGGTCGACCATGTCGCGATCACGCGCGATGTCGTCGTGCAGTTCGGGTTTCCGGTCGCGTTGCCGCTCTCGCTGTTGCCCGGGCAGTCGGTCACGGGCAGCGACCTCGCCTGCAGCCACGTCGCCCCGGTGTCGATGTTCGAGTAGTACGTGTCGCGGCGCTCGTTGTTGCGGTCGCGTAGGTGGATTTCGCCGACCTCGATGTTGGCGGGGGCGAGGTTGGCGACGGCTTGCTTGGCCGATGCGATCGTCGCGTCGCGGATCTGGTTGCGGTACCAGTCCGGGATCCCGCCCCAGCCGCCATAGGTGTCGGCGCCGGCGTGGGTGTGGGTCGATCCGACCACGACGTCGCCCGCGTCGATCCCCAGGTCCGACGCGACGCGTTCACGGACGTCGAGGATCCCGCAGTCGGCGCAGATGGTCGAGTCGTACCGGGCGAACCAGCCGACGGTGTCGGCGATCGAGTAGACAAAAGTCTTCTCGCCGTTTGAGATCGCGACCGTGCGGACCCACACGCCGCCCTGACCGACGCGCTCGGCCGGCCGAACCGGCCCGAGCCCGAACCCGCCGAGGTAGATGCAGTCCGGCGATGCCGCCGGCCATCCCTTGATGGAGTCGGCATCTTCGGGGAGCAGATGATCGCCCTCGACACGGCCCGCGTCGTAGTCGGTGCAGCCCTCGGTCTGCCACTGCTCGCCGCCGAAGAGCGTCGGCGCGGGGAGCAGACTGGCGCGCGCCGCACCAACCAGGAACGTGCCGTCGGGGGTCCGAGAGCCGCTCGGAGCGCTCACGTCCGACGCCGCCACTGGCGGGATCTCTTCAGGGGAGAGCTCCTCGTCGGCGGTCGCGGGGCCCGGGTCCGGCGGCGGCGCTTCGCCCTGCTCGGGGGGTGTCTGCGCCGGGCGCGGGGCCGGGGCGGGGTCGGCGGTCAGCGTCGACGGCGGACGAAGCACGCCGCCTGCCACCGCCGCGCCCACCGAGAGCGCGCCCACCAGAAGGCTCACGAGGGTCGACTTCAGGATGGAATTCATGCCGCCGCCTTTCCGAGAATCAGCTTTCGCGCGAGGTCGAACGCGTGGTCGAAGAATGAGGTGAAGGGTGAGCCGGCCGGTCGTTCGCGAGATGCCGGCCCCGTCCCGCCGGATCCGGTCTCGACGGTGAACGGGACCTCGAGGCGCGAGGCCAACAGGTCCCCGGCCCCCGCGAAGCTCACCACGAGAGTCTTGGGTCCCGGCGGGCCCTTCACCCGCAGTTGCGCGACGGCGTTCCCGGTCGCATCCGTGGTCGCCGTGACCGTGTCGCGCTCGAGCGAGAACGACAGGGCCGCGCCTTCGACCGGTGCCCCGGACGCGGTGGTCAGAGTCGCCGAGAGACTTGCCTTGGTCCCAACCCTGGCCGACGAGTCGCCGGTGTAGGCGATCGCGGTCTCGGTCGCCCCGACCGTGATCGTGGCGAGCTGCGACGAGTTGTCCGCATCGTCGACGACGACGACCGCGAACGAGCGGGTGTCGCCGGGAAGGTTCGCGAGCTCGATCGTCTCGGTCTGCCCCGCTCCCTCAGGGTCGGGCAATCCCTCCAGCGGCGTTGCGTTCTGCCAGTCGGCAAACGTCTCGATGGGAGTGCTCGAATAGCGCACCTCGTAGCGCGACGCCGTGCCCACGGACCAGTCGTCGCCACTTGCGGTGAACGTCAGCGTCGCGTCGAGACCGTTGCCGCCGTCCGTGATCTCTACCGACAGGTCCTGAACGCGCGTGGGCGGGCGGCAGTCGGTGCCGTAACGGTTCGAGTGGCACTCATCGTGCGCCTCGGTCCACCACTCCTGGTTCGCCTCGGGAGCGGCCGGCGCGTCGAGATCCCACAGGAAGCGATAGCCCTCGCGCGTGCTCGCGGCGAGCTCGAGGGCGCCGTCGCCGTCCACGTCGCCGACGGCGGGAATGCTGAAGAGCCATCCGCCCGTGAGCTTGGGGAAGGCATCGACCTCCTCGCCGAACGAGTCGTACGCGTGCAGCAGGTAAAGCCCGGTCCCGACAATCACCTCGCGACCGCCCTGTCCGTCGGCGTCGGCGATCGCCGGTGTCGACACGAGCTGCCAATCGTCCGTGGCGCGCGGGAAGGCGGGAAGGTACTCGCCGGTGGCCCCGTCCCATCCCTGGACGACGTGATCGAACGGCAGATTCTGCCCCACGAGCGCGAGATTCAAAAGCCCGTTGAGGCTGAGCCCCCCGGTGAACACCGCCGGACCGCCTCCGTCGAGATCGCCGATCGCGGTGTACTCGAATAGGTTGAGGATCTTGACTGGATCGGTGGTGCGACCGACTGCGCCGGTATTGGCGAACACGTTCTCGCGCGTCCCCCCTTCGCCGTACACCTCGACGTCGCTCGTCGAGATCGTGGCGACGACCTCGTCTTTGCCGTCACCGTCGAGGTCGGCCACCGCCGGCGCGAGCCCCGGGCCGATCAGGGGGAGGGCATCGGGGAGCGCGCCGTTGATCGCGACCGGCCATCCGTCCGCGTAGGTGCCGTCGTCTTCGAGCGCGTAGTAGCGAGAGGACCCACCGATGGAGTTAGCGAGCACGTTGGTCGTGAGGTTGCGAAACGCGGCGACGAGATCGCCCGGCGACGACGGGGAGCGATTCTCGGTGTCGTAGACCTCGTTCGAGGCCGAGATGATCTCGAGCGTCCCGTCTCCGTCGATGTCGGCGAGTCCCGGGGTCGAGAAGATCTCGCCGCCGTTGAACGACTCGTCCGGGTCGGCCAGGCGCACGGGGAAGCCGGGGCGCAGGACCCCGGTCGCCGACCACGCGTAGACGTGCCCGTCGAGCGCGGCCACGACGATCTCTTTGGTTCCGTCGCCGTCGAGATCACCGACCACCGGAGCGCCGGCGATGCCGGTCTTGACGTGGTTGGCTCGGGTCCGGACCTGCACCGCGGAGAGCGCGGGGTCGACGCCGACCGGGAAGCCGGAGGCGACGGTCCCGTCGGCCTCGATTACGTAGACCTCGCCGGCCCCCGCGGCGGCGACGATCTCGGGGGCGAGATCGCCGTCCACGTCGGCTATCGCCGGCGTCCGCCATCCTCCGGTCGGCGGCGGAACCGCGCCCGATGCGAATCCCGGCGCGCCGGGGTGGAAGTTGGGCGGCGGGGGGAGCACGAAGGGCTCGCCGCCGTTGAACGACTCCAACAGCTCGCCGCTCGCGGTGAAGACCGTGAGTTCGCCCGAGCTGTTGGCGTCGACGATCTCGAGGGTTCCGTTCCCGTCTAGGTCGTAGAGGACCGGAGACGACTCGCCCCCGGTGTCCTCGAAGCGGGGCCACCCCTCGTGCAGGGTGGGGTCGTGGAACACGAAGTACGCCTTGCGGTCCTCGCCGCGGTTCCCGTCGGCGTCGGACGCGACGAGGCGAACGGTGAAGACGTACTCGTTTGGATCGCGCGGCGGCGTGCCCGTCCGTGCACCCGGGATCGCGGCCGCGACCGCGTCGAGGTCGAGCGACCCGAGTTCGCCGTCGCGCGCCTGCGTGCCCGATCCCGTTGCGAACGTCAGGAAGTCACCTTCGGCCGGCTCCACTCCCGGGGCCCATTGCAACTCGTACTCGTAGCCGGTCGAGCGGCCGGCCGAGACGTGACCCTCGATCGGCACGCTCGCTTGCTCGACCGGGTCGAGCAGCGCCCACCACGCGGGGTCGTCGATCCACGCCTCCGGTGGAATCGTGCCGGGGGCCACCATCGCCAGCGCGGAGCCGAGATCCGTCCGGCCGTAACCAAAACGCTCGTCCCACCCCGGCTGCGCCGGATCCGGCGCGCCCGCGCCCAGGGTGTTCTCGGGGAGGACGTCCTCGGCGGTCATGGTGAGGATCTGCTTGACCTCGTTCGAGGTCAGCCGGCCCCCGATGTCGTCGGCCAGCTCGATCCCGCGCGAGTGGACCAGGCCCGCGGCTCCGGCCGCCTGTCCGGTCGCCTGGCTCCCGGTATCGCCCATCATGCAGATGTGCGCGTGGGCGCCGAACTGGGTGAGGTTCGAGTTCCTGAAATAGGTCTGCACGGGTGCCTGCGAGTCGACGATGCCGAGCTCGTCGATCAGCTCGGCGATGCCGGGGGGCGGGTCTTCCGATATGCCCTCGGTGTCGGTGACGCATCCGTTGACGAAGACGCTCTCGTTGTAGTTGGTCGGGTAGTTGTGGTTGGCGGTGTTGAGATCGCTCGATACCTGCATGAGCGCCATGCCCTTCTCGAACGCGTACCGATTCGCCGCCTTGGCAGAGCGGGTGTTCTGCGTCACCCCGAGCGCGATTTCCTGTACGAGGGCGCCGGCGTCGGCCGCGTACACGGTCGCCATCGCGTACTGATCGCCGGGGACGACGAAGCTGTCCCACACGCGCAGCATCATCACGCGGCAGCGCGGGCAGATGCCGGCCCCGCCCGCGCCCTCGTTGGTCTCCTGCGCGGCCTCCTCGGCGCGCCCGGTCCCGTGGTTGCGCGCGGACGAGTAGCTCGACACGTCCGCGGGGTCGTTGTCGTCGTCGAAGAAGTCCCACCCGGCGATGTCGTCGACGTATCCGTTCTGGTCGTCGTCGACCCCGTCCGAGAACGCGCGGATGAGGTCCTGCCCGTCGAGCAAGCCGTTGGAGTTGGCGTCGGTGACCCGGGAGTCACCGGCGTAGTCGTCGACCGTGAACGCGCCGTCGCCGTCGGCGTCGTGGGACGTCGCTCCCTCGGGGACGGGGAGCTCAGCGGCGTTGAGCCAGACCTTCTTGCGCAGGTCGCGGTCGTTCCACAGGACGCCGGTGTCGATGATCGCGATGGCGACCTCCGGGGACCCGATCGTGTGCTTCCATCCCCGGTCGGCCGACACGCCGGAGACCTGACCCATGCCGAAGCGGGCCGGATCCTTGTAGAGGGCGGTTCGCTCGGTCGACGCGGGGGCGAACCCGAAGAGGTTGAACTGCTCGTCGTAGATCGAGTGACACGGCTCGACCGCCCCACGGTCCTCGTCGTCGGGCTCGGAGCAGTCGTAGCGGGGGTCGTTGGGGGTGCCGACCCGCGGGTCCGGATCGCTCGAGGGAAAGCGATCTTCCTGCTGGGCGACGCCCGGGGCCGCCCCCAGCGAGGGCCCCGCCAGGCAGACGAGCGTGAGGATGAGAACCGCGCGATCTCGCAGGTGCAATGGGCCTCCCAGGGCCGGAACCTGATCTGCTGGACGTGGCGGAGCGACGACGCGCCGCATCCCCCGGGGGAGTTCTTCGACGCCACCCGCGCCGGTTCCTTCCAGGCCCCGGTGGCCGGATCAGGCGATGGGCTCGCCCGGCTCGACTTTTTCTTCGAGTTGGAGGAGGCGGACGGTCCCGTCGGGAGCGATGGCGCCGAGGATGAGGAACTCGCTCTTGAAGCCGGCGATCACCTTGATGCCGAGATTGATCGCGCCGACGACCATGCGGCCGAGGAGCTCCTCTTCTGGGTAGTTGGTTATCTGCGCGCTCGTCTTC
>JBOGXF010000091.1:0-25725 GCA_050694275.1 Actinomycetota bacterium | reverse complement strand
GGCCTACGGATGCCCCAACTTCCACAGCTTCCGCCGCCGGGTGTTGCTCGCGTGTGGCTGATCGTGGGACCCTCGGGCGTGCGAGCGGAAGAGGTCAATCCCTACTCGTTCGCGAAGAGCCCAAAATAGCTTGACCAGCGGCGCGCCCACGAGCCAAGACACCGCACGAGTCCAAATCAGTAGAAGGCCACTCAACCCCGAGTGGGGACTCGAACGGATGATTGCGGCCCTGGCCCAAGTGCCGGCAGAAAACATAGGTCCCTTTCCATAAAGCTCCTCCGCCTCGTCCCTGTTGGTTGATGCAGAAACCACCCGAATGGCGCTCTGGGCTCCTTCAATATGACTGATTCTTCGCTCGAGCCTGTTGCGGAAACGACATACCGGGAGCGCTTCCTAGCGGAGAATCAACCACCTCACTTCAAGTGAGATGCTCATTTCGTGCGCTCAGCTGGGAAGCGCAGGGGGTGATGGTGGCAGCGCGGGCTTGGTTGATTCGTGTTCGCGCAACTGTTCGCTCAACGATAAGGCAAATCGTTCAACATCGCTATTGAAAGTTGCCAAAGCCAGAGCCAACCGAAAGCGGAAGGTCTCAGCGTTTTCGTTGTCGTACAGGATCCCCGAAACTTTCTGGCGATTCGAGACTGCCAGTGATGTCCAGGGATGCTGTTCGTCGTGATCCACCGCGAGTAACTTCGTGAATGCCCACTCCCTTGAATGCTTCGGCCCAAAGAAGACCACCCGCTGATTGGTGATCACAACAGTTCCTGAATCGATCGGGGTTGGGACCTCGGGACCGGGAACATATTGACCTCGAGTCCCGCCAGCGTGGTATCGAATTCCCTTGGCGATGCGAAACGAAAAACCCGAATAGCCACCCTGATAGCTGCCGCGGGTTCGCCTCGTCTCGATCAAGGCGGCGCCGTGACCAACTAGGTAGATGAGCTCCCCTTTCTTTGCGTTGAACGCAACGCCCGCTTCTGAATTCGGTAGCCCCCTGAACTGTCGAGCGACCTGGATCATCTCCTCCAGCTCGGCGCGCTCTTCCCGCCAGAGCTGAAGCTCTTGACGAGCCCTTTCGACCGCGCGCTCGTGTTCCTTGATCGCTCGTTCGGAGGCACGCTGTTGATTCCAGTCTTGAAGCTTCTGGATGAATCCCATCTTTCGCTCCTACGACTCGCAGCCGACTCCGTCGCCATCTGAATCAAGACCGTACGGATCAGAGCCCGTAACGGTTACGCGGCCCGTGTACTTGGGACCGTCACCACTTCCACCTGCGCAATCGTAGTCAGACGCGGGCGGTAGGCACGGGGAGTATCCCGGCGTACAGTTGGGCGAATTCTCCTCCGCTACGGGTTCGGGTTCCGGCTGGGGCTTGGGGGCGGGTGGTGCCTTGGCGATCACGATGCGGATCTCTGATCCCTTATGGACATCTTCTCCCTGAGCAGGACGTTGAGAAATGACTGTCCCCGGTGCCGCGGAAGAAACTCGTTTGGTGACTACCATTGTCCACCCGTATCTGTCGGCGAGCGTCTTGATCCGCCCTTTGGTCAGCCCCACGAGATTGGGCAGGGGTCGAGTCGACTTCAGTAACTCGAACTTCTCCTGCAGATCATCCAGGCGTGACGAAAGGGATTGGATCTCACTTTCGAGATCAGAATTCGCGGTTTGGAGATCAGAATTCTTGGTTTGGAGACCTGAGACCTCCGCCTGAGCTTCCGAATAGTAGGCTCGGGCAGTCACAAGATCCGCACGCAGGGTCGAACTGTTCCCAGAGCCGCCGCCACTTGCCCCCGCCGCAACACCCAACAAGGCGGCCGCGATCACACTCGCCCAAGGATGAGACTGGACCCACGCATTAACTTTGCCCATGATTTAGAGCCCCCTGTTCTCCGGTTCGGATCAGCCACTCGGGCCGCCAGACGTCTACTCCCTATCTCCCTTAACGGCATACCGCCGCAACCCTTGAGATTGATCCGAACTTTGATTTCGATTCCCTTCAGATCACCCCGAGATGAGCCTTCCGGCAATCCGAAATGAAGGAAGGCAAGCATGGGCTTGGCGGGCATGGAGACCGCGTCGATACCCGCACTGACGATTCGCCCATTCCTCACGGCGGTCGGTTACAACATCGGCATGCCGATCCAACCCGACACCAAGGACTGGACCTGGGTCCTCGAGCGCCGGTGCGACGAGTGCGGGTTCGAGGCGCCCGCTTTCCCCCGGGAGGAGGTCGGCGCCATGGTGCGGGCCAACGCGGCGCAGTAGCGAGAGCTCCTGGGACACCCGGATGTCAGACGGCGGCCCTCAGACGAGCGCTGGTCGGGGCTCGAGTTCGGATGTCACGTGCGCGACGTCTTTCGCCTCTACGACGAGCGGCTTCAGATGATGCTGACCCTGGACGATCCCGAGTATCCCAACTGGGACCAGGACCGGGCCGCCATCGACGGCGACTACCAGAGCGCCGATCCCTCGGTGGTGGCGGGCGAGATCGAAGACGCCGGCGCCGCGATCGCGGCCCACTTCGATGCAGTAACTGAAGATCAGTGGTCGCGGTCGGGCCGCCGCAGCGACGGGGCGCGCTTCACCGTCGAGTCCTTCGCCCGCTACTTCGTCCACGACCCGATCCACCACGTCAACGACGTGCGTCAGGGCTACGAACGCCTCGCCAGAGGCTAGAAACCGACCACCACGGACGTCACCGCGGGCGTCCGGACCCGGCTCCCTGGATCCGGCCGGCAACTCCCTGTAGAACCAATCCATGGCCCGATCCCGACCTCCCCATTCGCATGGAGGCTTTTGATTTCCTCGGGGAGCAAACCCGGCTCCTGGGAGATGCCCTGCCACGCGGCGTCCTTCAGACCGGATTCATCTATCATGGTCGGCGCGTTCCGCTCGTCGGCCCCCAAGGGATCTTCAAGCCGGCGATCATGCGGGACATGCCGTTGAGCATGACCACCGCCCCCATCGTCGAAGGAAAGACGCGGCCGTACGAGGATCAAATCACCGAAGACGGCCTCATCTCCTATCGCTACCGGGGCACGGATCCAAGTCACCACGAAAACGTCGGTCTGCGGCGAGCGCTGGAGCAGCGCGCTCCCTTGATCTACTTCTACGGTCTCGTTTCCGGGTTCTATGCGGCGGCATGGCCAGCATTCGTCGTCGGAGACGACCCGCGCAACCTCACTTTCACCGTCGCGGTCGACGAGCCTCACGCTCTGGTGTCTGCTTCGGCCCCCTCGGATCTCGTGGCGGACGACCTTCGCCGGCGCTACGCCACGCGCATACAACTGCAAAGATTGCACCAAGTGAGCTTTCGCGAGCGCGTCATCCACGCCTACCGGACCACGTGCGCGATCTGTCGCTTGCGCCACTCGGAGCTGCTCGATGCCGCCCACATCCTTCCGGACTCTCACCCCAAGGGTGAGCCCGTCGTTCCCAACGGCCTCGCTCTCTGCAAGCTCCATCACGCTGCGTTCGATCGCAACATCCTTGGTGTCCGTCCGGATCTCAAGATCGAGATCAGCATGAACGTGCTCGAGGAAATAGACGGGCCCATGCTCGTGCACGGCAACCAGGGTTTTCACGGCCAAAGGATCCGAGTCCCGCGGTCGCCGCGCGAGCGGCCGAAGACGGAATTCCTACAAGAACGCTACGAGCTCTTTAAGGCGGCGAGCTAGCGTCGAGGGACATCGACTCACTCATGACGCGAAACATGTCGCCCTGGACCAAGAAGTGTTCCGCGAGACGGATGCCCCGGCGATGCGCCTCACGCGCGAGGTGACGGGTGAACTCCAAATCGGCCTCGTGCAACTCTTCTATGGGTCCGCTGGAGGTAGACGTCACCGCGACTGCCGTGGCATGGAGTTGCGTGGGCAGGGCGAACAGTTCCTCGGCAGGCACATCTGATTTGCGACCGGAGGGAACACGGAAGAACTCGGTCTCGGTTACGTAAACGTCTTCCTCCAGGCAGGTGATGACCACTACGTCGTCGCCCGTCACGGATCGCAGGACGGGAAGCAGTTGCTCTACGGCGTCGACGTAGGACGGCTGGAAGAACGAGGCAGGTATGCGCTGAGGCACGGCTCACTCCTTCGCGTCGAGGTCTCTGTCCCCGCGATCTCACCGCGTGTGAGACGAATGCGCTGTGACGCGCGTCACACGACGGCGCAACTGGAAGCT
This sequence comes from Actinomycetota bacterium, assembly GCA_050694275.1. Classification (GTDB taxonomy): domain Bacteria; phylum Actinomycetota; class CADDZG01; order CADDZG01; family WHSQ01; genus JBOGXF01. Next base: position 21,546 of record JBOGXF010000091.1, on the reverse strand, counting down.
CTCGGCCGCCGAGGGCGAGCTCGAGCGGCAAAGTGTCACACCCCCCTTTCAGAATGAGGGCATGTGCGAGATCTGCGAAGGGGCCAGCGACGACGAGGTGCTGTTCGGCATCTACGGGCGAATACTCAGGTTCGGATGGACGATCGAGTACGTCCAGGGACCCACCGTTCGGGAGTCTTGGGGTTACACGATCGGTCTCACCGAGCGCTTCGGGCATCCCGAGCTCGCGATCGCCGGACGATGCCCGGAACACACCGCTCGGGTCATCAATGCGATCGGTCGCGAGATCGGTCTCGGTCGCGTAATACCGCCAGGAGGCGTGATCCGCTGCGGAGACGAAGACTATCGCCTCGTTCACGTTCATCTGCGGCACTACGAACTCGGGACCTTCGGCATGTGGGACTTCTACTACCGGTCACTGGGGCGCCGACCCGCCGATCACTGCGTGTTGGAGATCGCGCTCCCTGGCGAACGCGGCGTCTTTGTCGATGAACCCGACGACAGATGGGGTGACGGCGATGGATAGCGGTTCGTCGGGCGCTGAGGTCGTACGGGCGATAGCCACCGCCTTCCAGGCGGCATTCATCGGGTTGGGGGGAGCCTGGGCGCTATATGTCTATCTCCGGACGCGCCGAGGGCAGGTCCGCGTCGGGATCGAGGCATCGTGCCGGTTGATCCGCGAGTGGAACGCGGGCAGGTCTTTGCTGCTGGTGCACCTCCGCGTGGCGAACACCTCCAACGTCATCTACTACCACCGAGAGGCCACCGCGACTCTCATGGATGCGCGGCGGGAGACCGACACGGGCGATGTCCGCCTGGTCCCCTTCACGCAGGGAGATCCGCTTCCTCCCGTCTACGGTGACATCCAGAGGGACTCCGACTCCGTGCGCAGAGGCGACCTGTTCCGGCTCGAGCCCGCGATCGTGAGCCTCGAGCCGGGTGAGTACGTCGACTCGGAGCTGGCCTTCGTCCTCGAGACCTCGAAGCTCGGGCTGATGGCACTTCGCGTTCTCATCCGAGGGCGGCAGAGAAAGTGGGTGCGTCCCAGGGACTATTGGTGGGGATCCTTCTTCTACGTATCCCCCACCGAAACCGAGGAATTAGCATTGACCGGTAGCCACTCGACCACAAAGGGCATGTGATGAGACCAGACAAATCCGTGGCACACCAGTCCGACCGAGGACTCGACCTGAAAAAGCTCTGGGAGCAGCTCGGGGAAGAGCCCCCCGGAGAGCCGAAGGGGCTCGACGGAAAGCCCGCACGACGGGAGACTCGGGCCAAAGGATCGCCCCCTTCGCGCTAGCAGCCGTCAGGGCGCGCTGGCAGCCGGAAGCTGTCTCCTCTGTGTACTCAATACGATTCGGATCGAGGCGATCCGGAGCCGAGGTCGATGGCGATCCGGAGCCGAGATCGATGGCGATCGGCAGCGAGGTCCGTCGCCAGTTCGTGAGGTCGCCGGAGTAGGTCTTCTGGTACTTATCGACCAGGGCTTCGCGCGCCCACGCGTCCTCGTCGGGGTCGCGCACCACCCGGGCCGTTCCGCGAAAGCTCTGTCGGCCGATGCGCACCTCGACGCGCGGATCGGCAACGAGGTTTCTCACCCAGTCCGAGCGATCGCCGCCGCCGGAGAGCAGGTACACGGTCGCGTCGCGCAGGGCGAACCAGATCTCGATCGTGTGGGGCCGCCCCGTTGTGCGCCCCGCGGTCGTGACGTAGCAGAAGGACTCCTCCGCCAGCGACGCGGGCGCGGTCGTGGGATCGGTCATCGCCCGGTCGCCTTTCTGACCGCGGGGACGATCTCCTCGGCGAACAGCGCGATCTGGCGCTGAGGCTCGGCCGTCGGCCAGAAGATGTAGGTGTCCATGCCGACGTCTGTGGTCCAGCGCGCCAGGGTGTCGGTCCACATCGATGCCGACCCGACCATTCCTTCGGCGGAGGCCGTCTCGCCGATCGCGCCCGCGACGTTGTAGGCGCGCCGGATGGCTCCGGGGTCGCGTCCCGCGGCCTCGGCGGCGTCGTCGATGCGGGCCTGCATCGCGGGCAGGCGCTCGGGCGGGGCATAGCCCAGCGATGGAAGCCACCCGTCCGCCTTGGCCCCAATGAGGGCGAGCATCTTGGGTCCGTACGCCCCGACCCAGATCTCGATCGGGTGGTGTGGCGGCGGTCCGGGATGGACTCCTTCGAGCCCGTAGTGGTCGCCGGCGACGGTGGTCGGCCGCTCGGCGCGCCAGAACGCTTTGATGACGTCGATCGCCTCGTCGGTCGACGCGAGCGCCTCGGCCGGGGTCCGCCGGGGCCCGCCCATGCCGGCGATGCGGTCCCACACCGCCCCCGCGCCGATGCCGAGCTCGATCCGTCCCCCGGTGAGGACGTCGAGGCTCGCGGCCGCCTTAGCGAGCATCGCCGCGCCTCTGAGCGGAAGGTTGGCGACGTCGGGGACGAAGCGCACGCGCTCGGTCTGGGCGGCGAGCCACGCGATCAGTGTCCACGTGTCCAAAAAGCGCGACACGTAAGGATGGTCCTGGATGCCGACGAAGTCGAGGCCGAGCTCGTCGGCGAGGCGCGCGAGCTCGAGGTACTCCTCAAACGCCCCGGCTTCCGGGGCGAGGCTGATGCCGAAAGCGAGCTCGCGACCGCGGTCCATAGGTGCCTCCCTTTACTGTGGGAGTCAACGCCGCGACCCGCCTTCGTGTTTCCGCCCGGACTCTGTCGGCGCACTCAAATAGACTTCGGAGCACTGGATCACTCCGTGGGGGTGTGAGATGGCCGAGATGTTCTGCCCGTCGTGCCGGCTCCGACAGCCGAGCGATCACGTCTTCTGCGTCCGCTGCGGGGCCGAGCTGCCTGCCCACCTCCTCGGCGACGCCGCCAAACAGAGCCGCTGGTTCGCCGGCGTGCCGGTCGCCCCCGACGATCCCCGCGGCGCGTACCTCAAGGTGTCCCGCTACCTGCGCGACCAGACCTTCCGCAGCGCCGAGGGCGAGGTGACGATCCCCGGAAACCACGTCCGCTTCTCGGTGTGGGTCGGAGACGAAGCGCGCTGCGTCATCTCCCTGTCGGAGACCGAGGCGCGCGACCTCGCGACGTTCCTCGCCTCGGAGGCGGCGCGCTCGAACGACTTCTCGACAGAGATCCGATAGCACCCGGCGGCGCCGCACGAAGGCACGGCTTGCGGGCGCCGCTACGGGAGACGGGGCTCTATCGGCAAGCCTCTGCGGGGAACGGGCGTGGAGTTGACGATCGAGGTCGTCGTCTGCCCGAACGGGGTGAAGCGATCGATCAGCGCCTCGAGCTCGTCTATGGACCGAAAGACGATCGTCATCACGTAGCAGTCCTCGCCCGTCACTCGGTGGCACTCGATCACCTCGGCGGTGTCGGCCGCGACCTCGGCGACCTTTTGCAGCCGGCCCGGGCCCGGTCGGACCCGCAGGATCGCGGCCATGTCGAAGCCGAGAGCCTTGGGATTGATTTCGGCCCGATACCCGACGACGGCGCCGGAGTCCTCGAGACGTCGGAGCCTGTCCCCGACCGCGCTGGGCGACAACCCGACGCGCGTGCCCAGCTCGCTCCTGGTCAGACGAGCATCGGTCTGGAGCTCGTCGAGCAAACGCCGGTCAACCTCGTCCATTGCGCTCCAAAGTGGTGTTGGACCTTTAAAATACCGCTGATTGCACGGCAATCCCTGAGTATCTCGCTCACTGTGCCATTCCCACGCCTGCCTGTAAAGGCCACACTGGCACGGATGGCGCGATCACTTACCGGCACGTCGTGGGAGCAGCGCACCAGCCGTGTGCCGCCTCACGCGTATTTCGTCGTCAGCGCGGTCTTCCACTACCTCGGCCCCGCCTTCGCGGTGCTGCTCTTCGCCCGGGTCGACGTCTTGGGCGTGGCGTGGCTGCGGATCGCGTCCGCAGCCGTCGTCTTTGCCGCGTGGCGTCGGCCGTGGCGGGCATGGGGCGCATTCTCCCGTGAGACCCGGCGCACCGTCGTCGCGTGGGGAGGCGTGCTCGCGGTCATGAACTCCTGCTTCTACATCTCCATCGATCGTCTCCCGCTGAGCACGGTCGCCGCGATCGAGTTCATCGGTCCCATTGGCCTTGCGGCAGTCGCCGTCCGCAGCCGCCGCAACGCTATTGCCCTCCTCCTGGCGGGGGCCGGCGTCTACACCCTGACCGGCATCCGGCTCGTCGGCGAACCGATCGGGTTCGCCTTCGCGTTTGCGAATGCTGCGTTGTTCACGCTTTACATCGTGCTGGGCCACCGCGCCGCACAGCGAGGGGCTGCCTCAGGAATCGATGCGCTCGCGCTATCGATGTTGGTCGCAGCCGCGGTCGCCACCCCACTCGGCATCTGGGACGCGGGCGCGGCGCTCCTCGACCCGATCGCGCTCGTCGCGGGAGCGGGCGTGGGAATCAGCTCCTCCGTGATCCCCTATGTGTCGGATCAATTGGCCCTTGCACGGCTCCCGCGTGCGACGTACGCGCTGTTCGTCTCCCTCCTGCCCGCCACCGCGACCGTCGTCGGGATCGTCGTGCTGAACCAAGTCCCCGGTGCCCAAGAGATTGTCGGAGTGAGCATGGTCATAGCCGGCGTGGCGGTTCATCAGGAACGCGCGCACGCTGCCGCGAATGACCTTCCCCTCACGACCGCAGAGGCGGCGCCGGACTGGGTCCCGCAGCAGGCCACAAGTCCGTGAAACCGTCCCGCGTAGATCTTCTGGTACTTGTACCCGCGCCGGCCCGACCGGAGGCGGCTACGATTGCGCCGCCTCACGTCGTCGATTGCGATACACGGGAGCCGTCGAACCATGAGCGATCTGCTCGAACTCGGGCGCGACATCCTCAAGCGCCAAAGCTTCAGCACGCACGTCGGCGCCGAGCTCGCCGTCTTTGAGGCGGGCCGAGCCGAGCTCGTCCTCGACGTCGGGGACCATTTGTTGCAGCAGAACGGCTTCGTGCACGGCGGGGTGGTCGCCTATCTCGTCGACAACGCCATCACCTTCGCCGGAGGGTCGGTGCTCGGCCCCAACGTCCTCACCCAGGAGTACAAGGTGAGCTTCGTCCGGCCCGCGGTCGGGGCCCGCCTGATCGCGCGCGCCGCCGTCGTTCACCACTCAAGAAGGCAGGCGGTGTGCCGCTGCGACGTCTACGCCACGGGGGCCGACGAGGAGGAGAAGCTGTGCGCGACCGCGCTCGGAACCATCCTGGGAGCAGGGACGCCCGCGGACGAATCGCCTAGCTGAGACCGCGAACGAACGCGTCCTCGGCGCCGTAGTCGAACCGTTCGGCGAGGTAGTCCGCGGCGCGCGGCAGCGCCTCTTTCCAATCCCGCGACGACACGGCGCCGACGATCCAGCTCACCGTCTTGCCGATGGCATCGTCGTACGTCATGACCGGTTCGTAGTCGAGCTCGGCGGCCGCCGTTCTCATGTCCACCACGAAGGGCGCGGGCGCGGCCCACGGGTTGCGCACGAAGCTTTGGTCCGACTGCTCCGGAGGCACAAGGATCTCGGTCCAGTCGTGGCCCATGACCTCGGCGATCGTGCGCGAGATGCGGAGCACGTCCGGTGGGTCGGGATCGCCGCAGTTGAGGACGCGCTTCCCGGGCCGCTCGGCGGCGAGGCGAACCATCTCGGCGACATTGTGCACCGAGGTCGTGTGGAAGACGCTCTTGCCCTCGTGCGCCAGCAGGACGTGCGGTCGGCGGTCGAGGGCGCGCTTCACGAAGAACCACTCTCGGCACAGCGGGTCGCCGGGGCCGTAGATCGCGCACGGGCGGATGACCGTCGCCGCCACCTCGTCCTGGTCCGTGAGGACCTTCTCGATGGCCGCCTTCTTGGTCGAGTAGTTGTCGTCGCCGGGGACCGCCGTGCGTTGTTTCTCTTTGATGGGCACGGGGAGTCGAAGGGACTCCCCCAAGGTCCGGACTTCTTCCAGGGTACGGCCCTCGTCGTCGGCATAGACCGACGCGGAAGAGATCCCGACGACGCTTCCGATCAGGTCTCTGAGAGCGAGCACCTGCTCGGCGTCGCGCCGCTCGTAGGGGATGACGTCGACGAGCACGTCGACGCCGCCCCCGAGGACTCGCTTCAGGGCCGTGCCATCCGCTCGATCAACCGCGACGTGGTCGAGGGCCCCGATCTCTTCCGGCATCGGCGTCTCGCCGCGCGACGCGACGGTGACGTCCCACCCGCACTCCGCCAGCCGCCGGACGACATGGCGCCCCACGAAGCCCGTTCCCCCCAGAACGAACGCGGTCTTCGCCATCGCGACAACGTATCGGCCACTTCAGGGCCCCCCTCATCCACAGGAATGCAGATTTTCTGATATTCTGCTTTCATGGAGACGAAGGTCGTGCAGATGAGGGGCCGCGGAACCGTGACGCTTCCGGCTCGGCTGCGGGAGCGCTACGGGCTCGCCGAGGGGGACCCGCTGACCCTCGTCGATCTCGACGGCGTTCTGTTGCTCGCCCCCAAGGTCAGCGTGGTCAGAAAGGTGGCCGGGGAGATCGAGCGGATCCGAAGATCCGAGGGGGTGGAGCTCGACGAGCTGGTCGAGGGCGCCCGTGATCAGCGAAACCGTCCCACCCGTCCTCGCGATTGACGCCCGACAGGCCGCCGCAACGCATCTTCTTTGACGCGGACGCTCTCATCGCCGGCTCGGCCTCCACCACGGGAGCAAGTCACGCCATCCTCGTCCTCGGTGAGCTTGGGATCGTTGAGGTGGTTGTCTCGCACCAGGTTGTCACGGAGGCCGAGCGCAATATCAGCAGCAAGCTCCCACTGGCGCTATCCGCCTTCCGTGCGATCGTCGAACACGCATGTACGGTGCTCGATAGTCCCCAACCCAAGACGACAAAAAAGTTCGAGCGCCAGGCTCACCCCAAGGACGTCCCCATTCTCGCGGCGGCGGTAACGTCCGGCTGCGATTCCCTGATCACCTTCAACACGCGCGACTTTCGCCCCGAGCGCGGCACGATCAAGATTCAGACCCCCGGAGATTTCCTCACGCAACTGAGGAACGAACTCGAGGGCCTGGCGGAGTGAGAGTGGGGGTGGGTCGTCTAGCGACCAAGGTGCTCGAGGATCGACCGAGCGATGTCGTCGGCGTTCGTCTCAGGGAGCCAGTGGCCGGCTCCCTCGAGGACCTCGAACCGATACGGGGCGGCGACGTAACTTTCGGTCGCGTCGGCCGCTGCTCGGGCGAGCGCGGGGTCGGCGCTCCCCCACACGTAAAGGGTCGGCACACGCGACGGCGGCGCTCCGAGGCGGTGAAGCCCTCTGCCTGCGGCCCGGTACCAGTTGAGGGCAGCCGTCAGCGCGCCGGGCTCGGTCATGCGCGCCGTGTAGCGCGCGGCGAATTCCTCCGGAAGCCCGGTCGACATGAGCCCGCGCCGCAAGCGCTCGAAGTCGCTCTGGCCGAGCTTGCGCTCCGGGAAGTAAGGGAGCTGAAAGAACGCCGCGTACAGCGCGCTCCTGAACTGAGACCGGGTCCTCAGCGCCCGGAGGTACGCGCTCGGGTGCGGCATCGACAACGACGTGTACGTGCGAAGCATCTGCGGGTGACGGCCGGCGGCGTGCCACCCGACCACCCCGCCCCAGTCGTGCCCGACGAGGTGGAAGGGCACCAGAACGAACCGCTCGGCGAGCGCGACGAGGTCGCCGAGCACGCGCCGGATCGCATAATGACGGGCGCCCGTGGGACGGGCTCCCGGCGAGTAGCCGCGCTGGTCGTAGCGGAAGGCGCGGTAGCCGGCCTCGACGAGCGCCTCAACGACGCGACCGAACGAGCTCGAGTTCTGGGGGAAGCCGTGTAGCAGCACGACCGGCTCGCCGTCGTCGGGACCATCGACGTAGAGGTCGAAGACGAGACCGTCGTTGGCGAAGCGCTTGAGCGTAGGCGTCACCGGGTCGTCAATACCAGATCGCGACCCTGCGCTCGTCGATCGTCTCCGGTTCGGGCGGCAGGGAGCGGGCTGTGCCGCTCGCGATGCGATGGGCGCTCCACGCCGCGGCCGCGGCATCGAGCAGGTCGTCGAACACCGCGTCCCCGGCCCCCTTTATGTGCTCCGGAAGCGTTATCCCCGCACCCGCGAGCAGCGCCCGTCTCTCCAGAGCGCCGTTCCAGCTCTTCTTGCGCGCCGACAGCGTCCCCTTTTTGAGAGCCCAGAAGCTGACCTCGGGGTGGACCTCGTAGATCCGCTCATCGGCGTGGGCGTCGACCTCGAGGATCTTCCTTGCCAGCGCGAACGACTGGGCGGTCAAGCCTCGGCCCCACGCGCGGGTCGCAAGCTCGCGGGCGGCCGCGTAGGTGGACGCCTCCAGGATGGCGCGCGGAGGGACGGCAAAGACCCTCGAGGCTCCGCTTGCGAGGACCTTCTTGGCAGCCACATCGGCGGCTCGGAGCTCTTTGCCTTGCGGAAGCCCGATCGGGATGTCGACCGCGATCACTTCGGCATCCCGATGAGCGGCGAGGACGTCGACGAAACTCTTGTGAAGACGAGCGGCTGCGAGCGAGCCGTCCTCGAGCACGACGACAACCCACCCCTTGGTGTAGCCATCGACCCCGACGACCCGCATCCCAACTGGATACCAGAGACGCCTTCATGTCCCCGGCAGGGCCGAGAGGTTGGACGTGCGCGACCCTCGGCCCCGGCATCGGGGTCGCCGAAATCAGGCAGCTAGGATTTGATCAACCCGATCGTGTTGCCCGCGGGGTCGGCGAACAGCGCGATCGTCGGCCCGTTCGGGACGTCCATCGGCGGCTGCACGGTCTTGCCGCCCTTGGACTCGATCTCCGCGAGCTTTCCGTCGAGATCGTCGACCATGACGTAGAAGGTGACGTGGCCGGGGTAGCCCTCGGGGGGTGCGCCGATGCCGCCGGTCGGGCGCGCGCCGGGGTCGGTGTCGATGCCGGTGTACGGCATCTCTTCGAACGGGTTCATCGTCCAGTCGAAGATGTCACCGTAGAAGTCGACCAGCGCCTTGTGGTCCTTGTTCACGATCTCGAAGTGCACTACGGGATTTCCCATCTAGTTCTCCTCTCCTTGGTACTTGGCTTGACCGTCCCGCTCGAGCAACGGATCGGGGCCCGGATCTCCACCGGTCGCGGCGATCGCGAGACGAGACGCGAAGTGCTCCCACCCCTCGCGATGAAGGTCGCGCTTGTCGGCGGGGAGGTCGGTGTGCACGAGCCGCACGAGCGTCGCGTCGCCTTGCGGCTCGAGGGTGATGTACACGGTCGACGATCCTGGAGGGACCGCGTCGTCGCCCTCCCATCCCCACGTGAAGACGACTCGCCTCGGCGGATCGACCTCGACGTACGTGCCGCGCGCATGGGCCTGGTGGGTGACGTCGACGCTGAAGGTCCCGCCCGGCACGGGGTCGAGCTCGGCCCGGATCCCCTGCCAGCGCGTCATCTTCTCGGGGTCGACGAAGAACTGAAAGGTCGTCTCGGGCGAGGCCTCGACCAGCACCTCGACCGTCACCCGATCGGTGACGGTGCTACGTATCGCCACGGCGCCTCCTTTTCTGCTTGCGCTCCTCGGCCTCGGCCGCGTACTTGAGGCGCTCGAGCCCGTCGGCCCAGAAGCTCTCGAGGAACTCTTTGATGTCGCGCAGTCCGTTCCGCCGCAGCGAGTACAGGCGCCGGGGGCCGGCGCGTCGCTCTGCCACGAGCCCCGCCTCCTTGAGGACCTTGAGGTGCTGCGAGATCGCGGGGCCGGTGACGTCGAAGTGGGCGGCGATGTCGCCCGCGCTCATCTCGCCGTCGCGCACGAGGGTGAGGATGCGGCGACGGTTGGGCTCGGCGATGGCCTTGAGAGCTGCCTCCATGGGAGCTATCTAAGCAGATACTTATTTAAGTGTCAACTTAGAGGCAAAGTCGCCGGATGAGGAGAACAGAGAATCTGTCTCATGCCTCTCAGAGAATGGCTCCATGCCAAGAAAGCGCCGCTACACGCAGAAGGAGCTGGTCGATGAACTGCGCAGGCACGGCTGGACGAAGTCGACCGGTGGCAAGCATCAGGTGAAGATGGTTAAACCAGGATCCAGACCGATCACGGTTCCCCAGTTCAAAGGGCAAACCCTGCCGATCGGGCTGTCTCTCGCCATCCTCAAGCAAGCCGAGATAGGGGACGACTCGTAGAATGATGACTATGGACCTGGAAATCATCGTGCATCGCGATTCCGAGACCGGCGGCTACTGGGCCGAGGTCGTCCAATTACCCGGCTGTTTTGGGGCCGGGCACTCAAGAGAAGAACTCGTCGAATCCCTCGAGGAAGCGATCGGGCTCTATCTGGAGGATGCGGACGAGAGCACGCTCCTGACATCGGATCACGTCGAAGGGGTCGAGCGCTTTCGCTTCTCTGCCGATCAAAAGCTCATTCCAGCCTGATGATCTTGGACACCCGCGTTGCGTCTCATTGCTAAGGGAACAGATTTCGGGAGCGCGCCCGCCGAAAGTCCGAACAGTTGCGGCGACAGCTCGAGGCCATAGAGAACTCTCAAGACGACTAAGGGTTCGCTGGGCGGAGTAAAACCTCACCGAACTGATCGGCCGAGCCGCGCCTCCTCAGCTGCGCGTGCAGCACCACACTCGTAGGCGCCACAGCATGCGGCTGCCGCGTTGCTTAATGTCCACGATGCCGTCGGCGATCATGCGCGTCACCGCCTTGGAACGCGCCACCAGATCGGGCAGGGGAAAGTGCCGCTCCAGCACGACCTCGAGGTTGTCGGTGCCGAAGGCGCGGCGGGCCGCCGCTAAGACGCTGTCCTCGGCCTGGATCGTGCCGGTCGGGAGATAAAGACGCCCGCCGGGACGCAAGACGTCGGAGATGCCTTCGAGCATGGCGGCGGGGAGCTCCGATCCGGTCGGCCCTCCGGCGGGGCCGTCGGGGAACCACCCGGTGACCTCGGCGATCGCGTCGGGGATGCCGGAGACGTCGCCGATCACGACGTCGGCCTCTACGTCGCGCACCGGCTCAAGGAGGTTGCCGGCGCGGAACTCGGTGACGCCAGACAGCCCGAGGCGTTCCGCGTTGCGGCGCGCCGCGGCCACGGCCTTCTCGGACACGTCGCACCCGATCACCTTCGCGGCCCCGAGCCGGCCGGCGACGAACGACAGGACCCCCGACCCGCATCCGACGTCTAAGACGGTGTCTTTCGGTCCAACTTCAAGCGCCTCGGCGAGAGCCATGCTCGTGCTCGATGGCTTGAACACCCCCGGCCCCACGAACAGCTCGAACGGGCCGGTGCGGCCCCTCCACGCAACCACGCTGGCATCGGTCATGGTTCCTCCTCTCGGATCCCATAGACAAGACTCCGAAAGGGGCCGTCGCGTTACTCCCCCGCCGGGCCCGCTACAGGGCCCCGAGCGCCTCGGCGATGGGCTGGTCGCCGTCGGTGAGCTCTAAGACCCTTCCAATGGTCTTCGGTTCTTCCAGTGCCGCGGCGATAACCGCGGCGACATCGTCCCGGGGAACCGAGCCTCGTTCGACACTTTCGCCAATGCGCACGAGCCCGTCGCCCGGATCGTCGGTCAGGCGGGTCGGGCGGACGATCGTGTAGTCGAGCCCGCTCTTTACGAGCTGTTCGTCGGCGCGCCCCTTGGCGCGGAGGTAGACCGCGAAGGTTTCGTCTCCCTTCGCGGTCGCGTCGGCGCCGATCGAACTGACCATGACGTAGCGGGCGATCCCGTTGGCCTTGGCCGCGGCGATGAGCTTTGTCGCGCCGCCGTAGTCGACCGTCTCCTTGCGGGCGGATCCGCTGCCGGGGCCCGCGCCCGCCGCGAACACGACCGCGTCCGCCGCTCCCACTGCACTGGCCAGCTCGTCTGCATCGACCGACTCGAGGTCGCACAGGATGGGCTCGGCCCCCGCAGCGCGGACGTCGTCGGCCTGTATTTGGTTTCGGATGAGCGCCCGGACGGCGTCGCCGCGCCCGGACAGCAGGCGCGCGAGGCGCAGGGCGATCTTGCCGTGTCCTCCCACGATGACCACGGTCATGGCCTAAACGTTAGGTCGTATCCGGGGGGCAGCGCGCCGGGCGGGGCCCTCGCGGCGGGTCGGGATGGCCTCCCGGCCCGACGACGATCTTGCACGGATCCCACGGGTGCTTGCCCCGTCCGGTCTCGAGCACCTCGACCTCCGATCCCCGGACCTCGAGGTAGGTGTAGCCGAGGTTGTCGACTTCGTTGGACTCGCGGATCTCCTCGACCGGGTCGGCCCACATCCTCACGACGTAGCGGCCGTCGCCGTTCAACCCGAAGTCGATGTAGTTGCCGGGGCGGTCCCACTCGTAGATGTCGGCCCACCCCGCCCGGAGGCCGAAGCCGGCGCGATCCCAGATCGGGTAGAAGACGTCCCAGTCGCGCAACAGCTCCTCGCGATGGGCGAACCCCTTGGTCCGCATGGCGCCGGCGGGCTCGAGTGCGCCCTGGCGCGGATCGGCTACGCGAAAGAGTCGCACGCCGATGGCGGAGTCGTGGTGGTAGTGCCCGTGTGTCTTGTGATAACGGGCGAGCCCCGCGGGGCGGTCGAAGCTCGACCCGTCGGCGCGCTCGATTGTCTGGATGAGCTCGCGGTCCTGCAACGCTCCCCCCGCCCCGAGTTGGAGCTGCAAGGGCCCCCGGCCGGTGTTGCGCACCCCGAACGCGAACCGCAAACACCTGAGCGCGCCGTCCTCGATGTGCTCCTCGGGATGACACGACTCCGCGCCCGCGAGGTCGAGCCCGGTCGGTTCGACGTCGGCCGACCCGTTGGTTACGGGGAACAGAAAGGACGCGTCGTGCGCCGGCAGGACCTGGAGGTTGGGCAACACCGGTTGCTTTCCGGTGGCGCCGAACGACGGGGGCCGGGCCTCGAGCTTGGCCCGCATGCGGAACGCGGAGTCGGTGACGTCTTCGGCCCTGACCTCGACCCGCCACGTCCCGACCGCGGGGTCGCGGGTGACGTGCTCGGCGGAGTAGAGCCCCGTGCTCGGGGAGAACGTGGACCGGCGCCCGTCGGGATCGGTGACCTCGACCTCGTAGACGTCCCCGACCTCGGGATGGTCGATGGCGATGCGCAGGCGGTAGGCGCGCTCGGTCACCCGGATGCGGTAGGTCCACGACTGCCCGGAGCCGTCCTCGACGCGGGGGCCGTTCCAGAACGCGGCCTGCCCCGCGCTAAGCGAGAGGCTCTGAGCGCCCTGGGCCGCCTGGGGCAGGACCAGGAGCGCGAGCAATAAGACGATGCCGCCACGACGCATACCGGGAAGGTTCGACGACTGGCCGACGCCTCCTGGGAGAAGGTGCGCGAGGTGGGCCAGGTCAGCCCCGGAAAGCGGGGCTAATCCGATCGGCCTCGCGGACTAGAGCGTCGGGCAAGAGCCACTTCGGCTCGACGATCTTGCGCGGGTCCCACGGTGAGTGGCCGTACCCTCGCTCTAGCACATCGACGTCGTCGCCGGTGATTCTGATGTAGGCGTAGCCCCAGTTGTCTTTCTCGTTCGTCTCTCGAATATCGCGCCCCGCGTCGGTCATGGACCGGACCACATAAAGACCATCGGGGTTGGAACCGAAGTCGACGTAGTTGCCGGAGAGATACCACTCATAGATGTCGGCCCATCCCCTATCGAGGCCCATGTGAGAGCCGGTGGCGGGCGTGAACTCGAAACAGTTGGCGCGCGCCGAGCCGGCCCGATCGTTGTTGAAGCTCCGCCAATCCACGATCATGTAGGGGGCCATGCAGAACCCCTGCTTGGGCCCGTCGCCGGCGGGCTCCATGGAGCCCGTCTTGGGGTCTGTCACCCGCAGCAACTCGAGGCTTCCGAACCCGGCGTGGTGGAAGTGCCCGTGGGTCGTGTGGTACTCGAACTCGCCCGCTTCACGCTCCTCGGTTGTGCCGTCGGTGAAGTGGATGCGCTGATAGATCTTGCCCTTTTGGACCACGCCCTCGAGGGCCTCGTAACGGAGCTCGAGAGGGCCGTCGCCGAAATTGGCCGGGCCGAGCGAGAACCGCAGACAGCGGACCGGTTGGTTCTCTACAGTCTCGTCCTCGGCGCACCCGCTTGCCTCGCCCGCGGGGGTGTAGGCGGCGCTCGAGAAGGTGAACTTGAACGGGGGGAGCAACCGCAGGTTGGGCAACAATGGGCGGCGAGGTCCAGAGCGATCGGAGACAACCGCGGGGAGCTCGAGCCTCGCCCGCACCCGAAATCTTCCGTCGGTCACATCTCGTGCTTCGATCCTGACGGTGTAGATCCCGGGCCTGCCCGACACGTAGACCTCGGCCGAGTACAGCGGGGTCGCCGCCGCCACCTGGCTACCGTTCTCATTGAACACGCGCAGCCGGTAGTAGTCCGACGAGTCGTCGATATCGAGCGCGACCCGCAGACTTCCTGGCTCGCGCACATCGATCTGGTAGTCGAAGCACTGGATACGCTCGCCGCACGTGTAGTCGCCGGTACTCGATCCGTACGAGCTGTCGATCCTCGGCCCCCTGAAGAACGCCGCATCACCCAGTTCGAGCCGAGCCCGATCGGCATCCCGGGCTCCGGCCGGCAAGGATCCCGCGAACAGTACGCCCACGATGAGCAATCCGCCAAAACCCCGCAGCTTTCGCAATGGATCAATTCCTTTGCTTCCATCGCCCTCGCTTCGACCCCGAGGGCGCGCACGATTCGAACAGAGGAGGTTTCTCCGCGACCCGCCCTTGTCCTGCCGGCTCGCCGACGTAGGTCACTTCACGGGCTGAACGGGGTTGGGCCCTCGCCGCCGCGCTGGTTGCGCAAGAACCGCTCGACCTCCTCGGCGATGTTCTCGGCCGGCGGGATCTGCTGCTCTCCCATCATCCCCTCGAGCCGCTCGAGGTACTCGCTCGCTTCGGGGTTGGCGGCGAAGATCTGGTCGAGGGCCTTTCTCTGCCCCGCGACCTCCTGCTCGAGCGAGCCGGCCCCGCCTTGAGCGAGAAGCCCGGCGCGCCCTGGGCCGCCTGGGGCACGACGAGGAGCGCGAGCAGGAGCGCGATGCCACCACGACGCATACCGACAGGATTCGACGAGGGGGCCGCGGCTCCTGGGAGGGCCAAGTCGGCCATACGAGCGTCGGAAAGCGACGCTCATCTGACCGACTAAGCCGAAGGAGGCGTTACTTTGCCTTCTTCTGCTTCTTGGCGGCGCGCTTCTCCTTCAGGTTTCGCTGAGGCTTCTTCTTCTCCGGCTTCGTTCCCTTGTCCTTGCTGGCCATGCGGCACCCTCCTCATGCTGGTCGTCGCTCCATCATCCCCGCTCGCGCGCGACTTGCCAAGCCATTAGGGACTGAACGGCGTCGGGCCCTCGCCACCGCGCTGGTTGCGTAGGAAGCGCTCGACCTTCTCGCCGATGTGGTCGGCGGGCGGGATCTGCTGCTCCCCCACCAGGCCCTCGAGCCGCTCGAGGTACTCCTGGGCTTCTGGGTTGGCCGTGAAGATCTGATCGAGGGCCTTTCTCTGCGTCGCGACCTCCTGCTCGAGCGACCCGGCCCCGATCGTGATCGAGAGGTGGTCCTCGACCCGACGGATGAGCGCGATCGCCCCCGCGGCGAACGACGACGCGTAGTGCGGCACCTGGGCCCAGAACCCGATCGCGGGGATCCCGTTCTCCGACAGGGTCCACTCGATGAGGCTCACCGCCGCGGCCGGGACCCGCAGGAGTCCCTCGGTCGGAGGGGCGCCGCGCATGAGCTCCTTGCTCGACGCGGTCATCATCACCGGGGGCGGGGCGGTGTGCGGGACCGCGGCCGGGATGGCTCCGAGGCTTATGTGCTCGACGATGCCGCAACGCAGCGCGAGCTCCAGGACGTCGCCGGCGAGTTCGTTCCAGCGGTAGTCGGGCTCCGGCCCGGTCAGCACGAAGAGGTCGCGCTCCTCGAGGCGCCTCCTCGTCAGGGTCATCTGCGGCCACGCGAACTCCTTGGGCGTGCCGTCGACGATGTCGAGGACGGGGCGGTGGCTGCGATAGTCGTAGATGGAGTCGCCGTCGAAAGTCGCGATCACCTCGCCGCCGTCGGCGATGTGGCGCGCCGCGGTGGTGCCGGACTGCCCCGCGTCGACCCAGTCTCCGAAGCTGACGATGAGGGCCGGCGCGACCGCGTCGGAGGGCTCGGTCACGACGTCGAACATGGACATCTGACGAGCCTAATCCGGGAGCCGGGCCCTCCCCGCGACGAGCACCCGGCGCAGCAGGCCCTCCTCTACCCCGCGGATGAGGTCGCCGCGATCGGACTGCCTCTCCTCCCACTCGGCCCCCAGCACCGGCTTGAGCTCCGCCTCGTAGGTGGTGTATTCGACCTGCCAGGCGCGCGCCACGGCGAGGAAGTCCGGCGTCTGATCGATGATGTCGACGTCCGTGAAGCCCGCGCCGTGCATGAGTTCGTCGAGCGGGCGCGTGGTCGCGATCGCCCTGGGTCCGAGACGGACCGCGAGTCGGTGCGCAGACTTCGTCAGCCCGGGAGCGACCACGATGGTCAGGTAGGCGACGCGGCCGCCGGGCCGAAGCACCCTCTTACATGCTCTCAACACGGAGAGCTTGGGTCGCAGTCAACACAACACATCGGTGTGAACGATCGCATCGAACGAGCCCGTCTTGAAGGGAAGGGAGCGAGCGGAGGCCACGGCCGCACCGAAGGAGAGCACGCGCTCCTCTTGGGCCCGGCGCTGCGCGAGCCGCAGCCCCTCGACGGGGAGATCGGTGAGCACGACCTCGCAACCGGTGCGCTTGGCGAGGTAGAGGCCGGGCCAACCGCGACCCGTTCCGACGTCGAGCAAGCGCCTTCCCACCCCGAGGTCGAGATGATCGGCGAGAAGGTCGGCCTGGGCAACCGTGGTGAAACCGTTGGCTCCCCACACCTCGCCGATCACGCGTCGCTCGATGTCTTGCACGACCGTGGACGGGACGATCGTGTAGCGCGCCGCGAAGTTGGCGAGGGCCTCGCGCTCGTCTCGACTGGAACGCATACCGACATTCCTTTTTCGTAGGGGTGAGCTCTCATCATGATGAATGGCCGTGGTGTGGAGAAGGGGGTATTGAAACGCGGCCCCCGCCGGGGTTGACTGATCTCGTGATCGTGCGGATCAACGAGCGGACAGCACGGTGAGGGTCAACGCGGCCCAGGTGGCCGGCCGCAATCCCCTGCACCGCCAATTCCTTCATCCCCACACGCTCAGAGACCTCGCGCGCGATCCCCCGCCCGCCTAAAGGCATTCGGCAGAAATGGGACGAACGCGACGAGTCGGGTAATTCGCCGACGCTTTAAGTCCGCTGTGGCTCGTCCTCAAGCGAGGGCCAAGACGAAAGGCGGTGCAACGCGTGAGCGGTACCGAAATGGATGTGAAGCAGTTCCTCGCGCGCCAACGGGCGGCGTGGGACAAGGGGGCCGAGGGATGGCTGAAATGGCGCCATGTCTTCGCACAGCGCACGGACGACCAGGCCCTCGTCGAGGCGAGCGGCGCCAAGCCCGGCGACCTCGTGCTCGATGTCGGGACCGGGACCGGCGATCCCGCCCTCGCCCTGGCGCAGGCCGTGGGCCCCGAGGGCCGCGTGGTCGCGACCGATCTCTCCGAGGTCATGATCGACGTCGCACGTCGTCGCGCCGACGAGGCCGGGCTCACCAACATGGAGTTCCGCGTGAGCGCGGCCGAGGACCTCGACTTCGTCGAGAACTCCTTCGACGCCGTCGTGTCCTCTTTCACCCTGATGCTGGTCGCCGATCCCGGCGCGGCCGCACGCCGCATCCACGCCCTCTTGCGACCGGGCGGGCGCCTCGCGCTGTCGGTGTTTGCGACTCCCGACAAGGTCCCCATGCTCGCGATTCCGGCTCAGATCATCTTCTCCGAGCTCGGCGTTCAGCCCCCGCCACCCGGAACCCCCGGGCTCTTTGCCCTTGGCGGGCCCGGGCAACTGCAGGGCGTGCTCGAGCAAGCCGGCTTCACCGAGGTCTCGGTCTCGCCGCTGCCC
Organism: Actinomycetota bacterium; assembly: GCA_050694275.1. Classification (GTDB taxonomy): domain Bacteria; phylum Actinomycetota; class CADDZG01; order CADDZG01; family WHSQ01; genus JBOGXF01. The sequence goes on along the minus strand of JBOGXF010000091.1, from coordinate 3,577 downwards.
TTCACCTTCCGCTACGACAGCGCGGACGAGTACGGGACCTTCACTCGGGAGGTCACGACGGTCTTGACTGAGCTCGTCGAGCAGCACGCACCCGAGCGCCAGGACGAGATCTGGGCCAAGGCGACGGCTTTCGGCCGTGAGCGGGCCGCGGCCGACGGCTCGGTGACGTTCGAGAACCAAGCGCTGATCGGAACGGGGGTGCGCGCCTCCTAGAGCGTCTCTTCGTCCAGGACCTCGTTCTCGAGCGTGCCGATCCCCTCGACCGTCACCTCGACCTTGTCGCCGGGCTCGAGCGAGCCGACGCCCGGAGGCGTCCCGGTGGAGATGACATCGCCGGGTTCGAGCGTCATGATCGAGGACGCGAACGACACCAGCTCTGATACGCCGAACGCCATGAGCTTGGTGTTCGATTGCTGTCTGATCTCGCCGTTGACCCTGCACTCGATCGCGAGCGACGACGGATCGAGGTCCGGCACGATGCCGGGGCCCAACGGGGCAAACGTGTCGTAACCCTTGGCTCGCGTCCACTGCGAGTCGGGGAGCTGGAAGTTGCGCGCGGTGATGTCGTTGGACACGGTGTAGCCGGCGACGAAAGAAAGAGCGTCGTCGGGCCGCACCCGCTTGGCTCTCTTTCCGATGACCAGCGCGAGTTCGGCCTCGTAGTCGAGCTGAGTGCATTCGGGCGGACGCACGACCGGGCGGCGATGTCCGGTGACCGCGCTCGGGGGCTTGAAGAACAGCAGTGGCTCGGTTGGAAGCGGGAGGCCGATCTCTTCGGCGTGGTCACGGTAGTTGAGGCCGACGAAGATCAGCTTGGTGGGCTCGCATGGGGGCAGGAACTCGATCGCGGCGAGGTCGAGCTCCTCGTCGCCCACTCGGACCGCCCCGTCTACGACCTCCCCCGTCCGGATTTCTCCTCGGGCGGTGCGGATTCTCACCGTGACCATCGGGCCCTCCTCTTCCTCTTCCTCCAGAGCAGAAAGTAAACGAAAGCGTCTGTCTCAATGAGAAGGTCCTTTTCGCTTCTCCTAAATCACGGTTTGCTGTCACCTCGCACGACGATAGGGAAGAGACCGGTGGGTGTGTGAAGGTGGTGATGACGCGCAGCAGGGCCGGGCGGCTCGCGTCGTTGGTCCTTGCGAGCGTTTTGGCGCTCGCGCCCGGTGTTGCGATGGGCCATGATCATCGCCCGCCCAAGACCGTGCTGCGTCATCAGGGAGAGCCGGTGCAGGATGGTTACCTTCATCAGTACTGCTGGGTCATCGCGGTCGAGGACGACATCGCCACGACCGAGTGCGGGGACAACGTATGGGACTTTCCGCGCCGGCGGCTCGTCGATCCCGGCGACCGCCTCGTGATCCGGATCCGAAAGCCCACGAGGCCAACGGACTTGCCGTACAGGCATGGCCGAGGCGGGGGGACGAGTTCAGCGGGCCCGCGGGCGACCCCGAGACGCTGCCCGTGACCCTTCGGCGGCGGATGGTCGACGGCAAGATCGTCGCGTGGAACGCGGTCTTCACGGTCGACCAAGACGATCGTCATTACTTCATCCGCGCCGGCGGGTTCTGGCCCGACGAACAGGGAGCCGAGGCGAACCAAGACGCTTTCTGGCTGTTCCACGTGCGAGCCTGAGGCCTTCGGGTTCCGGTGGGTGGATACTGAAGTCACCATGCCGGGCGAGGCGCTCCTGCGACTGGCCGACGTCGCGCCCCTGATCGTCGCTGCGGTGATGATCGGGGCTTTCCTGTTGTTCGCTCTCGGCATGTCGCCGCCGGCGACCGCCGACGGCCGAAGAATAGTCATCGTCGATGACGACCCCGACGTGAGGCGCGCCTTGCGGAGTCTGATCGAGGATCGGACGACGCTCCGAGTCGTGGGCGAGGCGTCTAACGGCGCCACGGGTCTCGCCGTGATCGAGGAGCTCGTTCCAGACGCGGTCGTCATCGACGTCAAAATGCCGGTGATGGACGGGATCGAAGCGACCCGGCGCATCAAGCAACGCCACCCCTACATCAAGGTCATCGGTTTCAGCTCCGCCGACGACGACGCGACCGGCGCGATCATGCGGCACGCGGGCGCGTCGCAAACGCTGGTCAAAGGCGACTCCCCCGACGAGATCGTTGTAACGCTCCTTGAATCCGTCTAGGCCGGTGCAGGTCAAGCTGCCCGTTATCGATCGACACTGTGTCGAAGTCGCCGCCGGCGCCGAAGACGCGTGGCGGTCTCTGGTCGAGATCCTGCCGACTCTCTTTGCCGGCTGGGGCAAAGGGGCCTTCACACGAGCGCTCGGCTGCGAGGAAAGAAGCGTCACCGGGCCCTCGCCAATCGCCGAAGGGTCGACCTTCCCCGGGTTTCGGGTGGTCGACGCCTCTCCTCCGCGCCTAGTGGCGGAAGGACGCCATCGGTTTTCTTCCTACGCCCTGATCTTCGACGTCGAGAAGAACGGCGAGGGGGCGCGGATCTGCGCCGAGACGATGGCGTCCTTCCCCGGCGTACAGGGAGGCGTGTATCGCGCGCTCGTGATCGGAACCGGCGCCCACGTCGTGGCCGTGCGCCGCATCCTGCGGGCGATCAAGCAGCGCACCGAGGCGAGTGCCCCCTAGCCGCGCTTGAGGCCTGCCACCTCGAGGACCCACGCGCCCGAACCCGAGTTCACGTAGATCCGCCCCTTGTACCAGTAGGACGACCACACGGCCGACGTGTCTGACTGGAAGAACGCGACCTCCTTCGGGCGACGGGGATCGGAGAGGTCGACGACCGACGTTCCCGCCTGCCACCACCCGATCACGAGGTTGCGCGTTCCGGAGATGAAATTGAAGTTGTGGGCCCAGCACACCTGGGGGCCGCGCGGCGCGTTCATGAACCCGACCATCTTCGGTTTGGTCGGTTGCCGGATGTCGTAGATCGAGATCGCGCCGAGCTCGCGTTGTTTCTGATTGCCCGAGCACGAGCCGCGACTGTCTTCGTCGCCGATGACGAGGTAGTCGCCGTCGGGCGTCGCTACCGCGAGGTGGTGATAGCCGATGCCGTCGTCCGCGATCGACGCTATGACCTTTGGCGCGAGCGGATCGCTCATGTCCCAGATCTCGGTCTCGACCCCGCCCGCGGCGCAGAACCCCAGCTTGGCGCGCTTTGAGAAGTGAAAGGAGATGTCGTGGCACGTCTGAAGGTCGGTGACCATTGGTATGGGCACCATGGGATTGCTCACGTCGATGATGAAGGTGGGATCGTTGATCGAAGACGAGGTGTAGATCAAGGGCTCGGTCGGATGCACCGTGAGCGTGTGCACTCCGACCGGCAGCGGCACGAACCCGAGCTGGGTTGGGCTCGCGGGATCGCTCACGTCGAGGAGGTTAACCCCGCTCGCCGGCTGCGCCATGCACGACCCCCAGTGACTGCCGAGAGCGATGACCTTATTGCTGATCGCGGCGACGTCGTTCTGGTTGCCGCCGCAGACGAACTCGCCGAGAAGCTTCGGCTTCTTGCCCGTGGCCTCGACCACCCGCAGGCGCCCGTTGGTGACGGCGGCGCTCTGGGTGAAGAACACACGGTCGCCCGCGAAGTCGATGTCGGTGCC
>JBOGXF010000090.1:0-19132 GCA_050694275.1 Actinomycetota bacterium | reverse complement strand
CAGCACCTCGGCGTAGACGCCCTCGGCCGGGACATACATCACCGCGAAATCGAAGGTGCCCTCGTCGGGAACGATGTAGCGGGACGAAATGTCGCGGATATGCCGGTCGACGTCGGCGGCAAAGGCGTGCTCGGCATCCCGCCGTTCGTCGTCATCGGTCGCGGCACACATGCGCCGGTAGTTGGACAGGGGGAACTTCGAGTCGACGCAGACGAGCTTGCCCCCCGCCTTCACCACCGCATCCACCACTACGCCGGAGGTGAACCGATGCTGCACGCCGAACGATTGCGGCGGCAGGACCTCGCGCAAGAGTTCCTCGAGCATCGCCTCGCCGATCGCGCCGCGGGCCTTGGGCGCCTTGAGGAGATCCTGCAGCGACGAGAACTCACGCGCCTGATCCGCCACTGTCGTCGTGGCGCGCCGGACGTCGCCGAGCGTGTCGAAGATGTGGCGCGTGAGGTCCTGGCTCGCCGCCTGGCTCTCGACCATGCGGCTGTCGATGCCCTCGAGCCGGCGACCGAGTCCCGAGGTCTCGACCAGGAACCGGTCGGCGAGCGTTCTCATCTCGGCCCGCACCTGAGCGATCTCCTCTGGAACGGGGTCGGGCGCGGCGGCGGCCGACCCGCGGGCCCTCAGCCACACGAGCACGGCGAGGCCGGCGCCGGCGATCGTTCCGAGCAAAGCGGCAATGAAAACGTCCATATCGCAGACTGTAGAGGTGGGGTGAGACAAGTTTTGGGATTTGCCTCACCGACCACTAAGCTGGGTGCTCGTGAAAAAGTTCGAGTCCCGGCGACGGACCGTCGCCGTTCTCCTCATCCTTGCCCTCTCCGCTCTCGAGACCGGGGCTCTTCTGCCCGCCCGGTCCCAGACCCCGGCCGAGTGCTTCGATCCCAACGATCCGACCCCCGAGGCCTTCGGGCCGACCGACATCTCGGCCGTCACGGGTAACCAGAGGCTGTCGGTCGGCCTCAATCCGGATGCGACCGTCACGGTTCTCAAATGGCCGTCGCCGTCCTTCTACGACCAGATCAAGTACCGGACGACCGACCGCTCCCGGCGCCGCTTCGGCGCCCTCCCGAACGAAGGAGCTTTCCTGGGGCTGGGCTTCAAGCAAGGCGACGAGCCGTGGAAGCTCAACTGGCTGAGGAGATGGCGATCGCGCCAGCGGTACGTCGATGCCGACCGAGACCAGATCCTCACGGTCTTCACGCGCAGGCGCCTCGGCCTCACCGTGAAAGTCACCGACCTCGTGGCCCACGACTCCGACGCCCTCGTGCGCAAGGTGGTCGTCAAGAGGTCGAGACGGTCCAAGGTCGACAAGGTCCGCGTCGTCTCTTTCGTTAACTTCAACCCGGTCTTCAGCAAGAGTGCGCAGGCCCCGGTGCAGGACTGGTGCTTCGAGGAGCAGAACGACGACGGCGCCCAGTACGCGCCGAAAGCCGACGCGATCGTCGCGTCGCGCTCCGGCACCGACGATTCAACCGGCGCGCCGTCGTCGGTTTCGCTGGCCATGGGCTTTCGAGGACCATCCCACCAGCACCACGTCGGGCCCGACACCTACGAGGCCCCGTCGACGGGAACCAGCGCATACGACGACGCCGCCGACGCCCGGCTCGCGGGGTCGGATTCACAGTCGGGGCAATCCGACGGCGCGCTCTCCGACCAGCTCGGCCTCAAGAGCCGCCGCAAGAAGTCCACCACCGTGTTTGTCACCGCCGGCAAGACCGCAAAGGCCGCGCGTCGGAAGCTCGCCGACGTACGAGAGCGCTCCAACCGGGCGGTTCGCCGGGCCAAGGCCGCGTGGTGGAGGCGCTGGCTTCGCTCCGTGCCCCTTCCCAAGGACGCCCCTAAAGCCGTCACCAGGCTCTCGAAGCGGGCGCTCGTGTCGCTTCGCCAGGTCATCGACAAGGACACCCGGGACGCGTTTCCGGAAGGCGCTGGAGTGCCCCGAGGCGGTCTGATCATGGCGTCGATCGCCACTCAGTCGCCTTACGGGGTGGACTGGATCCGAGACGGCGCCTATCTCAACCGGGCGCTCGATATCGCCGGGCACCACCGGACCGTGGCGCAACACAATTATCGCTACGCGCTGCTTCAGACGAGGGCCTCAGACGGCACCCGCGGAGGCCAGCCGATTCCCCCGGGGAACTGGCACATGAACTTCTACGCCGACGGCGTCGTCGGGGGCCCCATTCCCTACGAGATCGACGAAACCGGATACGGCATCTGGACGTTGTGGGATCACTACGCCCAGACCAAGGACATCAATTACCTCTTGGTCGACCACGGGGGCATCGTCTACCGGGCAATCGAGCTCGCCGCGCAGTACCTCACCGACGTCTGCAAGGACCTCACCAACAACCTTCAATGCGTCGCCAACGAAGATGACAACCCGGATCCCCGGCAGACGGTCTATGGGGCTCTTCTCGTGTGGCTCGGGCTCGACTCGGCCGCCAAAGCCGCCCGGGTGAGGGGCGGCGATGCCGCCCTCGCCAACGCACAGCGCTGGGAGGCCCGTCGCGACGAGCTCGCCGCCGCCATCGAGGCCAGCTTCTTCGACGAGGAATGCACTTGCTACACGAGGACTTCGAGACCGGGGGCACACTCCTGTGGCCGGTCGGGTATCTCGACAACGGAACCGCGCAGGCCGACGCGCAGGCCGAGATCAACCACGACGGCATCTCGCCGGCCTTCGCCGGCGAGGACGGCCGGGGACAATACGAAGCCAAGGCCCTGCTCGGGAACGCGCATGCGTGGAAGGGGCGGCGGTCGAAGATCGCGCTCGTGAAGAAGGGCCTACGCTGGCTCGCCACGGTGCCGACCACACGCGAGACCGGCCTCCTCGGCGAGGCGTGGATGAGGTTCCCGGCCCCCGACGGGCCCGTGACCCCGATGGTGTCACAGCCCCATGCGTGGCAGCAGGTGCTCTTCTACCTCGCCGCCCTCAAGGCGTACGGACGAGAGCCCTACTCGTTCTGATCCCCGGCTTCCTGATCCCCGGCTTCCGGATCCTCGTCTTCTCGGTTACCGAACGGGAGGTGCTTGCGCAGGCGATCGAGCCACTCCTCCTCGCCGATGTCGTCCTCCACGGACTCTTCTCCCACGACGTCCCAGAACGCGTTTCGCTCCTCGCCGTCTCCTTCACCGAGATCGGATAGCTCGGCCCACGCCCCCTCGTCCTCGGGGCTCTCGGGAGCCCCCGACGCGGCGCGCGCCACCTTCGCGGCGTCCTTCTGGGCGGCCCACGACGACGCCTGGGCCGATCGCGCCGCGCCCTGTGCGGCCTTGGCGGCGTCGGACGCCGACAAGAGAAGATCCTCGGCGTCCTCCTTGGCCCGCCGTCGCTCCGCAGCGAGGGCGGCGGCGAGCTCCTCTGCCCGGTTCAGGGAAGCCCTTGCGGCCTCGGTCGCCTCGTTGACCACCCATGTCGCGTCCTCGAGGGTGGTGCGGGCATCCTCCTGCGCGGCGAGGCGGGCTGCGGCTTCCTCTGCGGCCCGGGCGAGGGACTCCTGACCCGCCGCCGCCATCTCCTGACTGGCCCTCGCCGCGTCGTTCGCCGCCTGAGCCGCCTTCTTCTGGGCCTCCCGGGCGCTCGCTTCGTGGGCCGCCTGCGCAGCCGCGTCGCGCGCCGCCTCGGCCGCCTGGGCCGCCGCTCGGGCGGTCTCTTCCTGGGCCTGCTTGGCGATCGCCCCCTCAGCCGCGTGCGCGGCGGCCGAGGCAGCCGCCTCCGTAGCGTCGCGCGCGGCTCGCTCGGCGACGGACTTCGCCGCCTCAGCCGTCTCCTTGATCTGTGCGACGACCGCCCTCTTCTGGGTCGAGCCCTCGGCCCCCAGCGCATCGATCGCTTCGGTGCGCGCTCCCGCGAGTGCCTCCTGCGCCGCACGGGCATCGCTGCGAATAGCTTGGATCGCATCCCCGCCCGCCACGCTCGCCTCCGCGCGGGCGGTCTCGGTGGCGACCTCGCGCGCGGTCTCGATCGCCGCCGCCCGGGCGGCCTCGACTGCGACCTGAGCCGACTGGATCGCCTCCTGAGCGGCCTTGGTCACGACTTCCTTGGTGACCTGCTCGGCCTCGCTCGCCTGCCGGCGTCCGTCGACGGTCGCGGCCTTCGCCTCGGCGCCGGCGCGGACCGCCTCCTGGCTCGCGCGCTGGGCCCGATTGATCGCGATGCGGGCGGTCTCCTTCATCTCTTTGATCGCCGTGATCGACTCCTCCCGCGCCGCCTCGGCGGCCGCGGCCCTGGCCGCCTGACCCGCGTCGCGGGCCGAGCGCACCGATGCCTCGCTCGCCTCGCGCACCTTCTCCGACGCCTCTCCCGCAATGGAGGTGAGGCTCGAACGGGCTGCGTCGGTTGCGCTCTTCATCATCTTGATCGCGCGCTCCGACTCGGCCTGCACGCTCGTGGTCGTCGACTCGATCGCGACCTGTGCCGCGGACTGGGCGGCCGCGGCGGCCTCCTGGCTCACCTGCGTCGAGGTCGCCTTGAGGTCTTCGACTAGCTGGGTGAGCTCGGCCCGAATCGCATCCCCTGCGCCGCGAAGCTCCTTGATGCTGCGTGACGCTTCCTGAGCCGCCCGCAACGCAGCTTCCTTGGCTGCCGCTGCGTTCTGCGCCACGACCTTCTGCGCGGCGAGATTGCGTGCGGATTCCTCGGCGGACCGCTGGGCCGCCTCGACCGCGCGCTGCGCGGCGGCGATCGCCTCTTCCTGCTGCGCGACCACCTGGGCCTGACGCTCGACCTGCGCGCTCGCGGTCTGCGCGGCGTGGGCGGCATGAGCGGCGTGCGCGACCGCCTGCCGGGCTTCCTTGATGGCCGCATCCTGGGCGACGCGGGCCTCGGCTTCCTGCTGCTCGAGATCGGCGCCGATGTCGGCGAGGTTCTGCTTGAACATCTCGAGCTCTCGCTCCGCCTTCGCGGCTCGGTTCCACGCGCCGGCGAGCTCACGGACCCATTCGGGAAGCTCCTGACTGAACGGCGAGAGCTCGTCGCTCGGCCGGCGAGAAGGCACCGGAGCGGCGGGGCGCGCCAGGCGGGCGGCGCCCTCGAGGTCGACCAGACGCGAGCCGTCGTCGCCGTCGAGCGGGATGCGAGAATCGACCAGGCCCTCGTTGCACCAGCGCACGATCGTTGCCGGATCAAGTCCCAGTCGGCCCGCAACGGTCTCGAGCGGCACCCACTCGACGACGGTCGCGTCCGGTTCGGTCACAGGATGCTGTTCGGACGTGCTGGCCACGGTCCCACCTCCCGCCCTCGTTGGTTTTTCGCGCCCTGGTCCCGGATTATCCCAGAATCTCCCCCTGCTCGCTCCGCTGCCTCCGTCCCTCTGCGCAACATATGAGCCGTGAAGCGGCACGCCGGTTGCGCAGAGGGACACTTGTCACCGCGGCGGCCCCTCGACCAGCGGCACGAACCGAGCCGGCGTGACGAGCCGAACTCGCTCGACCCCACCCGCTCGCTTTAGGCAAAGCCACACATCGTCGCCGAAACGGCCGGAGATCGGAATCACGAGCCGGCCGCCCTCCGCGAGCTGCTCGGCGAGGGCGGGCGGTATCCGGGGAGCGCCGGCCGACACGACGATCGCGTCGTAGGGGGAACGTGCGGAGTGGCCGGCCCATCCGTCGCCGAGGACGAGCTCGACCCCCTCGATGCCCGCATGACTGAGGTTCGCGCGCGCGGTATCGAGCAGGTCGGGATAGCGCTCGATCGAGACGACCGATCGTGCGAGCTCGGCCAAGAGGGCGGTCTGAAAGCCGTAGCCGGTGCCGACCTCGAGCACCCGATCGTCGCTCCCCACCGCCGCGGCGTGGATCATGCGCGCGATGAGGGTCGGTTGCGACGTCGTCTGGTGCTCGGGGATCGGGATCGGCCGGTCCTCGTACGCGAGCTCGCGCGCCACCGTGGGAACGAAATCGGCGCGCCGGACGCGCCGGAAGGCGGCAACGAGACGGTCGTCGTCGAGCCCTTCCCCCTCGACCAACCGGGCGAGGTCTTCACTGGTCGTCCCCGCCATCAGGTGACAGTACCGGCTGGCGGTAGCATGACTCGACATGTCCGGCTACGAGCGCCTCAGCGTCCTCGACGAGATGTTCTTGCATCTCGAAGGCGGCAACACCCACATGCACGTCGGCGGCGTTGCCATCTTCGAGGGGCCGCCGCCAGACTACGAGGACGCGCTCGACATGGTCCGGGGTCGGCTCCAGTTGGTCCCCCGCTACCGTCAGAAGCTCTCGACGGTGCCTTTCGGAGTGGGCCGACCGGTGTGGATCGACGACACGCACTTCAACCTCGAGTACCACGTGCGGCACACCGCCCTCCCGGCCCCCGGTGACCGCGTCCGGCTCAATCGACTGGCGGCTCGGATCATGTCGCAGCGCCTCGACCGCACCAAGCCATTGTGGGAGATCTGGTTCGCGGAGGGCCTCGGCGAGGGCCGCTTCGCGATGATCTCGAAGACCCACCACTGCCTCGTCGACGGCATCTCGGGCGTCGACATCGCGTCGGTGTTGTTCGATGTGGACCGCGAGCCGGCCGAGATCGAGGTCGAGGCGTGGCGTCCCGCGCCGGAACCGACCCCGGACCAGCTTCTCGTCGACGCGCTGCGGGAGCGTCTGACCTCCCCCGCCGAGGCGATCCGGACGCTTCAGAGCGCGGTGATCGATCCGGTCAAGCTCCCCGGGCGGCTGCTCGAGGGGGCCAAGGCGGTGGGCGCGTTCGTCGGGGGCGGCTTCGCCGCGCCGCCGTCGTCGCTCAATCAGTCCATCGGGCCTCATCGCCGGTTCGAAACCGTGCTCGCCGACCTCGGGGAAGTGAAGGCGATCAAGAACCACTTCGGCGGAACCGTGAACGACGTCGTGTTGGCGGCCGTCTCGGGGGGGCTGCGGCGGATGCTCCGGGCGCGCGGCGAGGAGGTCGAGGACCTCGAGCTTCGAGCGATGGTGCCGGTGTCGGTTCGGGCCGACCACGAGCGCGGCGCGCTCGGCAACCGGGTCGCGTCCCTGTGGGCGACGCTTCCGGTGTGGGAGAAGGATCCGGTCAGACGACTGAACACCGTGAGGGAGCGGATGAAGGGCCTGAAGTCGTCGGGGCAGGCGGTCGGCGCGCAGCTCCTGACCACGCTCGGCGAATACGCCCCGCCGACGATCATGGCCCAGGCGGCCCGCCTCGTGGCGCGTCAGCGCGCCTTCAACCTGGTCATCACGAACGTCCCCGGCCCCCAGATACCGCTCTATTCGCTCGGCCACGAGCTGCAGGAGGTCTATCCTGTCCTCCCGTTATCGGACAACACGACCCTCGGCGTCGCGCTCCTCTCGTACAACGGGACGATCGGGTTCGGGCTGCTCGGCGATTACGACACGACGCCGGACCTAGCGGTGCTCGCCGAGGGCATCGAGAAGTCGCTCGCCGAGCTCCGCGCCCTCGTCGGCTAGCGCTACTCCTTTTCGCCCTCGGTGAAGTAGATGTCGAGGCGGCGGTGGACCTCGATGGCGCGCCGTTCGAATTCGGCGAAGTCGCCCTCGGCCGCGATGTCGGGATCGAACACCGGGCTCCCGAGCCCGACGAGCTCGACTCCCGCGTCGAGGTACCCGAGGTAGTTCTCGGCGGTGATCCCGCCGGTGACGAGGATCGGGATGTCGTCGAGGGGGCCGAGGACGTGCTCGATGTAGTTCGGCCCCCCGAGGCTCTCGGCGGGGAAGACCTTGACCCAATCGGCGCCGGCCTTTCTCGCTGCGACGATCTCGGTCGGGGTCGATGCCCCCATGGCCACCGGCAGCGACAGACCGTGGGCGGCCTCGATGACCTCGGGTACTACCACTGGGGTGACGACGAACTCGGCGCCGGAGTCGTAAGCCTCCTTGACCTGGTCGGCACCCAGCACCGTGCCCGCGCCGACGATCGCGTCGACCCTGCCGGCGACCTCGGCGAGGGCATCGGTCGCGTCGGGGGTGTTCATCGTGATCTCGACCGCCTCGAAGCCGCCGCGCACCGCGGCCGCGATACCTTCGACCGCATGTTCGGCCTGTTGCGTGCGGAAGATCGCGATGACGGTCGCGTCTCGGAGACGCTGGACGCGCTCGTTGAACAGCTTCGAGGTCATGAAGGCAGGTTACCCGAGGCATCGTCGCAGTCGATGCGATCAGCGCCACGGATCCTCTCGCTCGGCGGGCATCGAGGATGAAGGCGACCACACCCGAGGTGCTCCGGCCGAGGTTCCGCGGCTGTCTCATGGGAGTCGCCGTCGGCGACGCGCTTGGTGCCCCGTTCGAGGGAGGGCTCGCGGTCACGCCCGAAGGATGGCGGCGGGTCGCAGAGGGTGACGAGCGGCTCCGCTTCACCGACGACACGCACATGACCTTCGGGGTCGCCGAGTCGTTGCTCGCCAATCTCGGCTTCGACGGCGCGCACATGGCGGAGACGTTCGTGCGCGACTTCGACGCCGAACCCTGGCGCGGCTACGGGCCGGGGCCGCCTCAGGTTTTCGATCGGCTCAAACAGGGGGCCGCATGGGACGAGGCCGGTCGGTCGTTGTTCGGCGGACGGGGGTCGTTCGGCAACGGCGCGGCGATGCGCGTCGCTCCGGTCGGTCTGTTCTTCTTCCGCGACTTCGATGAGGTTACCGACGTGGCTCGCAGGACCGCGTCCATCACCCATGCACACGAGCTCGGCATGGAGGGGGCCGCGGCCCAGGCGTGCGCGGTCGCGCTGGCCCTCCGCTCGGATGCCGACATTGATGCCCGGCGATTCATCGACTCGCTCCTCGAGCAGGTCGGAGTTCCGGAGATGACCGACGCGATCGCGCGCGTGGGGGCCGTGGTCGACCACCCGAGCCCGGACGTTGTCGCTCGCACGATCGGAAACGGCATCGAGGCAGTCGAGGCTGTTCCTGCGGCGCTGGCGGCGTTCCTCGCCCGGCCCGAGTCTTTTGCCGACGCGGTTGGGTTCGCGATCTCGCTCGGGGGCGACACCGACACGATCGGGTCAATGACGGGGGCGCTGTCGGGCGCTTTGCTCGGGGAAGACGCGATCCCGAGGCTTTGGCGGGGCCGGGTCGAGGGGGCGCCGTCGATGGCGCGCGTGGCGGATGGGCTGTTCGCGGCCGTGGCCGAACGGAAGAGTTAGCCGTAGGCCCCTGCCCCCGCGCTCTCCGCGGCACAGGACAAATTCCAATATTTTCCTTCAAGAATTTCGGTGGATTGAGGCGATTCGGCCCTTTTCTTGTCGTAGCCGTGTGCTGAAGTACATGCATGGAAGTCAACCCGGTCGACGAGGCAGTCAGGTGCCTCGAGAAGGCCAACGCGAATCTCGAGCCCGAACTGCTGACCGCGGACACGGCCCGCAGGATGCTTGCCGCCTATGCGAGGGCGCAGAGGCTCGCCGCCTTCGGGGTCGCCGCGCTCGCCCGCAAGCTCGACAACGCTACCGAGCTCGCCCGAGCCACCGGGACCTCGGTCGGCAAGGCGAGGGAGACGGTCAATACCGGCAGGGTCCTGGGCGGCTCGGCCGAGCTCAACTCGGCCCTGCAGCAAGGCGACATCTCTTTGGATCAGGCCGCCGAGATCGCGAGGGCCGAGGAGTCGGCTCCGGGCGCCGCCAAGGACCTCGTGACCGTGGCCAAGAAAGAGCCCTTCCACGTGCTGAGGGACAAATCCCGCAAGGCCAAGCTCGAGGCCGAGCAGCTCAACGGGCTGGGAGCGCGCCAGCATGCCGCCCGCTACGCCCGCAGCCACTGCGACGAGCTCGGCATGGTCAACATCCATCTCGCCTTAGAGCCCCACGTCGGGACCCCGATCGTCGCCCGGGCCGAGGCCGAGGCCGCTCGCCTCGCGCGCGCCGCCAAGAAGACCGACTCTGTAGAGCCCTTCGAGCGCCACCTCGCCGACGCCTACGCCGCGCTGCTGTGTGGCTCGGGCAAGGGCCGGGCCAAGCGCCCCGAGCTCGTCGTGCTGGTGAGCCACGAGGTCGCCAAGCGAGGCTGGCGCGACGTCAGAAAGGGCGAAGTGTGCAAGATCCCCGGGGTCGGGCCGGTGTCGCCCCAGGTCGCCAAAGAGATCGCCGAGGATGCCTTCTTGAACGGCGTGTTCTACGACGGCAAGGATCTCCGTAACTTCGCTCGGTGGTCCAAGCACATCCCGATCGAGGTCGCCACGGCCCTCGAGCTCGGCGACCCGCCCGGCTTCGACGGGGTCGTCTGCGTGGATTGCGGCAACCGTTTCCGCACCGAGTTCGATCACGTCGAGCCGCGCGCCGCCCGGGGGCCTACGTCCAACGGGAACATCGACCCCCGCTGCTGGCCGTGCCACCAGGCCAAGACCGAGCGCGACCGCGCGCGGGCAAGCTCCGGCGCAAGCCGGCACGGCCGCCCTGATGCCTTGACAGACCGAGTGGTTTTTCCCGGAGTTGCGCCGACCCTTCGCATGAGATAAGAGTCTTTGGTCGGTTTCGCCCGGTTCCCATAAGGCGGCGTATGCACACCGGACAGGATGCGCCGGGGAGGGTTTCCGTCGCGCGCGCGAGCTCCGGTGGTGTCCTGTCCCCCGGCAAAGCGTTCTTTCTGTTGTTGATCCCGGTCGTGGTCGGCGGACTGCTCGCGCTGTTTTTCGTGGGCCGCGACGCGCCGGGGCCGAGCACCAACGCGCGCCCGGCCGAGGGCTTCGCCCTGACCGACGCCGAAGCAATCGCCAAGTTCGAGGAGCTGAACGAGCTGCGGCTCCGAGCCCTGCGAGAACGAGACCCGAGCCTGTTGTCACTGGCATTCACGCCAGACAGCCCCGCCGCCGACAAAGTAGCGGCCTCAATCCGAAAAATGACCCGCGATTCAGTCATCGTCCAGCCGGGCGAGAACATCCAATCCGTGCTCGTCATATCGAATGGACCGTCAGAAGTCACAGTCCAGGAAGTGATCATCTATCGGCCCAGATTCAAGTCGGAGTCCGGTAAGGAAGTGACTTCGGATCCTGTAACGGAACGGCGCACGGTTGAATGGACAATGCGCTTGGTCGACACGAGATGGCTACTTCATGACGGGTTGATCGTGGCAGCCGAGGAACTCTAATGTGAAAAAAGGCCTGGCGTTACTTATCGCATTGAGCCTCACACTTGTGGATTCAGCAGTTGCCGCCGAACAAGAAAGTTCGGCCAGAATCTATTCAGAAGGAGCGCGCGCATCGCCCGGGGTTGAAGCCAGCGCTGCCGGATATACCCCGCCCAAGTCGTCCTCACGATTGGAGTGGCCTGACACGGACTATGCCGCGGCCCCCGGGGAACAGCCTCCAGTTCCGCTCGCCTACATCCCCAACGCGTGCGGTGGCATCTACGGCACCGTCGACCCGGCCGACCTCCCGACCTCACCGCGGGCGACCGCCGACGGATGCAACGCGTTCCTGCTTCCGCCCGCGCCACGCGAAGAGCGGGCCCGAGAGAGGCCCCGGCGCCCGGCCCCCGGAGCGCTCGCCGCCGCCGCGGCCGACCGCGTGCGGGAACTCGCTCCCCAACCGAACCTCGCTCTCGCCCCTTCAGAAATCGGGCTTACCGGGCTCGACTCCTACTTCTGGCTCGACGACCCGCCGGGGGCGATCTCGGCGACCGCGCGCGCCGGCCCCCTCACCGTCACCGCCGAGGCGCGCCCGGTCCGGTACATCTGGGACTTCGGTGACGGCGGCGATCTGGTGACGGCGCACGCGGGCCGGCCGTGGACGCGCACCCGCCCCGGCAACATCGCCCATCTCTACGAAACGAGAGGGAACTACGACCTCTCGGTCGAGGTCGTCTGGGCCGCGCGCTGGCGCATCAACGACGGCGAATGGCAGCCGCTCGGCTACTTCAGCAACTCCGACGAGCGCCCGTACAGGGTGCGCCAGATCATCGCCGTCCTCACCCGGGCCCAGTAAGCCGTCATCCCAACAAGGTGCGCGACATCACACCCTCATAGCCGGGCTAATGTCGCGCACCTGCGAAGAACGCCTCCCGGCTATTCGATCAGCTCGATCTCGTAGACGTTGGCCCAGCGCTTGCCGGTGACGAACAGCCGGTCCTCCGAGCGCATGTAGGCGATGCCGTTGGTGACGTCGGCATTGTCGTCCGCCTGTTCCTCCTCCGAGCGCAGGGCCGAGAGGTCGAGCCACCCGGTAACGTCGCCGGTTTTCGGGTCGATGCGCGCCACCAGGTCCGTCTGCCACACGTTGGCGAGGATGCTGCCCTTGTACCACTCGAGCTCGTTGAGTCGGTCGACCGGTTCCCCCATGGACGTCACGCGGATCGACCGCTTGACCCGAAAGGTCTTCGGGTCACGGAAGCGGATGCGGGCTGAGCCGTTGCTCATGATGAGCCGCCGCCGGTTGTGGGTCAGGCCCCAGCCCTCGCCCTTGTACGAGAAACGCCCGATGCGCTTGAAGTTGCGAGGGCGATAGACGAAGCCGCGCTCGTGCTGCCACGTGAGCCAGAACAGCTTGCGCCCGAAGATCGTCATGCCCTCGCCGAAGAACTTCTTGCGCAGCGAGCGCATGCGTAGCGGCTCGCCGGTCTCGAGGTCGACCCGGCGCAGCGTCGACTCCCCGTGAAGGCCGGTGGTCTCGAACAGCGCCTTGCCGCGGAACTCGAGGCCCTGGGTGAACGCCTCGGGATCGTGCGGATATTCGGCTACGACCCTGTAGGCGAGCACCGCCGGGATCGGCTGCTGCGGCGCCGCGGGCGCCGCCAGAGCGAGCACCAGAGCCGCCGCCGGGATCCCGCTTCGCCACATGAGATCCATGGTACGCGGCGAGAGCGGGAAGAGATTTCCGTTCCCGGAGCCGAATCTCCTACAAACTGTCGCACCCCCCGCGTAGGCTGAAATCGCAAGCAGCGGCCCACGAGATTCCTAGGGGTGCCACGTGGCGGATCAGCATCAAGAGGGAGTAGGCAAGGTCCTCGGGACCGAGGACTCGACCCCGCTCGAGTTCTGGGTCGGGCTGTCGCCGGGCCGCTACCTGCAGCTCGACGACGTCGTCGCGTGCGAGCGGACGCCCCCAGGCGGCGACGCGGTGAGGATCTACGGGGTGGTCTCCCAAGTGCGGGCCCGGCACGAAGGCGCCCGCTTCGACTCCGACGTCCACCTCATCGAACAGGGCGTCCTGCCGGGCGAGGTCAGCGAGTCGGCCCTCGTCACCACCACCCGGGTCGAGCCCGAGATCTTCGTCCCCCCGCTCCCCGGCACCGCGGTCCGGCGGGCCGAGGGCAAGGAGCGCGACCAGGCCCTCTTCTTCGACGGAATGGACAAGCGCCTGCCGGCCGGCACCAACCGAGAGGGCGAGCCGGTCTACGTCAACCTCGAGTTCCTCGACGGCACCCGCGGAGCCCACGTCAACATCTCGGGCATCTCGGGGGTCGCGACCAAGACGAGCTATGCGACGTTCCTCCTCTACAGCCTGTTCAACTCCGGCGTTCTCGGGGCCGACGCGCTCAACACCAAGGCGCTCGTCTTCAACGTCAAGGGCGAGGATCTCATGTTCCTCGATCACTCCAACATCCAGCTCGGCGACGACGACCGCGACCGCTTCCGGGGTCTCGGTCTCGCTCCCGGGCCCTTTATCAGCGCGTCCTTCTACTCCCCGCCGCGCGTCGGCGACCCCAACGCGGCCCCCGACGTCGCGAGCCGCGCTCAGGGCGTGACCTCTTTCTTCTGGACGCTCGAGGAGTTCTGTGCGGACGAGCTTCTGCCGTTTCTGTTCGCCGACGCCGAGGACGACCGCCAGCACTACACGATGGTGATCTACAACGTCGCCGCCCAGCTCAAGCGCGCCACTCCCCTGCCCGAGGGCGGCGTCAGCATCGAGGGCGAGAGCGTCCGAACGTTCTCGGACCTCGTCGATCTCATCACCCGCAAGGTGCAGGGCGCCGGCGACGAAGAGGACGAGTACGAGGCCGACCAGACCCGGCGACGGTGGGCCGGCGCGGCCATCGGCACCGGAACCATCAACGCGTTCGTGCGCAGGCTGCACGGCACCACGCGCTACGTCGACCGCCTCATCCGCGGCGATGTTCCCAAGGCCGACAAGCACAGGGTCAAGCTCGAGAAGCAGATCACGGTAGTCGACATCCACAACCTCCCGGACCGGGCCAAGCGCTTCGTCGTAGGGGTCCAGATAAAACGCGCCTTCGAGCAAAAGGAGAAGAGCGGCCAGGCCCGCCCGCTACTGTTCCTGGTGCTCGACGAGCTCAACAAGTACGCGCCGCGCGAGGGCTCGAGCCCGATCAAGGAGATCCTGCTCGACGTCTCCGAGCGCGGCCGCAGCCTGGGCATCATCCTCATCGGCGCGCAGCAGACCGCGAGCCAGGTCGAGGAACGCGTCGTCGGCCAGTCCTCGATCAGAGTGGTCGGACGACTCGACGCCGCCGAGGCGGACCGCGGCGAGTACGGCTTCCTGCGCGGCGCGACGAAGGACCGGGCGACGATCATCAAACCCGGCACGATGATGGTGTCTCAGCCCGAGATCCCGGTCCCGTTGGTGCTCGAGTTCCCGTTCCCGGCGTGGGCCACCAGGCCGAGCGAGGCCGGCGCGAACCCGTCGGCAAGCGACCAGCCCGATGATCCCCTGGAGGGGATCCCGACGTCATGAGGTTCCTTCACACGGGCGACTGGCACGTCGGCAAGGGGCTGGCGGGCCGGAATCGGGCCGAGGAGCACCGCGCCGTCCTCGCCGAGATCACCGCGATCGCCGCAGAGCACGAGGTCGATCTGATCCTGGTGGCCGGGGATCTGTTCGACACGTCTTCGCCCTCGCCCGAGGCGGAGGACATCGTCTACGAAGCGCTGCTGGCGCTCTCGAAGGTCGCCGGCGTCGTCGTCATCTCGGGCAACCACGACAACGAGCGCCGGCTCTCCGCCGTCGCGCCGCTGCTGGATCTCGCATCGGTCACGGTGCGCCCGGATATCAGGACCGGAGCCGAACCGTTCATCTTCGAGACCCAATCGGGCGAGCGAGCGCAGATCGCCCTCTTGCCCTGGCTGTCGCAGCGTCACATCGTGCGTGCCGAGCACCTCATGCGCAAGGACGCGGACGAGCTCAGCGGCGATTTCAACCAGCGGATGAGGCGCATCATCGAGCTTCTCACCGCTCCCTTCTCCGACGAAACGGTAAACATCGTGCTGGGGCACGTCACGATCGCGGGGAGCGAGCTCGGGGGCGGGGAACGCACCGCCCAGACCATCTTCGACTACTACGTCGATGCCACTGCTTTCCCCGCAACCGCGCACTACGTCGCGCTCGGCCACATTCACAAGATGCAGCCGATGGCGGGCGCCTGTCCCATCTATTACTGCGGCTCCCCGCTCCAACTCGACTTCTCCGACAAGGACGACGGCAAGCATGTGCTCGTGGTCGAGGCCCATCCCGGAACGCCCGCCGAGGTCACCGAGATCCCGCTCACCGCGGGCCGCCGGCTCAGAACCATCGAAGGCACCCTCGATGGGCTGCGGACGCTGGCCGGTTCCACCGGTGACGATTTCTTGCGCGTACGCCTGAGGGAGCCGGGCCGCGCGGGCCTGAACGACGAGGTGCGCGAGCTCTTTGTTGACGCCGTCCAGGTGAAAGTGGACCCGACTCCGACCGACCACGACCGGCCGGCGGACCGCCTCGAGCGCGCCGGCACCAGTCCGGTCGAGCTCTTCACCGAATATCTCGCGGACAGGGACATCGACGACGACCGTCTGGTGAAGCTGTTCGGCGAGCTGTACGAGGAGGCGTCCCGGTGAGGCCCACTCGCCTCGAGGTCGAAGGCTTCGCGAGCTTTCGCGATTCGGTCGCGATCGACTTTGCCGACGCCGACTACTTCGCGCTCGTCGGAGACACCGGGTCGGGCAAGTCGTCGCTCATCGACGCGATGTGCTTCGCCCTTTACGGATCGGTGCCGCGCTACGGACATAAGGGTTTGGTCTTTCCGGTCATTACTCAGGGCCAGCTCGAGGCCAAGGTCAGGCTCGATTTCGCGATCGGCGAGGACCCCTACACCGCCGTGCGCGTCGTTCGCCGAACCCCCAAAGGGGCGACCACCAGGGAAGCCCGGCTCGAGCGCGGCACCGAGGTCCTGGCGGGAACCGCGGACGATCTGACCGCTGAAGTCGAGCGATTGATCGGTCTGTCGTTCGAGCACTTCTGCAAGTGCGTGGTTCTTCCCCAGGGCGAGTTCGCGCGGTTCCTCCACGACGAGCCGAGCAAGCGCCAGGACATGCTCGTGCGGTTGCTCAGCCTCGACGTGTACGAACGCATGCGGGAACAAGCTCGCCGCCAATCCGACATGCTCAAGAACAAGGCCGAGCTTGCGGAGCAGCGTCTCGAGCAAGACTTCGCGTTCGCCACCCTTGACAACCTCAGGAACGCAACGGCGCGAGTCAAGGAGCTGCGCGCGCTCCGCAAGAAGATCGACGCCGCCGTTCCCGCCCTCCGCGAACTCGATGCGTCGGTTCTCAAGCTGCATGAGTCCGTCGAGGCCAGAGTCGCCCAGCTCAAGCTCCTGGAATCTATCCGTGTTCCGGACGACGTGGCCGAGCTCGCCGACCGAGGCGACCACGCGCGCAAGCTCCTGGCCGAGGCAAAGGCGAACGAGGCGCAGGCCAAGAAGGCCATGACGGAGTCGGTGGCAACGCGAGCCGAGCTGCCTCCCCGCGATCCGCTCGCGGCCGCCGTTGTCGCGCACCAAAGACGCGGCGACCTGCTCCGGGAAGTGAAGGGTCTCGAGCACAGGGCCGCCACACTCAGGACGAACGACGCGGCGGCGCAGGCGGGGTTGAAAGCCGCGGTAGAAACGCTCGCACGGGCTCGGACGGACGAGGTTGAGGCACGCGATCGCCATGCGGCCCTGCACCTCGCCGCGTCCCTCGAGAAGGGTGAACCGTGTCCCGTGTGCGCTCAGACGGTAACGGTGCGGCCCAGAAGATCTCGGCCGCCCGACCTCGACAAGGCGGCCGCCACCATCGCCGCGGCCGAGGCCGCGATAGGCACGACGAGAGATGCGGCCGACGAGGCCGCCCGGGCTCTGGGCGACGCGACGGCGAACATCGCGCTTCTCGAGAACCAGATCACCGCATGCGACAAGGAAGTCGCCGAGTTTCCCGACCCCGCGGAGGCGGCCGCTACGCTCGCGCGCGTCGACGCCGCCGATGCCGGGGTCGAGGGGGCGCGGAGGGCCCTCGACGAGGCGCGCGAACAGATCGAAGAAGCACAAGCAGCTCTGGGCGACATCGCCGAGGTCGAGGGGGCCGCCCGTCGTCGTTTCCAACAGGCGCGCGATGGCCTCATCGCTCTCACACCTCCTTCGGTTGCGGGTGAGGATCTCGCCTCGGACTGGTCCGCCCTCGTCGAGTGGGCGCGCGACCGAACCGGATCCCTGGGCGAGGAGATCGCGACCGAACGGGCCGACTCCGAGCGGATCCAAGAGGAACACGGCGCACTCGTTTCGCAAATCGAACGTGCTTGCGCCGACTGCGCCGTCGAGATCGGCGACGATCACTATCTGGCGGCCGCGATCGGCGCGCTGAAGGAAGCAGAGCATGAGGTCAAGGGCATCGAGAAAGCCATCGCCGACGCAGCCGCCCTTTCTGCCCAGATCAAGGAGTGCCGCGTGGAACACGAGGTGACGAGCGCCTTGGCTCATCACCTGTCGGCCAAGGGCTTCGAGAAATGGATCGTGAACGAAGCGCTCCGGCGACTCGTCACGGGAGCGAGCGACATCCTGCGAGGGCTGTCCAACGAGCAATACTCGCTGGCGCTGGACGATTCCGGGAGCTTCCTGGTGACCGATCACTACAACGCGGACGAGACGCGCTCGGCCAAGACACTGTCGGGCGGCGAGACGTTCCTCGCGTCTCTATCTCTCGCGCTTGCGCTGGCCGATCAGCTCGTCGAGCTCGCGGCCGAAGGGGCCGCACGACTCGAGGCCATCTTCTTGGACGAGGGCTTCGGCACGCTCGATCCCGAGAAACTCGACGTCATCGCATCGACGGTCGAGAACCTTTCGACGCGGGGCCGGATGGTGGGGATCGTCACCCACGTAAAGGATCTCGCCGAACGCGTCCCGGTCCAGTTCAAAGTGACGAAGGACGGCAGAACTTCCAACGTGGAACGGATCGCGGTGTGAAGTTCGCGATCGAATCGTGGGCACCGGATTACGGCAGCGCGTTCGAGGACGACCTGCAGGAGGCCGAGCCGCCTGCCGTCGATCTGACGTGCGAGAGAACCCCGGCTCGTTGGGAACCAATATCGCCATCGCCGAATGGCCGCGCCTCGGACACCATCCTGTTCACCGACGGCGTTCGCAGAGTCGATGCGCGTGTATGGATCGACGACGGCGACGGCGGGGCGCGGGCAGGGGTCTGCGCGTCGTACGCAGCCGGCGCGGTGCTGTGTGATGGTCGGGCGCGCGTCGTCGCCGCCGAGGTTCAGCGAGGCCTCTTCACACCCGCCTCGGGGGCCGAGGCCATCGTCTGCAAGCATGCGGCGTATCCGGTGAGGGCCGCGGTCGAGGACTCTCCCGAGAAGCTGTGGCTCGCAGTGCAGGACCGGATGGGCGAACTCGAGATTGATCTCGCGACTGCTCTCCCAGCAGACCTCGTGATCGTCGACGGCCCGTTGCGCGGCCGCCGCAACGTGGCGATGGCCGTGGGATACGTGAAGACGCACCACGTGCCGTACCTCAGCGACGAGGTGTCGCACGTGATCGGCGAGCTGCAGGCGGGACAGCGGACGCCGTTGTTCCTGACTCAGACGTCTTGGAGTCGCTATTCGTGGTACATGCGCCTGCCCGGCGCCGAAGGTCACGCCTGGGCCGGCGTCGTCCGATGCGAAGCCGCAGCAGACATGCCGGTCGCGGACGCGATAACCCTGGCAGACAGCGTCGCGGTGACGCTGCCCCGCTTCGCGTCCCACGCCCACAAGGATGCACGCGCGCCCCAAAACCTCTATCCGATCGGCGGACTCGAGCGAGAGCTGCGCCGAAGGCTCGGGGACCCGGCGCTGCTCTATCGGGGTCTGCGGGTCGCCGCCGCCGCATAGTCGTCCCCCAATTCCAGGCCCTTCAATTTTCTTCCATGACTAGCCGATAAGGACTAGATAGTCGCGCGTTCCCGCGGGGATTGGGAACCGAGGATGAGAAAGGAGC
>JBOGXF010000089.1:0-6999 GCA_050694275.1 Actinomycetota bacterium | reverse complement strand
ACCGCGTTGTAGACCGTGCGCTCGACCGAGATCGGATCGGAGCTTCCGAACGACCACGGTCGCGTCTGGCCGGTCGGCTCGGCCTCGCCGCCGGGCGCCCGGTGCGTCGGCTCGCGACGGATCCGATCCATGAGCCGGGTGAGCGAGCGCTCGCCGATGAGGCGCGCCCCGCGTGCGGTCAGCTCGAGCCGGCCCCGGCGGCGATCAAGGATGCCAGCGTCTTCAAGCGCCTTCTCGATCTCCTTCAGCCGGCGCAGATCACGCACCGCATCCTCGTCGAGGGCCTGCCGCAGCCGATCCTCGTCGACGTCGTCGAGCGTTGCCCCCGCGTAGTCGCCCATGATCGAGTGCTCGAGATCCTCGTAGTCCCCGATGCGCTCGAGCGCGTCGACCGCCATCGACATCGGCACCGGCTCGTCGCCGTATCCGAGCACTAACTCGTCCCACGGCAGTTGCGGAGCTAGATCGCGCAGATGACTCTCTAGCTGGTCGATCTGGAACGCGAGGTCGAGGTCGTCGAGCACCGCGCGGGCGAGATCGGCGAGCTCGCGCCGCTGCTCGTCCGTCATGCTCGCGAGCAGCCGGCTCATCGCGGCCATGCGCCGGGCGAGAACCTCGAGCAGCTCGTCGAGCGAGCGCGGGTTCTCAGGAAAGAAGTCGCCGTGTTTCGCCATGAAGCCGTCGAAGTCGATGTCCTCGCCGTGCTCCCTGGCCGCGAGCATCGCGTTGAGATCGGCAAGCATGTCCTTGAGCCGCGCAAGGTCGTCCGCCGCGAGGTTTCGCATGCCCCCGGCGAGCTGCGAGAAGTAGGAGTTCAGCACCTCGCTGCGGAGCTCTTCAAGCAGGGAGTCGAAGCGGGCCCGGGCCTCGGGCGAGACGAAGTCGTAGTTCATCAGCTCGCGGACCGCGTGGGCGGGATGGTGGGGGAGCGCGTCGAGCAGCGCCTCACGCATGCGTGCGTCGTCGTCCGTGCGTTCGCTCAGTGCGGCCCGCTCGAGCTCGAGGATCTCGTTGAGCCGGTCGCGCACCTCGGCGAGCGGCCCGGACAGGCTCAGGTCGCGTTCGAGCCGACGCCGCTCCGACCGCAGTCGCTGAAGGAGATCGTCGAGTCCCCGCACACGTCCCGACAGGCCGCGCCGGCGGAGCTGCTCCAGGGCCCACTCGGGCCCGTAGCCGGACAGGATCTCGTCCGCCATGTCGTCGAGCAGATCGCCGACGTCGAGCGTCTCGCCAAGGGGATCCTGAGTGTCGTCCCAGCGCGAGTAGGACGCTCTCACGCCGGCGTTGCCTCGAATGTCCAGCGGCCATCGTCGCCGGCACGCTTGTTAAGGCGCTTGGTGAGATGGAGGCCTTCGAGGCACAGCTCGAGCGCGCTGGCGACCCCGGCCTCGCCCGCGTCCTCGATCCCGAGGCGCGAGACCGCGCGCCCGAGGTCCGCGGGCGCCCGTCGCGGGAATTGCGCGAGGAGATCGGATGACGCGGTGACGTCGGACGTGGACAGAACCAGTCCTTCTTCGAACGGTGCGACCAATGCAGAGAGATCGTCGCCCGCAACGCGGCGCCGGTAAACGTCGAGCGTGGCGTGCTTGAGGGCGCGGCCCAAGATGACGAGCTCTCGTCCCTCTTCGAGCGTGTCGAACTCGACTCTTCCCATGAGGGCCGGAAGGGCCGCCCACAGATCGACCACGCGCGGGATCGCCTCCGGCTCCCCGGCTCTGACCGCGCGCCTCAGGGCGCTTGCCGCGAGGACCTCCATCGCCCCGATGGAGAAGCGCACCGACACGCCGCTTCGCTGGTTGACCTCGGGGCTCGTGCGCAGGCGAGAGGCGAGCTCGGCGACGATCTCCTTCATGTACGCGGGGATCGTCACCGGCACCCCTTCCGGCGGAGGCGTCGCTTCCTGATCCATGATCGCGATCTCGTCGGTGATCCGCTCGGGATAGTGGGTCCGGACCTGCGAGCCGAAGCGATCCTTGAGGGGCGAGACGATCCGCCCCCGGTGCGTGTAGTCCTCCGGGTTGGCGCTGCAGATGAGCAGGAGATCGAGCGGGAGCCGGATCGTGTACCCGCGGATCTGGATCTCGCGCTCCTCGAGGATGTTGAAGAGCGCGACCTGGATGCGTTCCGGCAGGTCGGGGAGCTCGTTGATCGCCACGATCCCGCGGTTGGTCCGGGGGACGAGTCCGTAATGGATCGTGAGCTCGTCGCTCAGATATCTGCCCTCGGCGACCCGGATCGGGTCGACGTCTCCGATGAGATCGGCGACCGAGGTGTCGGGGGTGGCGAGTTTCTCCGCGTAGCGGCGGTCTCGCTCGATCCAGACAACCGGGGTCCTGTCACCACATTCGGCGAAGAGAGCGCGGCAGCGGGCGCAGATCGGGCGATAGGGATGGTCGTTGACCTCACACCCTTCGATCGCAGGAACCGTTTCATCGAGGAGGTCGACGAGGTGACGCATGAGCCGGCTCTTGGCCTGGCCTCGCTCGCCGAGCATGATGACGTCGTGTCCGGCGAGAAGGGCGCGTTCGAGCGAGGGCACGACCGAGTCGTCGTAGCCGACGATGTCGGCGAACAGCGAGGTCCCGGAGGCGAGCCGTGCGAGCAGGTTGGCGCGCAGCTCCTCCTTGACGGACCGGTCCGGGTAGCCGGAGGTCTGGAGCTCGCCGAGGGTGGTCGGGCCGGGCATCACCCGAGACTAACGGGGACCGGCCTAAGCTTTGGCGCGGGCCGAGAAATGTGAGAAGCTACGGGCTGTCGAGAACGGGGAGTATCTATATGGACCTCACGATGTTTACAGGAGCGCCCTCTCCGGTGTGACCTTCGTTCCACGACGCTCATAGCGGGAACATTTTCTCGGGCGACCGTGGTTGCTCCTTTCGACTTCTAATCTTCGGCGAGGTCCAATGAACCGACAGCGCACGATCCTGATGCGCGGCTTGCGCATCATCGGCAGTTACATAAGAACCCATCCCTTCCCCTTCACGATCGCGGTCTTCGGCGCCGCCGTTTTCGCGGCCGCTACGGTCGCGAGCGCGGTCGTGCTCGGTCGCATCACCGACGAGGTCATCATTCCCGCCTACGAGGAGGGCGTCGACGCCTCGGCCGTCGTATGGGGGGTGGTGGCGGTGCTAGCCGTCGCCGTCGTGCGGGCCGGCGGCATCATCGTGCGTCGCTACTTCGCCGGGATGACCGGCGCCCGAATGGCGGTGACGTTGAGGTCCAAGATCGTCGACCGCTATCGCGAACTTCCGCTCGCATACCATCGCTCGCGGCCGGCAGGCGAGCTGCTTGCGCACGCCGACGCCGACGTCGAGGCTGCGACCGACGTCATCCATCCTCTTCCGTTCTCGACCGCGGTCGTGCTTCTCGTGCTGCTCGCGTCGGTCCTGCTGATCGTGACCGACCCGTTCCTCGCGGCGATCGGGCTTACGGTGCTCCCGATCCTGGGTGTGCTGAACCGTTTCTACGGTGCGCAGGTCGAGCCTCCCGCGACCCGCGTTCAACAGCGGATCGGCGATGTCTCCGCGGTCGTGCACGAGAGCGTCGACGGCGCGCTGGTGGTCAAGACCCTCGGCCGAGAGTCCGCCGAGGTCGAGCGTCTCCGTCGCCGGGCAGATGAGCTGCGATCAGAGCGCACCCATGTGGGGACCTTGCGCGCCGCGTTCGAGCCTGCCTTCGACCAGCTTCCGAATCTCGGCATCGTTCTCTTGCTCGCGGTCGGATCGTGGCGCGTCTCGACGGGAGACGTTTCGACCGGGACGCTCGTCCAGTTCGTGGCTCTCTTCCAGCTCCTTGCGTTTCCCATGCGCGTCATCGGGTTCGTGCTCTCGGACATACCGCGCGCGGTCGTGGGGCGGGAGCGTCTTGAGTCGGTGTTCTCCGAACAGCTCACGCTGCCCCCCCGCGGCCGAGGCCCTCGGGGTCGGGGACGGCCCGCTCGGGGTATCGGTGAGGTCCGTCGCGTTCTCTTACGGAAACGGCAAGGTCCTCGACGGCCTCGCGCTCGAGATCGCGCCGAACGAGTCCGTGGCGCTCGTGGGCCCGACCGGCTCGGGCAAGAGCACGCTCGCCAATCTCCTGGTGCGTCTCGCCGATCCCGAATACGGCTCGATCCGCATCGGTGAGGTGGACGTCCGTCACATCGAGCCCGGCCGCCTCCAGGGCGCCGTCAGCGTCGTCTTTCAGGAGAGTTTTTTGTTCGCCGCGTCGGTCAAGGAGAACATCACGCTCGATCTTCCGGTCTCGCAGGAAGACGTCGAATACGCGGCGCGGCTCGCACAGGCACACGACTTCATCGAAGAGCTGCCGGAAGGCTACGACACCGTGGTAGGAGAGCGAGGCGTGACGCTCTCTGGGGGCCAGCGGCAGCGCGTTGCGCTGGCGCGCGCCCTGTTGCGAAAGCCGCGGGTGCTCATCCTCGACGACGCGACCTCGTCGGTGGACCCGACCGTCGAGGCTGCCATCCTTGACGGGCTTCGGCGCGAGCTCAAGGCCACCCTCATCGTCATCGCTTACCGGGTAGCGACGATCGGCCTCGCCGACCGCGTCCTGTTCCTCGACGGCGGGCGCATCACGGCCGAGGGCACGCACGAGCAGCTCCTGGCCCATCCCTCCTACGAGGCGATGGTCAGCGCCTACGAACGGAGCCGGCGATGAGCGTGACCGAGGAGACTCGTCGCCATCCCGACGACGAGGTATTTGGGATCGGCCCCGGCGCGGCGGGCGAACGACGAGTGGCGGGCGCGCTCGAGGTCCTCGGCCGAGGATTGTCGGAGAGTCCCGAGCTGCGCAAGGGCTTGATCTACACGATTACGCTCGCGGTGGTGAGCGCGTTGGGAGCGGTCCTCATCCCCGTGCTCGTCCAGCAGGTACTGGACAAGGGGATCCGCGGCCCCCAGGGCTTCCGGCCCACGTTCGTGTACTGGGCCTGTGGTTTGGCCGGAGGTGTCGTGGTCGTCGTCTATTTCGCCGCGCGCGCGACGTACTCGCGCATGATCCGCGCGTCCGAATCCGCGCTCGCCAACCTCCGGGTCCGGGCGTTCTCGCACGTCCACCAACTGAGCATCGCGGAGCAGACCGCGGAGCGACGCGGAGCGTTCGTCACGCGCGTCACATCCGACATCGACACGCTCGCCCAGTTCATGGAGTGGGGGGCACTGGCGTGGATCACGGGCAGCACGCTCGCGCTAGTCACGCTCGTCGCCATGGCGATCTACTCGTGGTGGCTGACGCTGGTCGTGCTGGTGACGGTAGCGCCGCTGTTCTTCGTCATGCGCGCCCTCCAGCGAGGGCTCCTGGCCGCGTACGACGTGGTCCGGACGCGGGTCGCAGAGACGCTCTCGGAGATATCCGAGAGCGTCATGGGGGCCGCGGTCATCCGCGCCTACGGCATCGAGGACCGGAGCGACAAGCGTCTCAAGCGTGCCATCCGACACCAGTACGAAGCACAGCTCCGCGCCAACAAGTTCATGGCGACCATCTTTCCAATCAGCGACGTGTTCGGAGCGCTCGCGGTCGGCGCAGTCGTGGCTCTTGGCGTGTGGCTCGGTCCCTCGTGGGGTCTGACCGCGGGGCAGCTCATCGCTTTCCTGTTCCTCGTGAACCTCTTCCTGCAGCCGCTGGTCGAGTTGTCGGAGACGTTCGACATGACCCAGACCGCGATCGCGGGATGGCGCAAGGTCCAGACAGTGCTCGACCTGCCGATCGAGATCGTCGAACCCGATCCCGGAATTCGACTGTCCACGGGGGCGCTCGAGATCCGGTCCGAGGGGGTCGAGTTCGCCTACCGGGACGGAGGGGGGCTCGTTCTGCGCGGGATCGACGCCCACATCCCACCCGGGACTCAGGTGGCGATCGTCGGCGAGACCGGCTGCGGCAAGACGACCTTTGCCAAGCTGCTCTGCCGCCTCGCCGATCCGGTGACCGGCCGCATCCTGATTTCGGGAGTCGATCTGCGAGACATCGCGCCGGAATCGCGCCGCGCCGCCATTCGGATGGTGCCCCAGGACGGATTCTTGTTCGACACCACGATCCTCGACAACGTCTTGTACGGATATCCAGAAGCGAACGAGGCCGAGGTCGAGCAATCGTTCGGGGCGTTGGGACTGGCACCCTGGATCGAAAGGCTTCCCGGCGGGCTCCAGACCCGCGTCGGTCAGCGCGGGGAACACCTGTCGGTCGGCGAGCGGCAATTCATCGCGCTTGCCCGCGCGCAGATCGCCGATCCCGGCATTTTGATCCTCGATGAGGCGACCTCGGCGGTCGATCCCGAGACCGAGCGAGCACTGGCCGAGGCCCTCGAGCGTCTTTCGGAGGGGCGAACCACCGTGACCATCGCACACCGGCTCTCGACCGCGGAGGCAGCGGACCTCGTGCTCGTCTTCGATCGTGGCGCGATCGTCGAACTCGGGACGCACTCGTCGCTGGTGTCCGCCGGCGGAGTCTACGCGAGCCTCTACGAGAGCTGGCTCGGCAACACCGCTACCCCATAGGGCGAGGCTCCGGCTCCGGCTGAAGGCGTAAGGCGGGAAGCTTCAGGCGCTCGAGCGGCAGGAAGACCGACAGACAGATCACGTGGGGGAGGAAGATGATCGTGATGGTCGCGTAGGTCACCGCGTGAAACGCGAGCGCCACACCCAAAAAGATCAGCCCGATGCGGCCGGCGATCAGCAGCAGCGGGGACGCCAGCTCGAAGAGCACGATGCCGTACTGCGCGGCCACCAGAACCCCGGGGTGATCGCGCAGCGGATCCGCAAGAAACGTCCCTCGCCGCAGAACGGAACGCATCAGGGTGGCTCCGTTGAGCCATGCGATCCCGCCGAAGCGAAGCTTCGCAAACGCGGCGAAGAGGTAGGTAAAGACGACCGCGATCTGCACGGACCGCAGCGCCCATCCAGACGCCTCGTCGGCGGTCAGGTCGCCCCAGCGTGCCCTGCCCACCATCGGCAGCACCGCGAGCGCGACGAGGAACGCGACGCGGTCGTGATCGACCTTGCCGTA
>JBOGXF010000088.1:0-7760 GCA_050694275.1 Actinomycetota bacterium | reverse complement strand
GGCAAGGGACATCACGCCGCGCTCCGGGCGCTCGGGAATCGTTGGCTCGAGGTCCTGTGGCACTGCTTGCATAAAGGCGTTTTCTACGACGAATCCATCCACGCCGCTAACCGCAACCGCGCGCTTGGCAGGGTCGCAAAGGCCGCCTGACGCGGCGGTGGTTGACAAAGGGTGTCTCATATGTGACCTCGAACCTATCCTGGGGCGGTTCCGTGTTCGGCCTGATGACGTACGTACTCGGCGTAGGGATACCACCAGGCTTTGGCGTCCATCTTTGTGTCGATGTGTACGTGTTTGGACTGCCGGAAGTCGTTTAGCCCCTCCGGCCCGAGCTCTCGTCCGCCCCCCGACGACTTCATCCCTCCGAAGGGAGCGGCCTCGTTGTCGGTGAGCGGGTCGTTGAACCACACCGTGCCCGCGTCGATGTCCTCCATGGCCTGAAGCATGTAGTCGAGACGCTGCGTGTAGACGTTGGCCCCGAGGCCATACTCGCTCGCGTTCGTGCGCTCGATCGCCTCTTCGAGCGAGGTGACCTTGGCAATCGGGGCGACGGGACCGAAAGTCTCCTTGGCCATGAGCTCCATGGAGTCCTCGACGTCGACCACCACCGTCGGCGTCAGAAAGTAGCCTCGTTCGAAGGATCCCCGATCCCCCCCGTATAGCACCCTGGCCCCCGTGCGTCGCGCCGCGGCGATCTGCGCCTCGACCTTGTCGCGCTGAACCGAGCGCACAAGTGGACCGATGTCGGTCGCGTCGTCCATCGGATCTCCGAGGACGAGCTTCTGTGTCTGTTCGACGAAACCATCGACGAAGCCGTCGTAGACCTTCGGCAGCACGTAGAAGCGTTCCGCAGAGGTACACACCTGCCCGGTGTTGAGGTATGCGGCCCACACCGCGCCCTTGACCGCGACGTCCAGATCCACGTCGTCGCAGACTATGAATGCGTCCTTGCCCCCGAGCTCGAGATGGACTTTCTTCATCTGGTCGGCCGCGGCGCGCATGACCTTCTTGCCGGTCTCGACCGATCCCGTGAACGCGATCATCTCGACGTCTCGGTCGCCGACGAGCGCCTCGCCGACCTCGGCCTCGCCGACAACGACGTTGACGACACCCTCGGGAAGGATCTCGGCGAATCCTTCGCACAGCTCGACGGTGGACAGTGGGGTGTACGGCGACGGCTTGACGACGACCGTGTTGCCGGCCGCGAGGGCGGGCGCGAGCTTCCACGCCATCAACAGAATCGGGTAATTCCACGGGACGATGCACGCCACGACCCCGTACGGCTCCTGTATCACGAGCGAGAGCTGACCGGCCTCGCCCGACGGAACCACGCGCCCCCGATCGAGCCGTCCGATCTCGGCATAGAAGTCGAGGCACGACGCGCTCCACCCCATCTCGTCGCGGTTCTCGACGAGCGGCTTGCCACCCTCGCGGGTGAGTGTCACGGCCAGGGAGTCCGTGTGAGAGGTGATCCAGCTCGAGAGCGCGTGAAGCATCTCGCCGCGCTCGGGGGCCGGGGTCTTCTTCCATGCCTTGCGCGCTCTTTTCGCGGCCTGGACGGCTCCGGCGACCTGCTCGGGAGTTGCCGACGGAATCTCGGCGATGACCTCCTCGGTCGCCGGGTTCACGACCTCGATCGGGGCCCCTTTGCCCGCAACGACCTCGCCGCCGATGAGCATCAGTGGCTCCGCTACTCCTGCATTCCGGCGTTCGCCCATTCCAGAGCCTCGATGAGCACGTCGAGCCCCTCGTTGAGGTCGTCCTCGTCGATCACGAGCGGCGCGAGCAGCCGAACGACGTTCTCGTAGGTCCCGGCCTTGAGGATCAGCACCCCGTTCTGGTGACAGCGCTTTATGACGGCCGCGGCTTCGAGCTTGGCCGGCTCCTTCGTCTGCTCGTCGGTTACGAGCTCGAGCGCGACCATCGGGCCGAGGCCACGCACCTCGCCGACGATCCTGAGCGCGTCCTGAAGGGGATCCAAACGGGACCGGATGATCTCGCCCTGGCGCCGGGCGCGGTCCAGTAGATCGGTCTCGGTCAACTCGGCGATCACCGCAAGCGCAGCGGCGCACGCGACGGGGTTGCCACCGAAAGTGCCTCCGACCCCTGCCACGTGAGGGGCATCCATCACCTCTGCCCGTCCTGTGACGGCCGATATCGGGAGCCCCGCCCCCAACGACTTCGAAGTGGTGATGATGTCGGGGACGACACCGTAGTGCTCGATCGCGAACATCTTGCCGGTGCGCCCCATCCCGGTCTGCACCTCGTCGTCGATCAGCAGGATGCCGCGCTCGGAGCAGATCGTCCTGAGGGCCTCGATGAAGTCCTGCGGCGGGACGATGAACCCGCCCTCGCCCTGGACCGTTTCCATCACGACGCAGGCGACTCTGGCTGCACCAATCTGAGTGTCGATGATGTCGGCCGCGTATTCCGCGCACGCCTCGCCGCACGACTTGTAATCGGTCCCGAGGGGACACCGATAGGAGTAAGGGAAGGGCAGGCGGTAGACCTCGGGCGCAAGTGGTCCAAACCCCTTCTTGTAAGGCATGTCGTTCGCGGTGAGGGTCAGGGCCATCATGGTGCGACCGTGAAAAGCATTGGAGAAAGCGATAACCGCGTCCCGGCCGGTCGCGTAGCGCGCGAACTTCACCGCGTTCTCGACGGCCTCGGCCCCCGAGTTTGCCAGCATCGTCTTCTTCGGGTGATCTCCGGGAGTGATGCGGTTGAGGGCCTCGGCGAGTTCGACGTAGCCGGCATACATCGAGACGTGAAAGCACTCGTGAAGGGTTGCTTCTATTTGTTCCCTGACCGCGTCGAGAACACGTGGGTTGGCGCGCCCCACATTCAGTACGCCGATGCCCCCGGCGAAGTCGATGAAGACGTTCCCGTCGATGTCGGTGACGGTGGCGCCGCGACCCTCGCTCGCGAATATCGGAATCACGTTGAACACGGCGCGCGGCACTGCTTCCTCGCGCCGTTTGATCCATTCGGTGGAGTTGGGTCCTGGAATCCCGTTCGAGACCTTGCGACGCATGCGAACCCCCTTTGTCAAATCCGCCTTTAAGGATGTCCGGGCGGTGCCTGTCGCCCCCCGGCACCCGTAAGAGGATGATCTGACGCGACGCTACCCCCCCTCTTCGGGGGCCCTTAGGTTCAGGGAGGCAAAGCAGGCTCGGTCGCTTTGTACACTCTGGAGAAGATGCCCATAACCGTCAGGGACCTGCTCGACCTCGAGGGGCTCGGCCTCAAGCTCGTCGCGGGCAAGGAGGGCATCGACTCGCCCATCCGGTGGGCCCACATCTCCGAGCTGCAGGACCCAACGCCGTGGCTGTCGGGCGGCGAGCTTCTGCTCACCACCGGCATGGGCCTCAAGGGCTCCACCGCGCTCCAGCGCGCCTACATCCGCCGCCTGGTCGGAGCGAGCCTCGCCGGACTCGGCTTCGGAGTGGGGTTCGGGTTCGAAGAGGTGCCTGACCCGATCGTCCGGGCCGCAGAACGCGAGGGCTTTCCGATACTCGAGGTCCCCTATCCGGTCCCCTTCATCGCGATCACCGAGGCGATCTCCTCGCGACTCGCAGAGGATCGCGTTAAGGAAGCGCAGCTTTCGGTCGAGGTACACGAGCGGCTCGCGTCGCTCGTGTCTGAAGGCTCCGGGCCTGCCGACGTCCTCGACGAAGTCGTCGCGCTCGCCGGCGGGTGGGCGATCCTTTTCGATCTGAAGGGCGAAGTGCTCGCCCGCACCGCTCCGACCGGCGGCACTCCCGAAGCCCAGGAGGTGTGGGCCGGTCTTCCGTCGGGGCTCACCGATACGGCCGGGACCCTCAGTGCATCCGACATCGGACGCAGGGGCACGCGCGTCGCGCTTGCGGTCATGGTGGGAAAGAGGCACGAAGCGGTGCTCGTCTTCGGCAAGGAGTCACGGCTCGAGCAGCGCGACCACATCGTCGTTCATCACGCCATGACGGTGCTGGGGTTGCTCCTCGCCTCTCGACGCGCGGTGATCGAGACGGAACGCCGGGTCGCGGGCGACATCCTGAGCGAGGCGTTCGCCGGACGCATCGCGGGGCCCGATCTCGGACGGCGTCTCGAGCTTGCCGGGTTTGCACCTGGGGCACCGCTGTGCGCGCTGATCGTCGAGACACCGTCCACGATCGATTCACAGGTGCTGGACGACCTCGCGTGGGCCGCGGACGCTGCGTTCGGGCGTCGATGCAAAGCGGTTCGGACCTCGGTGATCTCGGGGCGGATCGTCGTGCTCGTGTCCCACGAGCACCCCGAAAAGCTCGCGGGAGCAGTCCTCCGCGATGTTGCCCGCGCGGCGAACGAGCTTCGGCTTACCGCGATCGATGATGCGCGGGCGGCTGTCCGGATCGGGGTCGGGCGCTCGGTCGACGCAAGCAACATCCGCACGTCGTACCTGACTGCGCTGTTCGCCCTGCGCGCGGCCCCCGGGGATCGCGAGGTCGCGACCGCACGCGACCTCGGCTCCTACGCCTTTCTCCTCGAGACGCAGTCGCGCCCCGCCCTCGAAAGCTTTGTGGGGGCAGTGCTCGAGCCGCTCCTGCAGCACGACGAGATGCGGTCGTCGGAGCTGGTGAGATCGATGCGGGCATTCATCGAGGCCGGGGGCCGGTGGGAGCAGGGCGCGGAGGTGCTGGGTGTCCACCGGCACACGCTGCGATATCGCATCCGCAAGGCCGAGGAGCTGCTCGGGCGCGATCTGTCGAGGGCCGAAGACCGGCTCGAGGTGTGGCTGGCGCTGAAAGCCGCCGAGATTCTGGAGGCGTGACACCCCCCGTTAGTCTCGTCAGAGGTACCTGTGTCTGAGTTTCTCGACTACTTCAAGGGATTCGATCGCGCCCGGCTTCAGCAGACGACCAAGGAGCTCGTTCGCGAGATCAACGACGATCGAGTGACCGGTCTGTCGGCGGAGGTTGCGTTCTTCGGCGTGTTGAGCATCTTCCCCGGGCTTTTGATGATCGCGGCGGCGCTCGGCTCGATCGATATCCTCGTGGGAAGCCATCTCGCCAGGGAGGCCGAGGTCGTCGTATCCGACTTTCTGAACCAGATACTGACCGAAGATGCTTCGGCGACCGTGGCCGCGGTGGGGGATTTGTTCGAGAGCGGACGCGGCGGAGTGGTCACGTTCTCGATCGTGTTCGCTCTCTGGTCGCTCTCGCGGGGTTTCCAGGCAGCGATGCGCGCGCTCAATCTCGCATACGACTTCGACGAGCGACGAAGCTGGATCAAACAGAGGCTCACCGCTCTCGTCTTCGCGCTCGGGAGCGTGGTCATGGTTGCCTTCGCCCTCGCGCTTCTCGTCGCCGGCCCCCTCATCGGAGGGGGCCGGGCGGTCGCCGACCTGGTCGGCTTGGGCGAGGCGTTTGCCGCGACCTGGGACGTCGTCCGATGGCCGCTGGCCTTCGCGCTGCTCGTGCTGTGGGCGACGACGCTGTATCACTTCGCGCCGGCCTCCCGGACCCCGTGGATCAGCGACCTGCCCGGAGCGATGCTCGCCGGGATCATGTGGCTGGTCGTGTCGGCCGCCTTCGCCGGCTACCTTCATCTGTCGCAGGGCTTCAATCAGGTGCTCGGCATTCTCGGGGGCGGTTTGATCCTCTTGGTGTGGCTCTATCTTCTGGCGCTCGGGCTGCTCGTGGGAGGAGAGCTGAACGCGGTGCTCGCGAGAGAGCACGGGAAGATATCGTCGGTCGCGGGATCCTAAGGAGGCGCCGAGATGGGACTGAACGTCGCTCAGAAGCTGATCTCCTCGCACCTCGTCAGCGGAGAGATGACCCCGGGCCGCGAGGTCGGCATACGGATCGATCAAACGCTCACCCAGGACGCGACCGGCACGCTCGTGATGCTCGAGCTCGAGGCGATGGATCTGAACCGCGTGCGCACCGAGCTGTCGGTCCAGTACGTCGACCACAACCTGCTCCAGACCGACGAGCGCAACGCCGACGATCACCTCTTTCTCTACAGCGCGTGTCAGCGCTTCGGCATTTGGTACTCGAAGCCCGGCAACGGCGTCAGTCACCCTGTGCACATGGAGCGGTTCGGGATTCCCGGCAAGACCATGCTCGGCTCGGACAGCCACACCCCGGCTGCCGGCGCGATCGGAATGCTCGCCATCGGGGTCGGGGGCCTCGAGGTCGCGATGGCGATGGCAGGGGAGCCCCTGTACATCGCGATGCCCGAGGTCTGGGGGGTCAAGCTGGTCGGCGAGCTCCCGGATTGGGTGAGCGCGAAGGACGTCATCCTCGAGTTGCTTCGTCGCCACGACGTCAAAGGCGGGGTCGGGCGCATCGTCGAGTATTGCGGTCCGGGCCTCGCGCAGCTCACCGCGATGGATCGTCACGTGATCGCGAACATGGGGGCCGAGCTCGGCGCCACCACCACAGTTTTCCCGTCCGACGACGAGGTGAAGCGCTTCCTCGACGGCGAGAGACGCGGAGACGCGTGGACCGAGATCCTCCCCGACGACGATGCCACCTACGACGTCGAAGAGGAGATCGATCTTTCGAAGCTGGAGCCGCTCATCGCCAAGCCGTCGAGCCCGGGCAACGTCGTTCCGGTGCGTGAGGTCTCCGGCGAGGAGATCTATCAGGTTGTGATCGGGTCTTCGGCCAACCCCGGGCTGCGCGACTTCGGGATCGTCGCGAACATGGTCGAGGGTAGGCAGAGCCATCCGCGCGTGAGCTTCGATATCAATCCGACCTCGCGCCAGGTCCTCGAAAACCTCATCGCGATCGGCCGGCTCGGACCGCTTATCCAGGCCGGCGCTCGCCTGCATCAGTCCGGATGCATGGGCTGCATCGGTATGGGGCAGGCCCCCGCAACGGGTCAGAACAGCCTGCGCACGATGCCGCGCAACTTCCCCGGCCGCTCCGGGGTGAAAGAGGACTCGGTGTTCTTGTGCTCGCCCGAGACGGCCGCCGCATCCGCGCTCACGGGCCGGATCACCGACCCGCGCGAGCTCGAGGATCTCTACGGGATGAGCTATCCGCGCTTCGAGTTGCCCACAGACCAGAAGATCAACACCGAGATGCTCGTTGCGCCCCCGGACGACGGCTCGGGCGTCGAGCTGATCAAGGGGCCGAACATCTCGACGCTTCCGGATTTCGATCCGCTGCCCGACGAGCTTCAGATCCCGGTGCTGCTCAAGGTCGGCGACAACGTCTCGACCGACGAGATCATGCCGGCGGGGCAGAGAGTGTTGCCCTACAGAAGCAATATCCCCAAGATCTCGGAATTCGTGTGGTGGCAGGTCGACGAGACGTATCACGGTCGCGCGAAAGCGGCCCAGGAATCCTCTGGCGGGCACGCGGTCATCGGGGGCGACAACTACGGGCAGGGTTCCAGCCGCGAGCACGCCGCCATCGCTCCCCGCTACCTTGGTCTGAGGGTCGTTATCACCAAGTCGTTCGCGCGTATCCACTGGCAGAACCTTGCCAACTTCGGGATCCTCGCGTTGACGTTCGTCGATGAGGCCGACTACGACGCGCTCGAGCAGGGTGACGTCCTTGCGCTGCGCAACCTGCACAAGTCGCTCGAGAGCAACGGCAAACAGGTCGAGGTCGAGAACACGACGAAGGGCTCGACCTTTACGACCACACACCGGCTGTCGCCTCGCCAGGTCGAGATGATCCTTGTCGGGGGCCTCATCCCGGTCTTCAAGGAGCACCTCGCCCGCTCCTAGTTCATCCCCCTCACGGGATAAAGCGGAGCCAGCTTTGCTTCTGCTCTCAGGCTGCTAA
>JBOGXF010000087.1:0-2350 GCA_050694275.1 Actinomycetota bacterium | reverse complement strand
G
The DNA here is from genome assembly GCA_050694275.1 of Actinomycetota bacterium. Taxonomy (GTDB): domain Bacteria; phylum Actinomycetota; class CADDZG01; order CADDZG01; family WHSQ01; genus JBOGXF01. The sequence continues at coordinate 2,349 of JBOGXF010000087.1, read as the reverse complement.
CGCGCCCGGACGAGCTGAAGAAGCTGGGGAAGGAGCATTCCGAGCTCAGGCCCACGATCGAGTCGTGGCGTGCCTACCGCCAGACGAGCGACGAGCTCGAAGAAGTAAAGACGCTGCTCGGCTCGGCCCAAGGTGAGGAGCGCGAATACGTTCAGCAGGAGATCGCCGAACTCGGCGCGACCAAGGAGCGGCTCGCCAACAGGATCGCCGAGGACCTCGTGCCAAAGGATCCCAACGACGAGCGCGACGTCATCCTCGAGATCCGGGCGGGGGCCGGCGGCGACGAAGCCGCGCTGTTCGCGGGGGACCTGTTTCGCATGTACAGCCGCTATGCCGAGACGCGCGGGTGGAAGACCGAGGTTCTGTCCTCGAACACCACCGGAGTGGGTGGTTTCAAGGATGTCAACGTCGCGATCAAGGGCAAGGGCGCGTACTCGAGGCTCAAGTACGAGGCGGGAGTGCACCGGGTTCAGCGGGTCCCCGTGACGGAGTCGAGCGGACGAATACACACGTCCGCGGCCGGCGTCAACGTCCTGCCCGAAGCCGAAGAGGTCGAAGTCGAGATCGATCCGAACGATCTGAAGATCGACGTCTTCCGTTCGAGTGGACCCGGGGGACAATCGGTCAACACGACCGACTCGGCGGTGCGCATCAAGCACATCCCGTCGGGCGTCGAGGTCGCGTGCCAGGACGAGAAATCACAGCTGCAGAACAAGGCCAAGGCGATGCGCATCCTGCGTGCCCGGCTCCTCCAGATGAAGCAAGAGGAGCAGGATCGTGCCCTCGCCGAGGAACGTCGCTCGCAGGTGCGTACCGGCGATCGATCCGAGCGCATCCGCACGTACAACTTTCACGAGAACCGCGTGACGGATCACCGCATCGGTTTCACCCTGCACCGTCTCCAGGAGATTCTCGAGGGCGATCTCGACGATCTCGTGGACGCGCTGCAATCCAATCTGAAAACCGAACGCCTCGCCGGCGGCGACGGCAGCGGGGGCGGCTCCTGACGACGGCGGCCGGCCTCCTCGCTCGTGTACGCGCGTCGCTAGAGGATGGCGGTATCGAGTCGGCCGAGCGCGAAGCGGAGTGGCTCGTCGAGGCGGTGACGGGAATGGGGCGGGGCGCGATTGCGCTCGAACGATCGCCGATCGACGAGGAGGTCGAGGGACGCGTCCTCGAACTCGTCCGCAGGAGGATCGCCGGCGAACCCCTGCAATACCTCACCGGAGTCGCCGGCTTTCGCCGCCTCACCCTCGCGGTCGGTCCTGGCGTGCTGATTCCGCGCCCGGAGACCGAGCTAGTCGCCGAACGAGCGATCGCGCTGCTCGCCGGCGGGGGAACCGTCGTCGACGTCGGGACCGGCTCGGGCGCCATCGCGCTCGCCATCGCCGACGAACGGCCGGACGCGCGAGTCCTCGCGACCGAGTCCTTGGCCGAGGCGATGTCGTGGGCGGCCAAGAACCGCGCCCTCCTGGACCTCGATGTCGAGCTCGTGCCGTGCGATCTGTTGTCCGGCCTGCCCGCCGGGTTGCGAGGCGAGATCGACGTCGTCGTTGCCAATCCTCCCTACGTCGCCTCTTCGGATCGGGATTCCCTGCCCCCGGAGGTCGTCGATCACGAGCCACACGGTGCGCTATTCGCCGGTGAAGACGGCCTTGCGGTCCTGACACGGCTGTCCGAGGACGCACGAGGCTGGCTCAGAAGGGGGGGTTATCTGGTGCTCGAAATCGGATTGGGCCAGGATTCGGACGCGACCTCTCTTCTGAACGGGCTCGGCTATGAGGACGTGGCCGTCTCGGAGGATCTCGCCGGCCGGGCCCGCGTGGTGTCGGCGAGATGGCCCGGATGACACAAGTCGACGATGCCCTCGCCGCCCTGCGCGACGGGCGACTCGTGGTGATGCCGACCGACACGGTCTATGGGGTCGCGGCCCTGTTGTCGCTCGAAGAGGCGGTCGCAGCCCTGTTCGTCGCCAAAGGCCGGCCCGAGAGCAAGGCCATACCGGTCCTCGTCGGATCCCTCGAAGACCTCGAGGCGATCGCCGAGCTCGACGAGCGTGCACGTCGCGTGGGAACCGCGCTGTGGCCGGGCCCGCTCACCCTGGTGCTGCGGCGCCGGGCGGGGTTCGAGGTCGATCTCGGAGGCACGGAAAACGAAACGATTGCGGTCCGAATCCCCGATCACCCGATCGCCCTCGAGCTCCTCGATCGGTCGGGGCCCCTCGCGGTGACGAGCGCGAACCGTTCCGGAGAGCCACCGGCAACTACCCCTGCCGCGGCCCGCGCCGCGCTCGGACAATCGGTGGCGGTATACCTCGACGGCGGGACGTGCGTCGGGACGCCCTCTACC
>JBOGXF010000086.1:0-1797 GCA_050694275.1 Actinomycetota bacterium | reverse complement strand
CGAACTCCGCGGCCTGAGTCGGCTTCCTCGGGTTGGAGATGTCGATCGCCTGGAGCCCGCCGGCGTGCCACGTGACGAAGGCGAGATTCTTGGTCAGCGTCGGGTTGTGCGCCGAGTAGCTCGACGAGGGGCGGGGTGGATCGGTCGTGCAGAAGTCCTCGTTGTTCTGTTCGAGCTTGTACTCGGTGATCGTCTTGGGCTTGGCCAAGCTAGAGGCATCGACGATGTGCGACCAGCCCCAGGGACACCCGCCCGAGCCGATCGCCCGCAGGAGATCCCCGTATTTCTCGTCGGTCGTGAGAACGTAATCCTTGCCGTAGAGCTTCACCGCGCTGTGAACGTCAACGCCCTCCCAGGTCGCCGCGTTGTCGGGTGAAGTGAGCGTTCTTATGTTTGGTTTCGATTTGCCTTTGACCACCTGGGTCGTGTCGATGACCATGACGCCACCGGTGAGGTGGGCCAGGAACGCGCGGGTCCCGTCGTTCGTAAGAGCCACCGAGTGAAGGCTGCCCTGAGCAACCGATTGCCACGTGGCAACCTCCTCGAACTTCTTCTGCCGCGCCTTCGAGATGTCCGTGACGAGCATCGCCGTCGACCCGCCCGGCGTTGACGAGAACATGAGCGCCCGCTTGGGATTCTTCGGATCGACCCACAGGAAGAACTCATGTGGGTTCTGACTCGGGACGTACTCGGCGACGAGCTTGGGTTCGGCCGCGTTCTTTCCCGAGATGTCGTAGAAGCGGAAGCTGTCCTCCCCGGGAGCGGGCTGGCATGCGTGAATCAACTCGCTGCAGTTGGAGAACAGGTTCATCACGATCAAGAGATCCTGCTGCGGCCAGATTCGCATCTCGCGCGATGTCTCGCCCTCGTTACCTTCGTCGGGGGGGCCTATCTCGTGGACGACGGTGGGCTCTTTGGGCTTCGAGATATCGACGACCAGGACGCCCGCGCCGTTCGCGTTGCCGAGCTTCGCGTCGGTGCGGCTCCCGACATAGGCGTACTTGCCCCGGACCGCGAGCGCAGCGTTCATCCCGCGGCTGTTGAGCGGCTCGTGGCCGACGAGCTCGAACGAGCCGGGGGGTTCCTCAGGCTGTCGTTCGGCGTCGACCGCGGCAGCGGGAAGCTGCGCTACCACGAGGGTCATAAGCGACAGGACCACGAGCGATAGGACTGCTCTGCGCACGAGATTGCTCCCCTGGGTCGTCCGGATTGCCCACTTTCAGGCTTCGACGGTCCCGGGGTGACTCCTGCCTCCGGGGTCGGGTATGGCTACTCCTCGGTCGTGCGCCGCAAGGCCACCACTGCCGCCCCGATGGCCACCACCGCGATGAAGGCAACCGTGATCGCCACTCCGAAGGAAGAGAGCTCCTCGCGCCGGCGCACGAGCTTTTCCGTCGCTTCGGCTGCCCAGCCGGCCTTCGACTCGGCAAGGGTTTTGATCAGCGCGTAGACAAACCCGACGGCAGAAAAGGCGCTCAATGCGACAAGCGCAAGCATCCGCCGGCGTCCCAGCCCGGCGGCTTTTGGTATATCGGCATTGACGGCATCCAAAAATGCCGATTCGTGACCGAAATCAACCGCCACCGTCGTGTCCATCGGGTCCACCTCGCTGAAAGTCGGGCTTCTCCTGCTGAGTCTGGGAGAAGATCGAAGTTGACTCGACGTATTTATGGGTTCTCCGCGGATGAGTAGGGATAGGGCGACCTAACAATCCCTGGCGCGCATACGCCGGCCTCCTACGCTCGGAGGTGCAAGCCAAACCGAGCCGAAAGGAGACCGGCGTATGCAGGCCGATGC
>JBOGXF010000085.1:0-2235 GCA_050694275.1 Actinomycetota bacterium | reverse complement strand
AGCCGACATCGGCAGGGTCGATACGGAGCTCGGCATCATCTCGTTCCATCGCGGACGCGATATGGAAGTAGTGCCTTTTCTCGAGAGTGCTCTGGGACTGCTCGAGCCCCTGGGGGACTCGAAGGCCCTGGCGAACGCGCTCAACACTCTTGGTTGGTACCACTGGCGGCGCGGCAATGACCCCCTGGTAGAGGAACCGTTGCGCCGGGCGATCGAGATCGCGGTGAGGGTCGGGGGACGCCAGATCGAGGGACAAGCGAAACAGACCCTGGGGATCTGGCTCGTGTACAAAGGCAACTGGCCCGAGGGCCTCTCGCTGATCGAAGAGAGCTATCAGATCGCGGAAGAGACCGAGAACCTGGGCCTGCTGCTGCGCGCGAGCAACAACCTGCCCGAGGTGCTGGCGGAGATCGCTCCCGACCCGGAACGGGAGGAGCGAATCCTGCGAAAGGGGCTGGAGCTGGCCCGCAAGGCGGGACAACGCGACCTCGAGGGGTGGATCCTGGGCAGCCTCTCCCACACGATCCAACTCCGAGGCCGCCTGGCCGAGGGTCTCGAGCTCACACGACAATCACTGGAGTGCGCGCGCGACGTGGCAGAACTGCCCCTGGTGGGGATGCGCACGCACGAGCTTGGATGGCTCTATTTGTGGATGGGCGACATCGAACAGGCCGTGCCCTTGCTCGACGAGGGCGAGCGCATCTTCGAAACCACCCCGGAGCCGCAATCACTCGTTTGGGTGCCTTTCATACGCGCGTTCCTGGACGAAGCTCGCGGCGACCTCGAGAGCGCCGCCGATCGACTGATGGGGGGCATAGACGAGTACGGCGATCAGTTGGTGGGGCAGGCCGAACGCATGTACTTCGAAGCCGTGAGGGTGCTGGTGCGTCTGGGACGTCTCGATCAGGCCACGGCGCTATTGCGCCGGCTGCACCAATCTGTCGAGCGTCGTGCGCCCGCCGAGGCTTTCGCGTTGTGGGCCGAAGCACTGGTCGAAGGCAACGACGTCCGCGCCGTCGAACTCCTCGTCGAAGCGGTTTCTCGATTCGAGAAGATCGACTTCGTCATCGAGCGAGGTCGTTGCTTGATCGACCTCGCGCGGACCAAGCACGCGGCCGGGCTCGATGGATCTGAAGACCTCCAGAACGCCCGATCCATCTTGGAAGAAGCTCAGGCGCGGCTTTTCCTGGCGGATGTCGAGGCCGCAGAGAAGCAGGTCTTCGCATAGAGCTCCGAGCCGTGACTAACCCACGCGATCTCCCCACCGGAAGGGTCACCCTCCTCTTCACCGACGTGGAGGGATCGACCAAGCTGTTGCACGACCTCGGCCCCGACGAGTACGCGGCCGCTCTCGCCGAGCACCGCCGCGCCCTTCGAGAAGCCTTCACTCGTCACGGCGGTGTCGAGGTCGACTCTCAGGGCGACGCGTTCTTCTTTGCGTTCCCGGATACAGTCGGTGCGGTCGAGGCGGCGCGCGACGGACAAGAAGCGCTCGCGCCCGGACCCGTCCGAGTCCGCATCGGCATCCACACGGGAACCCCGCACGTCACCGACGAGGGCTACATCGGACCCGATGTCCACAAGGGAGCGCGCATCGCGGCTTCCGGCCACGGCGGCCAGGTGCTGCTCTCCAAGGAGACGCGCGACCTCTGCAACACGGATGCGATCGACCTCGGCGAGCACCGGCTCAAGGACTTCGATGAGCCGGTGTGGATCTTCCAGCTCGGCGACGAGCGCTTCCCACCGCTCAAGACGATCTCCAACACCAACCTGCCGCGTCCCGCGAGCTCGTTCGTGGGTCGAGAGCGCGAGCGGGACGAAGTGATGTCGCAGTTAAAAGATGGCGTTCGCATGCTCACGCTGACAGGACCCGGCGGTTCGGGCAAGACCCGGCTGTCGATCGAAGCCGCGGGCGAGCTGGTGCCGGAGTTCAGAAACGGGGTCTTCTGGGTGGGGCTCGCGACCCTGCGCGATCCCGCGCTGGTGACGGCCACGATCGGCCAGACGCTCGGCTCCAAAGACGGGCTCGCCGACCACATCGAGGATCGAGAGATGCTCCTGCTGCTCGACAACTTCGAGCAGGTCGTCGAGGCCGCCCCCGAACTCTCGTCGGTGCTGCAGGCGTGTCCGAACCTACGCGTGCTCGTGACGAGCCGGGAGCTGCTGCGGATCGACGGCGAGGTCGAGTATCCCGTCCCGCCCCTCGCCCAGCCCGAGGCGGTCGAGCTCTTCTGC
>JBOGXF010000084.1:0-25174 GCA_050694275.1 Actinomycetota bacterium | reverse complement strand
GAGTTGAGCCGCCGGTACGCCGTTCGCACAGGGATGGCGGTTACCGCCTTCGCAGTTTTCTTGGCACTTCTCACGCGATAAGCCCGTCGCGTCGATGAAAACGCGTGCGTATCTGCCGAACGGGGAGAGACGGTCCACGGGTGGGATCTCGTTACCTTCCGAGCCTGCGCAAGCCTTCGATGAATCTTGCCCGCCAGTTACCTGTGGGATGGAAGCATCTGAAGGCGCGCGCAACCTGCCAGGACTAGGCTGGATGGCTATGGGAACGCGGACCGGTCTCTTAATCGGAGCCTTGTTTCTATTGCTCGTTGCCTGCTCCAACGAGCCGAAGCAGGAGTCCGCGGGTGTCCCCGTCTCCCCGACCACCACCGCTCCTGCCGCCCCTGACTGCAGGGAAGCTGAAGAGACGGCCGATGACATCTTCGCTCTCTCGTTAGTCGCAACGGAGGCTAAAGGGGAGGGATTCTCCCGAACCCTCAAGAAGCTCGGTGACGCGATCTCCGACATGATCTTCTACGTGGCGAACGTGGAAGGTTATCTTGAGGACTACGGTGCCTATGAGGGTGGCGATGATTGCCTCTCACGAATCGCGAAGGCCGAGGCGGTTGCAGTGTCTGCCGTGGGCATAGGCGAGGACCAGGCCGCCAAGGCGTATCAATTGCTTCTTCGCTACTACCCGGAGTCTGCCGATGCTCTCGACGCGGAGAATTTCCTCGCGAAGTACGGCTATCCAATACCCGAGTCTTCCAATTAGGTGGCCCGGATTCGCTGGGCTTGGACGCGGCGGCATTCGGCGGATAGCTCTTCTAACATCGAAGCCCAGATGCGGGTCTTGCGAGCCAATTCTTCGCTCCTGATATTCCAATCGATTTCATCGGCCCATCCGCCTTCCGCTTGCCAAAGCAGGGGCTGGAACTTATCCAACTCGGGAAGCTCCGTCTGCGCGATTTCCTCAAACGCCTTTAGTTCGCAGAAGGCTCGCCGGCAACCTTATCGACGGGTTGGGCGTCTGATCCTCAGAACCAACCGAGAATTCGGATGGAGGAAACATGTCACGGTCACTGAAGGGATGGGCGGGTGTCGCGCTCGTTGCGACCCTGCTGCTCGCGGCGTGCGGGACCGATCCGGCGCCCTTGCGCGCGGGATCGACGCCGACTCCGACGCCCGAGCCCACTCCCGAAACCTCGCAAGCGCCCAAGTCGCACGAAGAGCATCGAACGGTGGATCTCGAGATCTGGTTCGCTCGCGGGGACGGACTGTTCGGAACCCGCCGAGCGACTGAATCGACGCCGGCCGTCGGAACCGCGGCGATGGAGGAGTTGCTCGCCGGGCCCAGCGGCGCCGAAGCCGATGCCGACGTCTTCACCGCGATTCCCGAGGGCACCGAGCTGCTCGATCTCGATATCTCGGACGGCACCGCCAGGGTGGACCTCAGTGCTGAGTTCGAAGGTGGCGGAGGTTCTTTCGCGGAGACGATGCAGCTCGCGCAGGTCGTGTACACGCTCACGCAATTTCCGACCGTCGACGACGTCGTGCTGGAGATCGACGGCGAGCGGGTCGAGGTGTTCGGCGGTCACGGAATCGTGATCGACGATCCGATGAAGAGGTCTGATTTCAAGGACCTGCTTACTCCGATCGTCGTGATGACCCCGGCGATCGGGGACCGCGTCTCCAGCCCTGTGACGATCTCGGGGACGGCCAACGTCTTCGAGGCGACCGTCAGTATCCGGATCCTGGACGATGAGGGCAATCTGCTGGCCGAGACCTTTACCACCGCGACGTGCGGCACCGGCTGTCGGGGGGACTACTCCGAGAAGGTGAGGTTCGACGCCGCCGGCGACGGTGGCGTGATCGAGGTGTTCGAATCCTCGGCCGAGGACGGTTCCGACCTGCACCTCGTGTCGATACCGGTCCAGTTCGGGAAGTAAACGCCTCTAAGGACTGGCGTCGAAGAGAAGCTGCCGGTACTCGTCGCCCACGGTGTCGAATATTCGGTCCTTGGCGATTTCGATCAGTGCGTCCACCGCCAGGAAGAGGGGTGCTTCGGGACCCTCGCCGGCGAGGCTCAGGAAACGCTCATCATCGGGGTCGGTCATCCCGAAGTTGCGCAGCCAGGAGACCGAGCGGAGAAACGCGAAGGCGCCCTCGTCGTTCGAGAGATTGCGCAGGCGTGCGGTGTCTGCCATCGAGCGCGCCAGCAATCCGAGCTCGAGACAGGCTCGCATCTCCCGACGCGCGTAGCGGACCAGGAATCGCCAATCGTCTCCGGAGAGGGCGTTTCTGAAATCACGGGTTAGCTCGTGACTAGTTGGGTCGAGCTCCACGAGCACAGCGTCGATGAGCTTGCGCTCTTTGTCGGTGAATTCGATCTGGGGCACCCGAGTCTCCTTCGTGTTCGCGCACTATCTCGCTCACGGAGGGGATTCGCAATGGCTTTGCGCAAAGTACTTACCGGATTGAGCCGGCGCCCGGCTAGAGTCCACCAGATGTTCACCACTCGGCCCGAGCTCCTCGGGACCTACGGCATGGTCTCGTCGACTCACTGGCTCGCGTCGAGCGCGGGCATGGCGGTGCTGGAGCGAGGCGGCAATGCCTTCGATGCCGCGGTCGCGGCGGGGCTCGTGCTCCAAGTGGTCGAGTCGCACCTCAACGGACCCGGCGGCGAGGTGTCCATCGTTCTCTACGGCGCCGAGCAAGACGAGGCGTTGGTCGTCTGCGGGCAGGGGGTCGCGCCCAAGGCCGCGACGATCGAGCACTTCAAAGGTCTCGGCCTCGAACTGGTTCCCGGTACCGGCTTGCTGCCGGCATGTGTGCCCGGCGCGTTCGACGCGTGGATGCTCCTGTTGCTCGAGCTTGGAACGTTTCCGCTGCGATCGGTCATGGAGCAAGCAATCGCGTATGCCGGAGGGGGCTATCCGCTGGTCCCGCGCATCTCGGGCACGATCGCCGTGGTCCAGGACCTGTTCGCCGAAGAATGGCGAAGCTCGGCCGAGATCTATCTACCGGACGGACGCGTGCCCGCGCCGGGCACGATCTTTCGTAATCCTTCTCTGGCCGCGACGTATGCACGCATAGTCGACGAGGCCGAGGCTGCCGCCTCCGATCGCAACGGACAGATCGAAGAGGCGCGCCGGCTCTTCTATCGTGGGTTCGTCGCGGAGGCCATCGACGATTTCTGCCGAAACACCGATGTGATCGACGTCTCCGGGAAGCGCAACCGTGGCATCTTGACCGCAGACGACCTCGCGGCGTGGCAGGCGACGAGGGAGCCACCGATCGCGTTCGACTATGCGGATCACAGGGTGTTCAAGACGGGACCTTGGGGTCAGGGGCCGGTGTTCCTCCAGCAGCTTTCGCTGCTCGAGGGGTTCGACCTCGCGACCATGGCGCACAACGGCGCGGACTACGTCCACACGGTGGTCGAGTGCGCCAAGCTCGCGTTCGCCGATCGAGAGGCGTGGTACGGGGACCCCGCAATGGTCGACGTTCCTCTCGACGCGCTCCTCGACGATCGGTACGTGAGGCAACGCCGGGAGCTCGTCTCCGACCGTGCATCGTGGGAGCTACGACCCGGAGCGCCCGACGGACGCGATCCACGCTTGATGCGAGTCCCCAAGGTCGATGCCGAGGGCGCGTGGGCCTCGTCGGGCGCGGGCGAGCCGACTGTTGCGAGAACCGGTGAATCGGGGGGAGACACCTGTCAGATCGACGTGGTCGATCGCTGGGGGAATCTCGTTGCCGCGACGCCGAGCGGTGGGTGGCTTCAGAGCTCTCCGGTGATTCCCGGGCTCGGCTTCTGCCTCGGGACACGTGGTCAGATGTTCTGGCTCGAGGAGGGGCTTCCCAACTCGCTCGCTCCGCAGAAGCGGCCTCGTACCACGCTGACTCCGACGATTGCGATCGGCGAGCGCGAACGGCTGGCGTTTGGAACGCCAGGCGGCGACACACAGGATCAGTGGTCGCTCAACTTCTTCTTGGCTCATGTGCACTTCGGCCTCAACCTTCAAGAGGCGATCGACGCGCCGATGTTCCACACGACGCATTTCCCGAGCTCCTTCTTCCCTCGTTCCTCGAACCCGGGTCAGATCGTGGTCGAAGGTCGGTTCGATGCGGATGTCGTTCGAGCCCTCGAGGAACGGGGGCACGAGGTCGTGGTCGAGGAGGACTGGTCCCTCGGGCGGCTGAGCGCGGTTGGGTACGAACCCCAAAGGGGCGTGCTCAAGGCCGCAGCGAACCCGCGCGGGATGCAGGGCTACGCGGTCGGCCGCTAGCCATACGCACCTTGTTGCCTGTGACCACCTCTCAGGTCGCCCAAGGGAACAAGAAGGAAAGATCAGGGTTCGGACGCCCGCCTGGTGAGCAGGTCCGGCAGGCTGCGCCAGAAGCGGCCGCGAGGGATCGGCTCGCATCCGGCGCGGCGGGCCGCCTCGGCGAGGCCCTCGTCGACGTGCGAGTAGTAGCCGAACACGACTTCCGGAGCCAACCCCTCCGAGCGCGCCGCGGATAGCTCCTCGAGGACGCGCTCTCGCCCGTCATCCAGATCGAGCACGAGCACCGCGGGCCGGGATGCGGTCAGCGCTTCTCTCATGCGGCCGAACCCCGTCAGCCGCAGCTCCACCTTCGCAACGGCCGCGGCGGCCTCCAGCCTCGCCTTGGCAGAGAGATCGCCGCCGACCAGCAGAACCGTCGCCACGGAGACATCTTCGCATCGGCGGTTTTCCTCGCGTCCTGTTGTGCCCACTGCGCACAGGAGACGGGGACCGAGGGGCTCAGGGACCGCGCGTGATAGGCGCGGCCTCCGAATAAGCTGAGCGCGTGGCCGAACGACAGGGCCCTACCAGGCCCCGCCAGACACCCCAAAAAGGGAGCGATGAAGGCCCGCCCAATCCCTTCGAGGGCAATCAGCGCTGGATCACGATCGGCTGGATCGTGGCCGGCCTGCTCCTGGTCTTCTTTCTGCAGTCGACGCTGGGGGGCGAGGCTCGCTCGATCGACTTCTCGCGCGTCCTCGAGCTCGCGGAGCAGGGTCGCATCGCCGAGGCCAACATCTCGACCGGATCGATCGAGGGTGAGTTCACTCCGGAGGGAGGGGAGACGCAGAGCTTCTCGGCGACCATCCCTCCGAATTACGAGGTAAACAACCTCGTCGAGACGCTGCGCGACAACGGCGCGCGGGTCACCGCCACGCAACCGAATCCGCTCGCCGGCTTCTTCCTCGCGTGGATTCTTCCCTTCGGGATCATCATTGGGCTTTATCTCCTTTTCATGCGCCGGATGCGGAGTCAGCTCGGCGGGGGAGCCGGCGGGCCGCTGTCGCTGGGGAAGAGCAAGGCGAAGCTCTACGACCGCACGGACATGAAGACGACGTTCGACGACGTCGCGGGGGTCGAAGAGGTCGAGGTCGAGCTGCAGGAGCTCGTCGAATATCTCAAGCGACCGGAGAAGTTCCAGCGGATCGGAGCCCGGATACCCAAGGGCGTCCTGCTGGTGGGACCACCGGGGACCGGCAAGACCCTCCTGGCGCGCGCGATCGCGGGTGAGGCCGCGGTGCCGTTCTTCTACATCTCCGCGTCGGAGTTCGTCGAGCTCTTTGTCGGGCTCGGTGCGGCCCGGGTGCGCGATCTCTTCCAACAGGCACGGGAACGCGCTCCGGCGATCGTGTTCATCGACGAGATCGATTCCATCGGTCAGGCGCGCTCGGGCAGAGGCGGACCGCAGATGGGCTCGCACCAGGAGCAGGAGCAGACTCTGCAGCAGCTTCTGACCGAGATGGACGGCTTCGAGCCCAACAGCGGCGTCATCATCGTGGCCGCTTCGAACCGACCCGAGGTGCTCGACCAGGCGCTTCTGCGACCGGGACGTTTCGATCGCCAGATCCAGGTGAACCTGCCCGACGTGCGGGGACGAGAGGAGATCCTTCAGATCCATGCCCGCGACGTGAAGCTCGCGTCGGACGTCGAACTCAAGGTGCTGGCGCGGCGCACGCCGGGCTTCTCGGGCGCGCAGCTCGCCAACGTCATCAATGAGGGAGCGCTGCTCGCCGGGCGCAAGGGCAAGGAAGAGGCCAACATGGGCGACCTCGAAGAGGCGATCAACCGGGTCATCGCCGGCCTCGAACGCAGGTCACAGGTGCTCACCGATCACGAGCGCCGCCTCGTCGCCTACCACGAGCTGGGGCACGCCCTGGTCGCCCACTACGTCGACCATGCCGATCCGGTGCACCGGATCTCGATCATCCCCCGAGGGATCGGGGCGCTCGGCTACACGCAACAGCTTCCCGACGAGGAGCGTTATCTGATGTCCGAGCCCGAGCTGCGCGATCGCATCGCGGTTCTCATGGGTGGGCGCTCGGCCGAGGAGCTCGTCTTCGGGTTCGCGACGACCGGCGCCCAGGACGACTTCCAGAAGGCGACCGAGATCGCCCGACGCATGGTCATGGAGTTCGGGATGTCGGAGAACGTGGGACCGATCAACGTCTCGGACCCGGGCTCGGCTCGCTTCTTGAGTCCGGTCTTTCGTCGGGGGGATGACGTTTCGGAGGAGACCGGGGTCGCCATCGATCGGGAGGTCAAGGCGATCCTGCTCGAGGGGCGGGACAAGGCGAAGTCGATCCTCGCCAAGCATCGCGACGACCTCGATCGTCTCGCCGAGGTCCTGCTCGAGCGCGAGTCGATCGAGGGCCGGGATCTGGACGCGATGCTTCAGGGGGCGAAGCCGACCGTGGAGCTGGAGCCCGGCGGCGAGGAACGGGCCGCAGCAGCGACCGATCCCGAGGAGATTGCCCGCGCCTCGGGCTCGTGACCCGCTGGACCCGCCCCGACGATCTGATCCCCGAGGCGAGATCGATTTGCGGTTGTTCTAGTTGCTCAGCCTCGCCTTGCGCAAGCGCTCGAGCTCCTGCTGACGCCCTGGGAGGTCTTCGCCCTGGAGCGCGCTGACCACGAGACCGTCTAGCGAGTACTGAGCGCCGCTTCCGGTTACCGTTATGTCCAGGTTGCCCACCCAGATCAGACCGCTGTCGAACGTGTCGTTGAGGTGTCGCCCTCCATCGTCCACCGTTCCCTGCCAGATCTCTCCGAAAGTGTCTTCCAGCGTAACGGTGACGGGTCCTGCGCCCGAAGGCAGGTCGAGCACCGCGTTGGTGATGACCCCGAAGTCCGCCGGTACGGTTGCGTTGGCGGTACCCTCGACGATCGTCGCCACCCCTAGCGGCGTGGTGAGGGAAAGCGTGTGAAGAAATCCCACCTCGACGTCGGCTTCGGTGTCGACCTTGATAGCTCCCGCTCGGGTGACCTTCGCCTTGTTCTTGGAGCCCGCTCCCTTGATGGTCACGAGCTGGGTGGCCGCGTCGACCACGGGTGGGCCGATGATCGCCCCGACCAGAAGGCATGCAACCGCTACCGCCACGATTCTCTTGTTCATCCTCCACCTCCCGTGTGACAGGCCTTGTGTGCATCGAAACAAACCGGGCCGGCGTTGACCAGGGGTCAGGGGCAACCCGGAAAAATCCCTTCCATGCTGGGCCGGCGATAAATAGCATGAGAGCACTCTCAAGAGGAGGCCCCTTTGCACGGAATTGATCGCAGGCGTGCCGGCCGCTCGCTTGTGACGCGCCTGCCGATCCTCGTGGCGTCTGTGGCGTTGGTATCCACGGCCATCGCCGGTCCCGCCGAGGTGACGGACGTGGTGGCCGTATCGGAGACGAGCTCGAGCCCGTTGGGGCGGTGCCGCGACGGCCCCGAGCAGGGCACCAAGTTCCTCAACAGCGAGGTCGAGCCGCAGGTCGCGGTGGATCCGACCGATCCGGCTCGGATTGCCGTCGCTTACCAGCAGGACCGCTGGTCCAATGGGGGGGCGCGTGGGGTGGTCACCGCCATCAGCAACGACGGAGGAAGCTCCTGGCAAGAGATCGTAAGAACCAAGACCTCGTTCTGCACCGGGGGCCGGGTCCGCAACGGCGGAGACTTCGAGCGCGCGACCGATCCGTGGGTGACCTTCACTCCGAACGGCCGGCTCTATCTGATGACCCTTTCTCTCAATCAATCGGACACCGATCACGCCATGCTCGTCACGAAGTTCAAAGAGAAGCGAGGAAGGTGGGGGAAGCCGACGGCCCTGATCAGGGAAAGCCCCGCTAACTTCCTTAACGACAAGAATTCGATGACCGCCGATCCGAACGAGCCCGACGGCAGCCACGTCTACGCCGTGTGGGATCGAGTCGGATTAGCGAAGTCCAGGACTTCCAATCCGGCGGGCGCTCCGCGGCTGGGCGTGCGCGGCCCGACGCTGTTCGCCCGCACGACGAACGGGGGAAGGACGTGGGAGCCGGCGCGGGTCGTCCTCGATACGGGTACGTGGACTCAGACTCTCGCCAACCAGATAGTCGTCTCCCCCGACCTGGACGACGGGGTCAACGAGGGGCAACTCGTAAACGCATTCATGCTCATCCACAACCTCCGGCGCCAGCACTCGGTTGCCGTGATCCATTCCTTCGACCAGGGGGAGACATGGTCCGATCCGACTGTGGTCGACCGATCGTTCGCCCGCGGCGTGATCGACCCCGATCCCGACTCCGACAGGCTGGACGCGATCAGGGCCGGAACGCTTATCCCCGATGTCGCCGTCGATCCCGCTACCGGCAACCTCTACGCGGTGCGGCAGGACTCGCGCTTTAACGACTTTGATTACGACGGGATCGTGTTCTCGCAGTCGACCGATGGGGGAATGACGTGGTCGTCCCCTACGGAGATCAACAAGACCCCCGATGTCTCGCCCGTTCTCAATCGGCAGGCGTTCACGCCCACCGTCGAGGTGGCCGCCGACGGAACCATCGGCGTCACCTACTACGACTTCCGAAGCAACACCGCAGACCTCACGACCCTCGAGACCGACTACTGGATCGTCCACTGCCACCCCACATCGCCGACTCGCTGCACCAACGCCTCCGGATGGGACGAGAGCGGGCCGGTCGGGGGGTCGTTCGACATGAAGGCCGCGCCCTACGCTCGCGGGTACTTCACCGGCGACTACCAGGGGCTGGCGGCAACGACGGCCGGCTTCATCGCGATCTTCTCGCGGGGGATCAGCACCGCCGACCCGGCCACGGTCCACGCAGGGCTCGTCTCGGCCCCCTAGGGCCCTGGCTCCGGTCGGGAATGGCCGGTCGCCGTCCGGGTTGACAGTAGTACACTCAACTTCGATACTTGAGAGCACTCAACTTTGATGGTGGAGCCATAGCAGGGAGGAAGCGATCATGGCGAAGGCAGTAGGCATCGATCTGGGAACGACCAACTCGGTCGTGTCCGTTCTCGAGGGCGGCGAGCCCGCCGTCATCACCAACGCCGAGGGGGCGCGAACGACCCCGTCGGTGGTCGCGCTCAGCAAGTCGGGCGAGGTCCTGGTCGGTGAGGTCGCCAAGCGACAGGCGATCACGAACGCCGACCGCACGATCCGCTCGGTCAAGCGTGAGATGGGGACCGATCATGCGGTCGAGATCGACGGCAAGAAGTGGACGCCGCAGGAGATCTCGGCCCGCATCCTCATGAAGCTCAAGTCCGACGCCGAGTCGTATCTCGGCGACAAGGTGACCGAGGCGGTCATCACCGTGCCCGCCTACTTCGACGACGCCCAGCGACAGGCGACGAAGGAAGCCGGTCAGATCGCGGGGCTCGAGGTCCTGCGCATCATCAACGAGCCCACCGCGGCGTCGCTTGCGTACGGTCTCGACAAGGAGGAGACGGACCAGACCATCCTCGTGTTCGACCTCGGCGGCGGCACGTTCGACGTCTCATTGCTCGACCTCGGCGAGGGCGTGTTCGAGGTCAAGGCGACCTCCGGCAACACCCATCTCGGCGGCGACGATTGGGACCAGCGGGTCATCGACCATCTCGTCGCAACGTTCAAGAACCAGACCGGGGTCGATCTCTCGGGCGACAAGATGGCGATGCAGCGTCTCAAGGAGGCTGCGGAGAAGGCCAAGATCGAGCTGTCCTCCACTCAGCAGACGACGATAAATCTGCCGTTCATCACCGCGACCGACCAAGGTCCACAGCACCTGGAGTTGACGCTTTCCCGCACCGAGTTCGAGCGGATGACCGAAGATCTCGTCGACAAGTGCCGCGGCCCGTTCGAGCAAGCGGTCAAGGACGCCGGCATCTCGGTCAACGACGTCGATCACATCATTCTCGTCGGCGGGTCGACGCGGATGCCCATGATCCGAAACCTCGTCAAGGAGCTGACGGGGGGCAAGGAACCGCACCAGGGCGTTAACCCGGACGAGGTCGTCGCGGTCGGTGCGGCCATACAGGCGAGCGTGCTGAAGGGCGAGGTCAAGGACATCTTGCTTCTCGACGTCACGCCGCTGTCGCTCGGGGTCGAGACCAAGGGCGGCATCTTCACCCGGCTCATCGAGCGCAACACGACTATCCCGACCAAACGCTCCGAGGTGTTCACCACGGCCGACGACAACCAACCGTCGGTCGAGATTCACGTCCTGCAAGGCGAGGCCGAGATGGCGTACCGGAACAAGTCGCTCGGCAAGTTCCAGCTCGTCGGGATTCCACCTGCGCCGCGCGGGATGCCGCAGATCGAGGTCACATTCGACATCGATGCCAACGGCATCGTCAACGTGCACGCGAAGGATTTGGGCACCGGCTCTGAGCAGTCGATGACGATCACCGGGGGCACGAAGCTCGCCGAGGGCGAGATCGACCGCATGATGAAGGAAGCCGAGGCCCACGCGGAAGAGGACCGCAAGCGCCGCGAGGAAGCCGAGGCCCGCAACCAGGCCGACAACGTCGTCTACCAGACCGAGAAGTCGCTCAAGGAGCACGGCGACAAACTCGCAGATTCCGATCGCAAGGCGGTCGAGGACGCGCTCGCCGACGCCAAGGAGGCGCTCAAGGGCGGCGACGTCGAGCGCATTCGCCAGACGAGTGACCGGCTCATGAGCGAGTCGCAGAAGTTCGCCGAGGTCCTGTACCAGCAGGCCCAGGCCCAGCAGCAAACGGGGGCCGCGCCGGAAGAGAGCGCGACCGGCGGTGGCGACGACGTCGTCGACGCCGAGGTCGTGGACGAAGGCGACGAACAGAGTGCTTGAGGTGCATCCGACAAGATCATGCGGCTTAGGCGGCATCGTTGCTCGGGGGATCAATAAGGAATGACCGAGAAGAAACGAATCAAGGTGACCGACAAGCGATTGAAGAGCGAGCCGCGCCCTCCCGAGGATCCGTCGCCGGAGGTCGAGCCCGAGCACGACTACCTCGCGGATCTCCAGCGGGTGCAGGCGGAGTTCGACAACTACCGCAAGCGGGTGATTCGCGAGCAAACTGCGATGGCAGAGCGTGCGAGCGCGCGGCTGGTGGAAGCCTTGCTTCCGGTGCTGGACAATTTCGAGCGTGCGGTCGCGCACGCGGAGAGCGGATCGGGCGTCGAGCTCGTCTACAAGGACTTTCGCAGAACCCTCGAGTCTGAGGGTCTGAGCGAGATCCCGGCCGAGGGCGTGCCGTTCGATCCGCGCGTCCACGAAGCGGTTGAATCGGTCGACGATCCCGAGGTCGACGAGGCTGTGTGTCGCACGGTGTACCGGCGTGGCTATCTGCTCAAGGATCGCGTGCTGCGACCGGCGATGGTCGTGGTCGCGCGCCCGGTTGAATCCGACGAAGCCGCGGAAGGATCGACGTAGGCATGGGCCAGCGCGACTTCCTCGAGAAGGACTATTACAAGGTTCTGGGCGTCTCCAGGGACGCCTCGAAGGAAGACGTCAAGCGCGCCTACAGGAAGCTCGCGCAGAAATACCACCCCGATGCCAACAAGGGCGACAAGGCGGCCGAGGAGCGCTTCAAGGAGATCTCCGAGGCTCACGCGGTGCTTTCGAACGGCGAGAAGAGGCGCGAGTACGACCAGATGCGGGCGTTCGTGGAGTCCGGGGGTCAGCGTTTCTACGGCTTCCGTCCCGGGGGCCAGGGCGGAGTCCGCGTCAACGTCGGCGACATCGGGGATCTCTTCGAGGACGCGGGTTTCGGGGATGTTATGGGGGACATCTTCGGATTTCGAGGCGCCCGGGGGCCGCGGCGAGGTGCGGATCTCGAAACCGAGGTAACTCTCTCGTTCGACGAAGCGATCGTCGGAACCACCATCTCGCTCGCCGACGGCACCAGGGTCCGCATCCCCGCGGGAGTGGGCGATGAGGCACGGATCAAGGTCCCCGGGAAGGGACAGGTGCTCGACGACGGCGGGCCGGCGGGGGATTTGTACGTCCGGGTTCACGTCACCGCGCATCCGCTGTTCGCAAGACGAGGTCACGGAGATCTCGAGGTGATCGTCCCGGTGACGATCGCCGAAGCGGCGCTGGGAGCGAAGGTCGAGGTGCCGACGCTCGACGGGGCGGTGACGGTAAAGGTCCCGCCCGGAACACAGAACGGAAAGACGCTGCGGGTTCGTGGACGCGGCGCGCCACGGCCCAAGGGCGGTCACGGCGATTTGCTCGCGAAGGTGCAGGTGGAGGTGCCGTACAAGCTGTCGAAGAAGGAGAAGGAGCTGCTCGAGCAGTTCCAGCAATTGCACAAGGGGTCCCCGCGCGGCCACTTCGACATTCACTCGAAGAAGAAGCGCGCTCGGGCGTCCTAGGAGGCGACTGAGATGGCACGAAGGGCATCGGATTCGGAACAGGCGATCTACGTCATCTCGGTGGCGGCCGAGCTTGCCGGCGTTCATCCACAGACGCTGCGCGTTTACGAGCGCAGGGGCCTCGTACAGCCCCAGCGTACGGCCGGCAACATCCGGCGCTACTCGCCCCGAGACATCGCCCTCCTGCGCAGGATCCAGGAGCTGACGACGGAGGGCATCAATCTCGCAGGCGTCATGAGAGTCCTCGCCCTCGAGCAAGAGATCGAGCGTTTGAAGATCCTTCGAGAGCGCGCGCTCGACGAGCTCGAGCAAGTCGAACATCAGATGCGTGAGCTGCTCGAAGCGCGCGAGGGCATGGCGATGGTCCCGCTCAGGGACGTCCGCCGGGTGCGGCGTGCCATGAAGTCGGACGAGATCGACGAGGCCGGTCGCCGGCGGGTCTTCTTCGCTCCACCGATCTCCGAGGAATAGCGGATCCGGTTTGAGTCTCGCCCTCCCTGGGAACTACGTGGCAGGAAAACAGCCACGAGGAGGCCGAGATGATAGAACTCGCAACCATACTTGCGCAGAGGGGCAACGAGGTGGAGGTCGACCTAACGCTCCCCGGGATCGTCGCCCTGGTGGCGGGGATCCTGATCCTGTTCATTCCCCGGCTCCTGAATTACATCGTCGCCGGCTACCTCATCATCGTGGGCCTGATCTCCGTCTTCGACTTAAATCTTTAAGTCGGCCAGCCGTCCGGCCCGAGGCGAGGGGCCGAAGCCCGCGACATCAGCGACGAACTGCGCGAACCGGCTACGAACTTTAGGAAAACCTTTTTCGGAACGGGAACAAGCATCCATACTCTGCGGTTGACCACCCTCGGCCACACGTCAACCTCGGAGGTAATCGATGCTCGAACGTCTCGCGCGCTGGTCTTTCCGGCGTCGCAAGCTCATGGTGCTGATGTGGATCGTCGCCCTGGTCGGGGCCGGAACACTGGCTTCGACGGCGGGAGGCGAATATTCCCAGGACTTCTCCCTGCCCGGGTCGGATTCTCAGGCCGCGTACGACCTCCTGAAGGAGCGATTCCCGCAGTTCGCCGGTGATACGGCCGACATCGTCTTCAGGGCGGACGAGGGCGTTGCCGATCCCCGGATTCGTTCGGCGATGGAAGGTCTCTTCGCCGAGCTCGAGACGGTCGACCATGTCGTGGCGGTCGACTCTCCGTACTCGGAGCAGGGGGCGCGACAGATCGCTCCGGACGGGGACATCGCCTTTGCCACCGTGCGCTTCGAGAACCTCGACGGCGAAGCCGTGCCGATCGAGGTCGCCGACGAGATCAAGGCGCTGGCGGCCGGGGTCCGGCTCGACGGGCTCACGATCGAGCCCGGCGGGAGCGTGATCCAGTTCTCCGAGTTCGAAGAGCCCGGCGGCGCCGAGATGATCGGCCTACTGGCCGCGGTGATCATCCTGCTCGTCACGTTCGGTTCCGTCCTCGCGATGGGACTCCCCATCATGACCGCGCTGTTTGGAATCGGCATCGGGTTGGCGCTCGTGTTTCTGTTCGCCAACTTCCTGAACGTTCCAGACTTCACCCCCCAGCTCGCGTCCATGATCGGCATCGGCGTCGGCATCGACTACGCGCTGTTCATCGTCACGCGCTACCGCCAGCACCTGCACGAGGGATTCAGTCCCGAGGACGCGAACGCGATGGCCATCGTGACGTCGGGCAAGGCCGTGCTGTTCGCCGGGACGACGGTGGTGATCTCGCTGCTCGGCATCCTCTTGATGGGATTCGCGTTCGTCGAAGGCATCGCGATCGGTGGTGCCGCCGCCGTGGCGGTGACCATGATCGCGTCGGTGACGTTGCTGCCGGCCGTCTTGGGCTTCGTGGGCTCGAAGATCGACAAGTGGCGTCTGCCATGGTTCCACCGGGGCGAGACGCAGGGTGAGCGGAGCATGTGGTTCCGCTGGAGTCGTCTGATCCAGCGCCGTCCGGCCCCCGCGGCCATCATCGGCCTGGTGGCGCTGATCGCTCTGTCCCTCCCGGTCTTGTCGCTCCGTCTCGGCTTCGCCGATGCCGGAGCCTCACCGACCGAGCGGAGCAGTCGCCGGGCCTACGACCTGCTGTCCGAGGGCTTCGGCCCCGGGTTCAACGGGCCGCTGCTGCTGGCCGCCGAGGTCGATGGGCCCGAGGACGTCGCGTCCCTCGAACAGGTCGGCGAGACCCTGCGCTCGACCGCCGGCGTCGCCGCCGTGACCCCGCCTTTCGTGGGTCCCGAGGGGGACGCCGCGGTGCTGACCGCGTTCCCGACGACGTCGCCCCAGGACGAGGCCACGACGGATCTCGTCAACCGATTGCGGGGCGACGTGATCCCCCGGAGCGTCGAAGGCGCGGACGTCGACGTGTTCGTGGGTGGGCTGACCGCGTCGATCGTCGACTTCTCGGATGCCAATGCCGAGCGTCTTCCGATCCTGCTGTCGGTGGTCATCGGTCTGTCGTTCCTGCTGTTGGTGGTCGTGTTCCGGTCGATCCTCGTTCCGGTCGATCCTCGTTCCGGTCAAGGCGGCCCTGATGAACCTTCTTTCGATCGGCGCCGCCTACGGCGTCGTCGTGGCGATATTCCAGTGGGGGTGGTTGAAGGACCTGCTCGGCGTCGAGACCACCGCTCCGATCGAGGCGTGGGTTCCTATGATGCTGTTCACGATCCTCTTCGGGCTCTCGATGGACTACGAGATCTTCCTGCTGTCGAGGATCCGGGAGGAGTACGTGAAGACCGGAGACAACGCGGTGGCCGTGGCCAACGGCCTCGCGGCGACCGCGCGCGTCATCACCGCTGCGGCCGCCATCATGGTGACTCTGTTTCTCGGATTCGTCTTCGGGTTCGATGAGCGCGCCATCAAGCTCTTCGGGACCGGCCTTGCGGTGGCCATCTTCGTGGACGCCACCATCGTCCGTCTGGTTCTGGTCCCCGCAACGATGGAGCTGTTGGGCAACGCCAACTGGTGGCTGCCGCGATGGCTTCAGAGGGGACTCCCCGAGATACGCATCGAGGGTTCAGAGATCACGGTTCAGGCGCCGGCGACCGTGGATCTCGCCGAGGCCCAGCCCGACGCGGTTGCGCCTTAGAGAAGCTGGCACTCGGACGCGGACCCTTAGGTTCGGATCAGGTCGATGGACTCGAACATCCGCTCGTCGACGCACTCAAAGCGGGAGCACCAGTATGCGGTGACCTCGACGCTGGCCGGGCCTTCCTCGAAGACCCCGTCACCGAACATCGTCGTGGTCCAGGAGCTGGCGGCCCCGCAGTCCTCGATCTCCACGTCGAACCAGGCCGTGATGAACCGGCGGTCGGGACCGACCTGGCGGACCGCGCCGTACAGATACACGTCCTCCTCGCGCGAGCACGAGGCGCCTCCGGAGATCGTGATCCGCTCCGTGGAAGAGTCGATCGTCCC
The DNA here is from genome assembly GCA_050694275.1 of Actinomycetota bacterium. Taxonomy (GTDB): domain Bacteria; phylum Actinomycetota; class CADDZG01; order CADDZG01; family WHSQ01; genus JBOGXF01. The sequence continues at coordinate 9,106 of JBOGXF010000084.1, read as the reverse complement.
CTGAGGGTCGACCGTGAGGTCGAACTCGAGCGGTGGCGGTGCCTCCTTGACGACGAGCCTCCCTCTGCCCTCGTGGACGCGCCGCCCCGATGCCACGCGGATGTAGTAGGTCGTGCCGGCAGTGGCATCGACGATCGGGGTGCCGTAGCGCTCGCAGAACACCTCGGAGAGGGCATCGCGGGTTCCGGTCCACACGGACACGAACGATCTGAAGTCGGCGCGCCGCACGCGGGCGAAGAACCGCATGTCGGTCTCGGGAGTGAACCGGTACCAGATGGAGCGAGCCCGTCCAGAACAGTCGGGTTCGTCGTCGGCGACGCCTGCGCCCTTGATGCTGAAGCGTTCGGCGAAGGGGAGCGTCGAGATGGTGCGAGCACGGTCGAAGTCGTCGTTGGCGGGACGCGCGGCGGCAAGGGACGCCGTCGGAAGCGAGAGAACGCCCATCATCATCGCGACCGACAAGACAAGAAAGCGCTTCAAGGTGTCTACCTCCTGGCTAGGGCCGTCGCCGGATGCCGAGAGCGCTCCGACGCGCGGTCGTGGATGCTTATGGGGGTCAGACGCTGTTCGGCTCGAAAAGGTTGCCGTGGCAGCGCCGGTGACGAAACCTCGAGGGTCGAAACTTTCGACACTTTGACCAGAGGGGGCTTCGCCCCGCGCTGTTGTCAAAGGGCCGAAACTCAGACGAAGTCGCGGCGCGTCGCGGGCATGGCGCTGACTCCGCTCTCGTGGGGCCGGACGCCCAGCGACTGATGGACGGTCGTGCGGTTGGCTTCGAAGTTGACCGCAGAACCCGCCATGTAGAGACGCCATGTCTTGGCCCGCGGCAGGCCGGCGAGCCGCACGGCCTCGTCCCAGTTGGCCTCGAGGTTCGCGACCCAGTGGCGCAGCGTGCGAGCGTAGTGCTCCCGGAGCGACTCGACGTCGCGCACCTCGAAGCCGTGCTCCTGCATCGCGCTGACGACGGTTCCGACCTCGTGTAGCTCGCCGTCGGGGAAGACGTAGCGGGTGATGAACGACCGCTTGTCGAAACCGGGTCGCCCGGGATGCGGCCGAGAGATCGCGTGGTTGAGAAGTCGTCCGCCGGGCCGCAGCAGGTCGAACAGCCCCGAGAAGTACGCCTTGATGCGCGCCAGCCCGACGTGCTCGAACATCCCGATACTCGAGATGGCGTCGTACGGTCCGTCGGCGACATCGCGGTAATCCTGGAAACGGATCTCGACGAGGTCGCCGAGGCCCGCCTCGGCCACCCTCTTGGCCGCCAGATCCGCCTGATTGCGCGAGATGGTTATCCCGACTCCCCGGACGCCATAGTGCGGCGCCGCGTGCATGATCATCCCGCCCCAGCCGCAACCGACGTCGAGCAGCCGCATGCCGGAACCGAGGCCGAGCTTCTTGCAGATGAGGTCGTACTTCGCCGCCTGCGCCTGGTCGAGTGTCGTGTCGGCGTCGGGGAAGTAGGCGCAGGAGTAGGTCATCGTCGGACCCAGCACGAGGCGATAGAAGTCGTTGGAGACGTCGTAGTGGTGCGAGATTGCGGCCGCGTCGCGCGACCTCGAGTGAAGCCGGGCCCGCAGGCGGGCCTCCTCCGGTGGAGAGGGCAACGGTCGCCCGAGGGCGCCCAGCTTGTGGGCGATGCCCAAGGTGCGGAGGAGCTGTGCCGGCCGCAGCCTGAACTCGATGTGTTCGCCGGTCGCGCCGAGTCGGTCTCTGAGAGCAAGAACCGCAAAGATGTCGCCTTCGATATCGAGATCACCGGCGACGTAGGCGCGACCGAGGCCCAGCTCGCCCGGCGAGTACGCGATGCGCCGCAGCGCGTCCGGCGATCGAAAGAGGATGGTCGCGCTCGACCCCGGCGCGTCGAGCACGCTGCCGTCCCAGAACCGAACGCTCACCGGGAGAGCGCCGCCGACCACTTCGCCGAAGACGGGTCCGAGAAGGTCTGCGACCGAAGGCATCCTGTGATGGTAGCGGTTCCGGCCGGCGGGTAGCCTGGCCCGGTGAACGACGCTTTCGTGCCGGGGATAGCGGTCGTGCCGTGGGCGGACGACGAGATGCTCGAGGCGGTTGCCGCCGGCGGCGGCAAGGTCGTCGACGCGGCCGACGCGGACGGTTTGGTGTGGACAGACCCCCGCGATGCCGAGGCCCTGAAGCAGACGCTTTCGTCTTCGACGGCGCGCTGGGTGCAGCTTCCATTCGCGGGGATCGAGGCGTTCGTCGGGGCGGGTGCGATCGACCCAACGCGGACGTGGACCTGCGCCAAAGGGATCTACGGTCACGCGTGTGCCGAACAGGCCCTCGCGCTGATGCTCGCCGCCGCCCGGCGCATTCATCATCACCTTCGGGCCACGACCTGGCGGGCCCCGGGGCTCGGTTCGCCCGAGCGGCGGCTAAAGGGGGCCACGGTTCTCGTGGTGGGGGCGGGGGGTATCGGGCGAGCCCTCATCCAGATGGTCGAGCCTCTGGGCGCCACGGTGCAGGCGATAAACCGCTCCGGTTCGCCCGTGCCGGGCGCCGACGTCACCGCGACTCTCGATCGATTTCACGAGCTCCTGGCCGGTGCCGATTTCGTCGCCATCACGGCGGCACTGACCGCGGCCACTCGGGGGATGTTCGACCGGCGCGCGTTCGAGGCGATGAAGGACGACGCGTGGCTCGTCAACGTCGCGCGCGGGGGCCTGGTGGTCACGCAGGATCTCGTCGACGCCCTGCGGTCCAACACGATCGGGGGCGCGGCCCTCGACGTCACCGATCCGGAGCCGCTGCCCGACGGCCACTCGCTGTGGGGCCTCGACAACGTGATCATCACCCCGCACATCGCGAACACCTGGGACATGGCCCTGCCGGAGCTCCGGGAGCTGATCGGGCGTAACGTCGCCCGCTTCGCCGCAGGACAGGAGCTCGAAGGGCTCGTCGACCCCGCTCTCGGCTACTGAGCTGTGAACGCGGGAAGGGGGATCCCCTTACACGCGACCAGAACGTCGAAGCCACCGAGACCGCTCGGGTCGGCGAGGACCCCGAGCGCCTGCCGGCGCGACAGAGCTGCGATCGCGTCGCGGCCGCGGCCGGTGCCGACGGCGTCGTCGTGCTCGGCCTGCAATCGCTTGTGCAGCGCGTCGAGACCGAGTGCCCGCAGGATGTCGCGCTGGGGGCGGGGGCCGGAGACGACCATGCCCGCCCGCACGCACGCGGCCATCACCGCCGTCCAGTTGGCGTGCGCGGTGATGTCCTTCGATCCCGGATTCTCGAGTGGATCGTCGTCGATCCCCGACGACGAATAGCAGATGAGCGTGCCGGTCGACCGCTCGGCGAGCGAGGCGGCATCTCCTCCGTAGTCGACGAAGATGACCGCTCCGCGCGCGAACAGCTCCGCCGCGCGCTTGACCAGCGACTCTGCCGCAAGCGTCACTTCGAACCGATGCCCGTCGGGCAGATCGACCCCCACCCGGTCGAGAAACGCGGTGACCTCTTTCGACGCGGGAGGGCGGAGGCGGAAGGCGAGTTGGCCGTCGCTCACCTCGACACAGACCTCCAGCAAGCTGCCGTGACGCTTCTCGACGAGGTGGATGGGGAGGTTGTCGAGGACCTCGTTGGCGAAGACGCAGCCCGACTCACCAGACGGCAAATCGGTGATCGACGCGCTCCATTCGACGTTGTCGAACTCTCTCAGGCGAGCCGACTGACGGTCGCGCAGAGACGGGATTCTCTCGATCAGGCGATAGCGAAGCGCCTCTCGGAACGAGCCGCGCGCGGCGGTCAGGACGGCGGCGGCGAAGCTTCCCTCGCCCGGCCCGATCTCGACGACGTCGAAGCTCTCGGGTCGCCCGCACGCGTCCCACACCTGCTCGAATCCGGCGCTCCACAGCTCGCCGAACGCGGGGTCGAGCTCGGGGGAGGTGAGGAAGTGTCCGGCCCATCCCGTGCGCTCGGCCCCCGATGAGTAATAGCCGTGCTCGGGGTGATACAGCGCCATCGCCATGTAGGCCGCGAACGGCATCGGCCCCTGCGCCTCGATGCGCTCGACGATGAGCTGCTCGAGCGGGGTCAATCGGTCTTCCTGGGGGTCGGTTTGGGGAGGTCTGCTTGCGCCTTGAGCGCCTCGGCCCGGACGCGCTCGTACCAGGCCTTCTTCTGCTCGTGGGTCTGGACGTGGTCGAGCGCGGACTCGGCGACCCGGACGACCTCGGCGTGCAGGGCCCGGTTCGCGTAGATGGTGATGAGGCGGTCGTACGGGCCCGACGCGTCGAAGCTCGCCTCGATCGCCGCCTCGTAGTGCTCGATCGCCTCCTCGGTCCGGCCGACCTGCTCGAGGTTCTGGGCCCGGAGGTAGCGCCTGACCACCTCGACGTTGTCCACGCGAACAATCGTAGGGTAGTGATTGATCGAGTCGATTACGAGGAGGTACCCATGACGACGACCCTCGCGTCGACCGCCAAAGCACTGGTGGCGGAGAGCAAAGGGATCCTGGCGGCGGACGAGAGCTTTCCCACCATTGCCAAGCGCTTCAAGTCCATCAACCTCGAGTCGAGCGAGGACAACCGGCGCTCCTATCGCGACATGCTCTTCACGACCGAAGGGCTCGAGCAGTTCATCAGCGGGGTGATTCTTTTCGACGAGACGATTCGGCAATCGACCGACGACGCAACACCGTTTCCCGACCTTCTGTCGTCGAAGGGGATAATTCCCGGGATCAAGGTGGACAAGGGGGCCAAGGACCTCGCCCTGTTCGCCGGGGAACAGGTGACCGAGGGCCTCGACGGCCTGCGCGCCCGCCTCGAGGAGTACGTCTCGCGGGGGGCAGGATTCACGAAGTGGCGGGCCGTGATCACCATCGGGCCCGGCATCCCGACCGACTATTGCATCGCCGCCAACGCGCATGCTCTCGGACGGTTTGCCGCTCTCTCGCAGGAGCAGGGACTCGTCCCAATCGTCGAGCCCGAGGTCCTGATGGACGGAGATCACTCGATCGATCGTTGTTACGAGGCGACCAGCGAGACGCTCACCCGTCTGTTCGAGGAGCTCGACGTCGCCAACGTCGGGCTCGAGGGAACGCTGCTCAAGACCAACATGGTGTTGTCCGGCAAGGACGCTGCGCAACAGGCGAGCGTCGAGGAGGTGGCCGAGCAAACGGTCAAATGCTTGAAGGAGACCGTGCCTCCCGAGATCCCCGGGGTCGTGTTCCTGTCGGGCGGCCAGAGCGACGAGCTCGCGACCGCGCACCTCAACGCAATGAACAAGCTGTCGGATCGCGGCCCGTGGGAGCTGAGCTTCTCGTACGGGCGCGCGCTGCAGGCGCCGGCGCTCGAGGCGTGGAAGGGCGACCCGTCCAACGTCGCGAGCGGTCAGAAGGCTCTGTACCATCGAGCCAAGTTGAACGGGGCGGCCCGGTCGGGCAGCTATACGGAGGAGATGGAGCACGAAGCGGCCTGACTCCCTCGCGTCGAGTGTGCAAAAGGCCGCGGTATACGCGGTTATCTGCACACTGCTGATGCTCTCCTCCGCGCCCTCGATCGCGCAAACCGAAACGAACGAAACGGGCGGCGACCGGCGCGCCGCAATACAGGAGCTGCTCGACCGGCGGGCGGCCGCGGTCATCGAGAGAGACGTGGACTCGTTCATGGCGACAGTCTCGGCCGCATCGGCGGAGTTCCGGGCCCGCCAGAAGAGACTGTTCGAGTGGATGGGGGACGTTCCGTTCCGTTCGTATCGCCTGCGCGCCGTGTGGGAGCGGGCCGGAGATCTCATCCGTCCCTCCGACCGAGGTCGCTATCCGGGCGCAGAGGACGCCGCCCTGCCGGTGACCGAGGAGCTCTACCGCATCGCCGGCGTCGATACCGCTCCGGCGATCGAGGACCTCTTCTATACGTTCGTGAAAGAGGACGGGCAATGGCTCGTGGCCGGGGACGGTGACCTCGACGACCTCGGCCTGCACACGGCGCGGCACATGTGGGACTTCGGACCCGTCGATCTCACGCAGGAAGGCCGATTCCTGGTGATCGAGCATCCCTGCCGGCGGAAGCGACCGTGCGGGGAGCTGCCCGCGGGATTCTTCTCTCTCGCCGCGCAGGCCCTGGACCGGGTCGGCCGGTTCTGGAACAGCCCGGCCGGCGACACGATCGTGGTTCTCGTTCCCTCGTCCGACAAAGAGCTCGGCCGCATGCTGCAGGTCACCTTCGACACCGCGAATTTTGTCGCGTTTGCGTATTCGACCGTCGACGTTCGGCGTGGGTACGACTTCACCGCGCCCCGTATCGTCTTCAACTACAAATCGCTCGCGAACAGATCCGACGAATCGGTCTTGGGGATTCTCGCCCACGAGCTGCTCCATGTGGTCACGCGCCGCGCCTCCGGGCCGTTTACGCCGGTGTTCATCGAGGAGGGTTTCGCCGATTACGTCGGCAACGATGCGAACCTCGCGTCGCTCGCTTTCCTCTCGGCCGAGATTGGTGCCGGACGATTCGATCGCAGGCTGCCCCAGGACTTCGAGTTCATCGTCGGGGACGGCACGAGCATCTTCCGCAATTACCAGAAGTCTCATTCAGCGGTGCGATTCTTCGTCGAGAGGTGGGGGCTCGATGAGTTCGTACGGTTCTACCGGAATCTGGGCCGCAGGGAAATCGCGGCCGGTACCGCGCGCTACCAACTCAACGACGCGCTGAAAGACGCGGTCGGCCTCTCTCTGCGCGAGTTCGAGCAAGCGTGGGCGGATAGCATCGGCTCATGAGCGTGCCCGTTAAAGGAGATGGTCGGCGCGACGGCTTCGCGCTCGCAAAGGAGGCGGGCGCCGGGGCTCCCATGGCCCTCGTCGTCGACGGACAACAGCGCGACCTTGCCTTCGTCCCGGCCCCCGACGCGGAGGTCGAGGTCGTGACGGCGAGCGACCCCCTCGGCCGAGAGGTGCTGAGACACTCCACCGCACACGTCCTCGCCCAGGCGGTTCTGCGCCTGTACCCGGAAGCCAAGTACGCCATCGGGCCGCCCATCGAGGACGGCTTCTATTACGACTTCGACGTCGACAATCCGTTCACGCCCGAAGACCTCGAGCGCATCGAGACGGAGATGAAGAAGATCGTCAAGGCGAACCAGCGATTCGAACGCGCAGAGCTCGGACGCGACGAGGCGATCGAGCTGTTCGCCGACCAGCCGTACAAGGTCGAGATCATCGAGGGCGTCGCCGAGGGGGCCGAGGCGCTCGAGCAGCAGGGGGCCCAGGGCGAGGTCATCTCGATCTATCGCAACACCGCAGACGAACAGGTCCCGTTCGTCGATCTCTGCCGGGGTCCTCACATTCCGGGAACCGGACGGATCAAGGCGTTCAAGCTGCTGAGGTCCGCCGGCGCGTACTGGCGCGGGGACGAGCACAGGCCGATGCTGCAGCGGATATACGGAACCGCATGGGAATCGAAGGACGCGCTCGAGGAATATCTGCACCGTCTCGAAGAGGCGGAGCGGCGCGATCACCGCAGGCTCGGGCGGGAGCTCGAGCTGTACTCGTGGGAGGAAGAGGTCGGCCCGGGCATGGCGCTGTGGCATCCAAAGGGCGCGCTCGTGCGCAACACGCTCGAGGACCTGTCGCGCGAGATGCATCTGGAACGCGGCTACCAGCCCGTCTACACCCCACATCTCGGCAAGAGCACATTGTGGGAGACGAGTGGCCACCTCGACTTCTATCGCGAGAACATGTTTCCCGCCATGGAGGCAGAGGGCTCGGAGTACTTCGTCAAGCCCATGAACTGCCCGTTCCACGTCCTCGTGTACAAGTCAAAGACGCGCTCATACCGAGAGCTGCCCATACGTCTGTCGGAGCTCGGAACCGTGTACCGATTCGAACGATCGGGCGTGGTGCACGGGCTCTTGCGGGGCCGCGGCTTCACCCAGGACGACTCGCACATCTTTTGCCGGCCCGACCAGGTCGAAGAGGAGCTGCTCGGGGTGATCGACTTCTTCCGCGCGCTGTACGGGACGGTCGGAATGGGCCCCGACGAGGTTCACTTCTCCACCAAGCCCGACAAGTACGTCGGCAGCGATCGGCAGTGGGACGCGGCCGAGCGAGCAATCAAAGAGGCCCTCGACGCGGCCGGTCTCGAGTACGTCGTCGCCGAGGGCGAGGGCACTTTCTACGGGCCCAAGATCGACATCCACGTGCGCGATGCGATCGGCAGGCTGTGGCAGGTGTGCACGATCCAGGTCGACTTCCAGCATCCGGATCGGTTCGAGCTTGAGTACGTCGACGAGCACGGCGAGCGGATCAGGCCGGTGATGATTCACCGCGCCCTGTACGGGTCCATCGAACGGTTCACCGGCGTGCTCGTCGAACACTTCGCCGGCGCGTTTCCGACGTGGTTGGCGCCGGTTCAGGCCGTGGTCATCCCCATCGCCGATCGTCACGCGGAGTACGCGCGGCTGGTAGCGGGGCGACTGCGAGGAGCCGGCGTTCGGGTAGAAGTCGACGACTCCGACAACACGATCGGAGCGAAGATCCGTCACCAGCAGCTTCAGAAGGTTCCGTACATGCTCGTCGTGGGCGACGACGAGGAGTCCTCGGACACGGTATCGGTGAGGCGGCGTACCGGCGAGGAGTCGCGCGGCGTTCCGGTGGACGACTTCGTTGCCAAGATCGCGGCAGAGATCGACGAACGAAGCGTAGAGCTATCGATCTGATGGATCGGCTGTGGAGCCCGTGGCGCTCGCGCTACGTCACCGAGGACACCGGCGATGACGTCGAGTGCGTCTTCTGCGCCGCGCTCGAGGGGGAGGCCGACATGGGAGTTCTGCACCGCAACGAGCGGTCGTTCGTCATCCTCAACGCGTTCCCATACAACTCGGGGCACGTGATGGTCGCTCCCGTTCGACACGTCCCCGATCTCGGCGATCTCGACGAGGACGAGGCGCACGAGATCTTCGACGAGACCAGACTGACGGTCGCGGTGCTCCAGGAGGCCCTCTCGCCTCAAGGCTTCAACATCGGCATCAATCTCGGGCGCGTCGCGGGGGCCGGGGTCCCGGGTCACGTCCACGTGCACGTGGTGCCGCGCTGGGGTGGGGACACGAACTTCATGCCGGTCGTGGGCGAGACGAAGGTCCTGCCCGAGTCCCTCGCCGACAC
>JBOGXF010000083.1:0-7453 GCA_050694275.1 Actinomycetota bacterium | reverse complement strand
GGACAAAGTTCCCGTCGGCCCCGTTCTCCCCGAAAAGGAGGCAGAAAGAGATGGCAAGCACAGCATTTGCACTGAGACGGAGATTCCGATCGATGGCTGCGAACAACGAGTTGGGCGAACGCATCGCCGAGGCGGCCCGGGCCGCGGTCTCGGCGCACCTCGAGGCCGCGCCGTCACTGAAGTCCCTCGCCGAGGTCCTGCGCGAGGTCATCAGCTTCGAGCACCTCAGCGTCGCCATCGAGGGCGATCGCTGCCGGCAGCTGTTCTCGACCGATCCCCCTCACGCCCAACCCCAGGCAGCGGAGCATCCGCTGACAGGAACCCCCTTCGAGGTTGCGGCCTCGACCGGAGACCCCGTCGTGATCGAAGGGGCCCGGGCCGCGCCTCAATTCGATGAGTTCCCGCTCCACCCCGAAGTCAACTCCTACATCGCGCTGCCCCTCGCACACGAGGGCGAGGTCGTGGCGGTCATCAGCGTCGGATTCGCCGAGCCCGAGATCCCCACCCCCAAGGTCATGCAACTGCTGTCCGCGGTCGGCGTCGCGGTCGCGCAGGCGGTGCGCAATATCCTCGAGTTCGAACGTCAGAAGCACACCATCCGCAAGCTCGAAGAGCTCGATCGCGCCAAGACCGACTTCCTCGGGATGGTCGCGCACGACATGCGCTCGCCGACCGCGGTCATCGCGGGATACGCCGAAGCCCTGCACTCCAGGTGGGACGACCTCGATGAGGCCGAGAAGGTGAGGCTCGTCGGCACCGTCCGGCGAGCCGCGCAGAACCTGCGCCTGTTCATCGACAACGCGCTCCAGCTCGCCCAGCTCGAGTCGGGGCAGTTCTCCTACGAGATAAAGCCGTTGGATCTCGGGGCGCCGGCGGGCTCGGTCATCGAGACCGTTGCCGGCGACCGGCTCGATCGCGTCACCCTCACCCACGAGGAGTCGCTGCCGCTCGCCCTCGGCGACGAGCGCCGTAACTGGCAGATCCTCGCCAACCTGTTGTCCAACGCGCTCAAGTTCTCCCCCAAGGACGAAGCCGTCGAGATAGAGATCGCGCGCGATCAGGGGATGCTGCGAGTGTCGGTGCGCGACCGGGGCCCGGGATTGAGCGACGATGACATCTCCAGGCTGTTTCACAAGTTCGGGCGTCTCGAGAACGGCAGGAGCCACGAGGGGACCGGGCTCGGCCTGTACATGTGCAAACAGATGGTCGAGGCGCAGGGGGGCAGCATCTGGGTCGAGAGTTCCCCGGGCGAGGGCGCGACGTTCTCCTACACGCTCCCGATCGCCTGAGTTCGCGTTCGGACCGTAGAGAGAGCTAACGATCAACGGCTCCCTACTCACACCTCGTCGTCTCGTCTTTGCCCCGCCCGGGTCTGCAGAAGTCCTTGCGCGGCCCGCCGTCGAGCTTGTCGTCCCCTGGGCAACCCCTCAGATGGTCCCGGCCCGGGCCCCCGAACAGAAAGTCACTCCCGCGGCCACCTCGCAGGCGGTCTGCCGCTCGCCCTCGGTGACCGGCAGCGCCAGTGGCAAATCCTCAGCAACCTGCTGTCGAACGCGCTGAAGTTCTCGCCCGAAACCGAGCCCGTCGAGCTGAAGGTATCACAACACTCTCCCCCGTCCGCATGGAAGACGTCTGCCGTGCGTTGACCGTCGCCGTGAACTGCTGAACGAGGCAATCCCTATCCTCGAACCACCGACACAGGATGGCGCCGGTAATCGAAAGGAGCCCCACGATCAGATGCCTTGCGTTCGAAGGTGTCAAAGTTCCGTGGGAGCAAGGACTTCCACGATTCCGCCGATCCTCCGCTCCAGGCGGCGATCTCTCGTCACCAGAGGACAGTCGAGCAGACGGGCAAGCGCCACGTATTCCGCGTCGTAAGTCTTCGCCCATCCCAGCTCCGATGCGAGCGCCCACGCCTCCCGGTACAGCCTTCGAGGCGCGCGGCGGTCGATCGGGGCCGCCAGGAACCGGCCCAGCGCTGCGTCCCCCACCTCTTTGGTCATGTCCCCCCGCCACACGGCCTGCCTGAGAGCCGATAACGCTTCCGACCACAGCAACGGAGGCCCCACCGGCTTAAGAGAAGCGATATCGCCGAATCCTTCGGGTCGAAGCGACGCGCGGAGCGCTGAGCTGGCATCGAGGACGATCATCCGGATCAGCGCTCGGCGCGCTGTCTGCGGATGATGGCCTCCCAGTTGGGCATCGGATCGCCCGTGAAGAGCCGGTCCCAGCCGGCGGGAGCGGGGAGGAGCCCATCATCCAGAAGGGACTCGAGATCCTCCTCCTCGATCACGTGCTGAGTGCCAACCTTGCGGGCGCGGAGCTTGCCCTCGCGTATCCACCGCCGGATCGTCTCGGCATTCCTCCCCGTTCGCTTGGCCACTTCCGGCACTGTAAGCATCTTCGTAGCATACTACAACATCCGTTCCACCAGTAGGTCGTGCCGTCTCAGCCTGGGCTGTAGGCGAACCCTGCCCCGCCCGAAAGTAAGGACGGGGCTGAACTCGCAAGATCAATACCCTCCGCGCTCGGTGACGAGCGCCGTCACTGGCAGATCCTCGCCAATCTCTTGTCCAACGCGCTCAAGTTCTCGCCGCGAGACACCGCGGTCGAAATCGAGATCGCCCTGATGGAAGAGATGCTCCGGGTGTCGATGCGCGATCACGGACCCGGATTGAGCGACGACGACATCGCCAGGCTCTTCCACAAGTTCTCCTGCCTCGACAACGGCCGGAACCATCACGGAACCGGGCTCGGGCTCTACATGTGCAAACAGATGGTCGAGGCGCAGGGGGGCCGCATCTGGGTCGACAGCTCCCCCGGCGGGGGCGCGACGTTCTCCTACACGCTCCCGATTGCCCACTGAGACGGTCCGGAGGGCGACTCCACTACTCGCATCTCGTCATGGCGTCCCGGCCTCGGCCCGGGCGGCAGATATCGCGCTGGGGACCGCCGTCGAGCTTGTCCGCTCCCCGGCCGCCCTGGAGGAGATCGCGCCCCCGGCCCCCGAACAGGCGGTCGGGCCCCCGGCCCCCTCGGAGCTCGTCGTCCCCGCCGCCCCCCCTGATCAAGTCGGCGCCGCGGCCACCGAAGAGCCGATCGCTCCCGCGGCCTCCGAGCAGAATGTCGTTCCCGCCGCCGCCGCGGATGACGTCGCTTCCCCGACCCCCGAGCAGGATGTCGTTACCCCCGCGGCCGAGGATGACGTCGGCACCGCCGAAACCGCAGATGACCTCGCCGGCCGCGGTTCCCTCGATGAAGTCGTTGCCGTCAGTTCCGAAGACGTCGCAGAACGCGGGCCCCCAGTGCTGGACCGCCCTGGCGCTGCAGCTCCCGTCCTCGGCGCACGACGTCGCGGTCGCGGTGACGACCTGATCGCCGCGCTCGCCCGAGGACAGCGCCGCGCGCGCCACCCCGTCGTCGTCGGTCATCGCGTCGCGGCTCGAGATCTCCCCGACCCCGGTCGAGGACCACTCCACCGTGGCGCCGGCGACCGGCGCGCCCGACGCATCGGTCACGAGGGCCGTAACGGGGTGGTCTCTACCCGGCGCGCTCTTGCTCTCGGCCGGAGTAAGGACGACCAAAGCTGGGGCTCTCGGTTCGAGGGACGGGCTCGGTTCGGGGGACGGAGATGCATCGGGGGACGGGCTCGGTTCGGGGGACGGAGATCCACCGGCGTCCGGATCGGTCTCGCCGGTCACCTCCACTGCCTGCACCGCCCTCAGTGCGTTGACCCGCCCGGCCCCGAACACCGGATCGGGACCGGGGGTACCGAGGTCATCGGCCGTCGCGAGGATCGTGTCCACGATGAGGTCTGCGTTATCCGCGCTGCGTTCTCCTCCCAACCGGTCGTAGACGAGCGCGGCGACACCGGCAACGTGCGGTGAGGCCATCGAGGTTCCACTGACCTCCCTGTAGCCGGGGGGATAGTCGCAATCTTCGTCTCCCACATCCGTGAGGTAGGTCGACACGATGCCGTTCCGATTTATGCCCCCGGTTACCTGAGTACATGCCCTATTCGCGCCCCCCGGAGCCATCACGCCGGGCCCCGTCCCGCCCGAGTTGCGGTCGAAGTTGTTGGGAAGGTCGCTGTAATAAGGCTTCTGGTCGTCACGATCCACGGCACCGACACAGATCACGAACTGAGATAGTGATGGGTACTCGCACACGGGCGAGGAGAAGTTTCCGGCTGCCGCCGCGATCACGACGCCGGCGGCACGCGCCTCTTCGAGCGCGGCCTCGGTCTGGGGGTGGACCTCGGGGAAATAGCTCTCAGGAGGAGGCGGGCCTATCGACAGATTGATCACGTGGGCGCCGTTCTCTGTCGCAAAACGGATCCCCGCGGCCATGACAGCGTCCGCACCTCCGGGCGCGATGTCCGACTCTTGGAACGCATCGAACACGCTGACGGGCATGATCGTGGCATCGGGTGCAACCCCGGCGACGCCTTCTTCGTTGTTCGTACACGCGCCGGCGATCCCGGATACGTGGGTGCCGTGACCCTCGTTATCACTGGGAGGTTCATCTTTGCCGATGGTCGACCCCTCTAGGACCAGGAGCTTCCCGGGACAGGTTAGGTCGGGATGCCCGAAATCCACTCCCGTGTCCACGATTGCGATCGTGATTCCGAAGCCCGTGGCGCGCGCCTGCTGCCACGCTTGGGGCGCCTGGATGTTCTTGAGCCCCCACTGGTCCTGGAAGAACTCATCCTCCGGTATCAGGGGATACAGCCCACGCTCGCCGGGTGTGCCGTCCGGTGGAAGTATCTCGGGTGGTGGGGGTGGTGGGATCTGCGCCGAGATTGTCCCCTCGTAGTAACCCTCAACCACGACCGAGTAGATGACTCTGATCGTGTACTGACCCGGCTGCAAGTTGGTCGCAACGGCTTCGAGCCTCCCGAACCGAAGAAGATTTGCTTCACTAGCCACGAGACAGGGCTCCGGAGCATTCTCGCAACTGGGGGGCAGCGAATCGCCATCTATGCGTCCCCGATATACGTGAACAAAGAAGGTATCGCCGGGATCCGGCCAGTCGATCCGAACGTGCAGATCGCTTGGACTCGTGAGCTCGAAGAAGTAGTGGTCGAAGTCGGTGCCGTCTCTCTCGGTGGTGTGCCCGCCCGTCGTGCCACACGGCCCTTGCCATTGCACCTCGACACCCGGCGACAGAGGTACCCCCGTCTCTGTACCGCGGTAAGGCTCGGGGGTGGAATCGGTGGGCTCCGAGCGAACGGACCCCGGCTCGTCACAGACGATGGGCAACGTCTGGGACGAGGCCGTTTGAGCCCCGACTATCACAGAGGCCAGACAGACGCTTATAAGGGTGACGAGGGACGGCAGGAGGCGCGCTCGCCCGGCGCCCTGAGAGGCGAAGCTCGAGATTGTGGCTGACATTGTCCTCGGTTCCCCGCTAGAGTTCTGCCTTCTTTGGTGGGTTAGGCGCCCCAGCCTTGCGACCTGCCTGCCGGGATCATTAATCTATCCCGTTTGTATAGCTTTGTAGGTGAAACGAATGTTTAATTCTGCACGGGCGGAGTGTGCAAAAGTACCTTTTGCCTGGATCCGTCTGCCGGGATGATGCCTTCACCGAGGCGATGCCCCAAAGAGAAGGGAGTCGACATGCCCCACCCCCTTGACTGCCCGTTGAAAGATTGGTGGCAGCCAACCCCACCGGGAGATCTGGTCTCGGGTCAGGTCGCTGGCCTCTTGGGCCATATCGAGGAAGCCCACGGCGAACCGCTTCCGGAGCCGATCCGCGAGGCCATAAAGGCGTGCAAGAAGGAGCTCGAGACGCTGCCCGTCTAGAAGGAGCGGCTAAGACGAAGTAGCTTCCCGGCAGAGTCGCGCTTCTCGAACCGACTGGAGCTCTTCAAAGACGGGCAGGGCTCGCTTGAATTGATTAAGAGCCTGAGTAGAAGCGCCGTCCTCTGTCAGCACACGGCCTGCGGAGAGCCGCGAACACGCTTCTTCCCAGCGCGCGCCCAGGCTCGAGAAGCCCTCGGCCGACGTCAGCAATCTGTCCACGGCAGCCGTGCGATCTTCGGAAGCTGCCTTGATGTTTCCATCGAGTCGCTCGGCATAGTGTTCGAGCGCTCGCACTCCTGCGTAGGCGACCTCCTCGCGTGACTTCGCCAGGATCTCGGCTGCCCAGTCCAACTCTGAGGAGAGGGCCGCGATGTCGCAGGCGGCTTCGAGATGTTCGCTGAGACCAGGTCCCCTCTTCAGGTTCAGCCATGTCATCGCTTCGGGAACGTGCCCCGAGTGGGCGACAGCACGGGCCGGGACGGTGAGCGGATCGAGGGCATCTAGCGCACCGAACCCGACGCGCTCGATCCTGTCTCTGTAGGCGCGCAGGACAGTCAGGTAGCGTTCGGCGTCGCCCGTTTGACCGCGCAGCTGGCTGCAGAAGTAGGCGATGCCGACGGCCCTCACGGCATAGGCTGGGATTTCCTCCTCCGATATGGTTTCCAGGGCCTCGATCTGGGCCAGGTCCGCCAAAGCCTCGTCCCACTTGCCGAGGAAGAAGAGAGTCGCCGATCTGTGCACCAAGGTATGGACGTACTGACCGGGGTCGATGCCCTCCACGCTGTCGGCCGCACGGTCCAGATACCCCAGAGCCTCTTCGTATTCGCCGACACGCGTGAGATCGCGGCCGGCGCTAAGAAGGATGTCTGCGATCTCCCTCACGTCCGAAAGATCTCCGATCAGTTCCAGCCGGGCGCGATCGAGGCCGCTTATCTCACCGTAGCGGCCCGTCGGCCACAGCACCACTGCGCGCGCGTCCATTGCGGCAGAGACAAGGTTGGGATCGCCCAGCCGTTGCGCCATGGCGACCGCCTCACGAGCCGACCTATCGGCTACGTCAGACTCCGCCGAACGGTCGGCAGTGCCCGCGAGGAACGCACGTGCGCTGAGCAACATCGCTCGCTCCCGGCTGTCTCGTTCGCCGGCCGCCCGCAGCCCCGCCTCGAGGACGCCAGCGATCTCATCGGGTGGAACCTCCTCCTCCATGGTTCCGATCCATCGTGTCGGGATCATCGTCGCCTTGGCTGCGATACGTGCGAAGCGCGGCGGATCTTCGGGGACGATGCCGTCAAGCTCGCGGAGTGCGGATGTGTATGCGTTCCACGCAGGATTCCCCCTCAGCGCAAGATAGTGGATATCACCAAGGGTCTCGAGCGCTTCGTTACGCTCGTTGCCGGGAGTCGATAGCTCCACGGCGCGGCGGCCGAACACTTCGGCCTGTTGGATCGCGAAGCGACGCTGGGCGCCATGCGCCGCGATCGTCGAGTAGCGCCGGGCCGCCTGCGGGACGCTTCGTCCCCGAGCGCCTCTAAGGCGCACTCGTAGTGATAGGCGAGCAGCTCGGCCGACTCCTCGGCCCCCTCGCCGCGTACCTTCTCGACCCACGCGGCCGCGGCCGCGTGGGTCCGCCCCCTCGTGCTGGGAGGAAG
>JBOGXF010000082.1:0-1979 GCA_050694275.1 Actinomycetota bacterium | reverse complement strand
GCGTCGCCGGTGAGCATCCGGTCACGCGACGCCGACGCGCGCTCGAGGTCGACGAGCACCTCGCCGGCCTCGATGCCGATGCGCATCGCGATCTGAGGCTTGGACTCCGAGGAAAAGGCGCGGTTCAGCTCGGCGAGCACCGCCTGCATCTCGAGCGCGCAGCGGACCGCTCGCTCGGGATCGTCCTCGTGGACGGTGGGGACGCCGAAAACCGCGAGGAGGGCGTCACCCATGAACTTCTCGAGCAGGCCGCCGTAGCGCTCGACCTCTTCGCTGAGGCGATCGAACGCCCGGCCCACGAGCGCCTGAACGACTTCAGGATCCTCCCGCTCGGCGAACGTGGTCGAGCCGACGACGTCACAGAACAGAGCGGTGGCGAACTTGCGCTCCTTGCGGGCCGGAATCGTCTGCTCGGTCAGAGCCGCCCCGCACTCGGAGCAGAACTTGCTCGCGTCGGGATTCTCGACGCCGCACGCGGGACAGATCCGGGCCATCCTTAGATTGTCGTTCGGCCTCGTGAACTGGACAAGTAGGATGCCCTGTCATGCTCGGGAGGCTCGAACACGTTGCCCTGGCGGTCGCCGACCTCGATGCCGCCCTGTCTCACTACCGGGAGGTGTGGGGGCTCGAAGTGTCCGAGCGTGAGCGGGTCGAGGACCAGGGCGTCGAAGAGGCGATGCTGCCCCTCGGCGAGTCCCACATTCAGCTTCTCGCCCCCACCGGTCCCGACACGACCGTGGGGAAGTTCATCGCCCGGCGCGGCGAAGGGCTCCATCACATCGCCTACGAGGTCGACGACCTCGATGCCGTCCTGGCCGAGCTCAAGGCCAAGGGAGTGCGGCTGATCGACGAGGCGCCGCGACGCGGGGGCCGGGACGACATGATCGCGTTCGTGCATCCCGGGGGTAACCACGGCCTCCTCGTCGAGCTGATCCAGAGGCCGGCCTCCTGAGCGCCGAAGCCACGAACGTAGCTCCGTCACCGCTGAGGCGGCCGGAGTTCAGAAACCTGCTCGCCATCTCGATCACCGTCGCCCTCGGCTTCGGCATGATCGTTCCGATCCTGCCGCTCTACGCGCGCTCGTTCGGCGTCGGCCTGACCGCCATCGGCCTCGTGCAACTCGTGTTCGGGCTGACGCGCTTCTCGTTCGGGATCGTCGGGGGCCTGGTCGTCGACCGCTTCGGGGAGCGCGCCTCGACCATCGCCGGGCTCTTGATCGTGGCGGTGTCGTCGTTCGGCATCGGGCTGTCCGAGAACTTCACGCAGCTCGTGCTCGCGCGCGGCTTCGGCGGAGCGGGTTCGGCGCTGTTCGTGGGCGGGCTCATGAACCGCATCCTGCGGATCATCGAGCCGGAGGCGATGGGCCGCGCCACGGGCATATCGCGCTCGTCGTTTCTCGTCGGGATCGGGGCGGGGCCGGTGGTGGGCGGGTTCGTTGCTGAGCAATTCGGCAACGAGTCGGTGTTTTTCCTTTACGGCGGAGGATTGCTCGTCGCGACCGTCATCGCGTGGCTCGTCATGGGCCGCCCGGCCGCCGACCGCGAGGTGATCAAGAGGAGCCCCATGGATGCGGTGCGCGCGGCACGGCCCCTGTTCGGCGACGTTCGCTACGCCGTCGCCCTCGCCGCGACCTTTGTCGGCTGGTGGACCATCTCGGGGCCGGCACAGACGATCGGCGCGGTGTTCGCGCGCGAGGAGCTCGAACTGTCGCGAGGCCAGATCGGCTCCGCTATCTCGCTCCTGGCCGTGGGCGAGATCGTCGCGCTGTGGGTGTCTGGACGGGCGGCCGATCGCTACGGCCGGCGCGCGGTCCTTCTGCCGTCGCTGGCTCTCCTGGCCGCGAGCACTGCGGTGATCGGGCAGATATCGGGACCGGCGTGGCACTACTACGCGGTGATGATCGCGGTCGGCATCGGGATCGCGGCGAGCGCCGCGGCCGCCGGGGGTCTACTCGCCGACGCGCTGCCGAGAGGCGGATC
>JBOGXF010000081.1:0-8496 GCA_050694275.1 Actinomycetota bacterium | reverse complement strand
AAGCCCAGGAGGGCGCTCGCTTCGGTGATTTCCGAGGAGATCAGGTGGCCGTCAGTGGGGATTTCTGATGGCCGTCAGTGGGGATTTTCATGGCCGCCGTTGTGGAGTTTTTCGTGGCCGCCGACACCGTTGGCGTTACTGGAGTGGTTCCCGCAAGCCTTGCTGTTTGGATTCTGGCAGTCGCATCTCGGAAAAAAGGGTAGCCAAGCAAAGCTCGCACGTTCATGGATCTCGGAGGTCGTCGGCTACGAACCGGCTGCGGCCGACGGAGAGCAACTGGGCCTCAAAGGCGATCCGCTCAATCTCAGCGTTGATGAGCAAGTCCAGTTTGACCCCAACGATGTGACCGATTGGGAACTCATCGAGGGGTCGAGTAAAGCTGGGGGCGGAAAGGCAAAGGAACGACTGTCAGAGATAGGCCACGGCCAAGTACCCGTTGGAGGAACGCTCTCCGCGGTCTCGTGCCGCGAGATCGAGCAACAGACGACGGTTTCGTTCGCTGGGCTACGCCGGATCTGGGTGAACGGCGGTGAGTCGAACGCGCTTGCCCGAGCGTTGCTCGCAAGTCTTGGTCTCGTGGCCCACGTCGCCACTTTCGGTCGTTCATTCAGCCTGCGCTCCGATTGCGAGCTGCGGCCCGTGGATCCGTCCTGGACGTGGCTGGGCGGCGCCAAGGACGAACCTGTAGAGCCACCGACCATCGACGATGCGGTTTCCCTTTTCCGCGCCTGCGCGGAAAGAGCGGAGGCGGGAGGTCTTCCGGTCGGCGGCCGGTGGATGGACGAGCCCCTGGTGCTGACGCCGAAGAAGAGCCTCGCCGACGCCATCCGCAGCACTTACCCGCTGGACGAGTGATGCTGGCCATCTCGGTGCGTTTTCTGCACGGCACTTATCGCGCCGACTCGGAGGACGTCGCCATCACGGGGGAGCAGCCCCGCGGGGAATGGCCACCGAGTCCGGCCCGGCTGTTCTCCGCGCTCGTCGCCGGCGGCGGGACCGGCGACCGCCGTCGTGTCGGCGACGACTCGGGCCTGCGTGAACTCGAACGAGCGGGTCCGCCGGTTATCTACTCGGATGGGAGAGCCGAGGTGCTTCGGTCTCGCCTGTCTGAGCGTTACGTCGTCGTCGACAAGACGGATAAGGGGACCGTCCAGGACTATCCGGGGCGAACCGCTCGCCCCATCAGACCAGGAGTGCGGATGGCGCCTCACGACCCCCGAGTTCTTTATGTATGGGAGGACATAACGCCGACAGAAGAGGCGCTGAGCGAGCTGACCACGAGGGCTAATCGCGTTGGTTACCTGGGCTGCGCGGACTCGCCCGTGGTCGTTCACGTTGAGACATCTGCACCCGTGACAACCATTCCAGAAAAGAAGTGGGTCTCAGACGAGTCAGGAGACGAGTCACTTCCCGTTCCCTATGACGGATTCCTTGATGTACTCGACGACATGTACGAGCGTTTCAGCGGGGGCGAGCTGGTGCGGCGGTCCTGGTTCCGTTCAGAGCGCTCCTTCTACCGGTCTCCCGATCAGGCGACTCCGGACCAGGAGGCGGATAAGCGGCCTATTGTGATCTGGTTCAGGCTAGAACCCGCCGTCTCGGGCCGGAAGGTGCTTGCCGTAACCGAGGCGCTTCGGGAAGCCGTCCTCGAGAAATACGAACGGCATGCGCACAACGATGTTCCGCAGGTGCTTCACGGTCATGGTTTTAACGGTGCCGGGTACCAGCACGTTTGCTGGCTGGCGTTGCCGGACGTGGGATATCCACACTCACGGGGCAAGATTCACGGCGCCGCCGTCTGGCTCCCTGCGGGAACGCCCGACGACATCGTTGATGGTGTTCGCACAGCGCTTCGGCATGTGCCCGAACTGGGCCGCTCCGGCTACTTCCGATCGCATCTTCGACCCTATTCGGGCGAGACGAAGCCTCTTGCTGCAAGACCGAGGCGGTGGATCACGAGATCGAGGGTATGGGTATCGGTCTTTCCCGTGGTGCATGAGCAGTGGCAGAAAGGAGGGCCCGACCTCGAGTCAGCAAAACAGTGGTGCTTGCATGCCGGGTTGCCCGAGCCGATCTCTTTCCGTTCTGTGAGGGTCCCCCTTGTTCCGGGCGCCATTTCTCTCATGCCGCACGAGGCGCGCAGGAAGGGCAAGGAATTTCGGCCCTACTCGCACGTGCAGCTGGTCTTCGATGAGCCGGTGGCCGGACCGGTCGTGATCGGGCGCGGCCGCCAGTTCGGCCTCGGTCTCATGGCTCCGGTTCGGTTGCCCGAGCCTTCGGGAGCGGAGGGATGACTTCCTTCCCAGCGTTTCCCGATTTCTACCGCGAGGTCAACGATCGCGTGCCGTTCCCGTGGCAGGCGCGACTGGCGGAGATGGTCGTCACCGAAGGCTGGCCCAGGATGATCGGCATTCCGACCGGGCTCGGCAAGAGTGGATGCATCGATGTCGCCGTTTGGGCGCTTGCGTCTCAGGCGTCACGTGAGCCGCGGCAGCGGTCACTTCCGACGCGCATCTGGTACGTCGTCAATCGGCGTCTGCTGATCGATGCTGCCTACGAGCACGGACGCGAGCTGAAGGATCTCTTGGCTAACCCGACCAAGAGCCGGCCTTCTGTCGCCGCCGTGGGGGAAGCGCTTCTCGGGATGGGCGCGGCAGGTTCCGAGCATGGAGCTCTTCACATCACTCGTCTAAGAGGTGGCGCCGAACTGGGGGCGAGACCTCCGGATCCCTCCCAGCCGGCGTTGATCTTCGCCACAGTGCCGATGTTTGCGAGTCGCTGGTTATTCCGCGGCTATGGGTCCAGCAGATCCATGAGGCCGGTCGATGCCGCTCTCGCCGGGATCGACTCGTTGGTCTTGTTGGATGAGGCACACCTCGCGCGCGCCTTGGCGGCGCTCAACGAACCGCTGCAGGAGTGTGATCTGGGCGATCCCTCCCTGGTACTACCCGCCGGGCGTTCACGTCCGAAGTTCGTCGCGCTGACCGCAACGGGGGATGTGGACAAGACCGCACTTGATCTCGACGCCGACGATCTCGCGAATCCGATCGTCCGGAAGCGAGTCGACGCGTTGAAACCGGTATCGCTTGTGGAGACGACTCAAAAGAAGATGGCCGGCACCCTGGCGGAGCAGGCAGTCTCGCTCATCTCGGATCGTGGGGAGGCATGCGCGTGCGTGGTCTTCACCAACACCCCGAAGACGGCCAGGGAGGTGTGGTCGGGCATCCGGGGCCGGGAGAATACGCTGCCCCGGCCCGTCGATCTGATCCTTGCCACCGGCAGGATGCGCGACCGAGAGGCCGACGATGTCCGAGGGCGGCTGCTCGATC
This sequence comes from Actinomycetota bacterium, assembly GCA_050694275.1. Classification (GTDB taxonomy): domain Bacteria; phylum Actinomycetota; class CADDZG01; order CADDZG01; family WHSQ01; genus JBOGXF01. The sequence goes on along the minus strand of JBOGXF010000081.1, from coordinate 5,167 downwards.
CGGCGACGGGAGCCGCCGCGACACGAGTTCGCAATACGCCTCGGGAGCGCGACCTGGTCGTGGTGGCGACCCAAACGCTCGAGGTTGGGGCGGATCTCGACTTCGACCTGTTCGTCTCGGAGACACCGGGAACCAGAGCGCTCATCCAGCGATTGGGTCGCCTGAACCGACTGGGAGAAAGTCCTCACGCCTCAGGGGTCGTTTGCCACCCGTCGGACGTCAAAGAGGAGTGGCCCGTGTACGGAGAGGAACCTGCCGAGGTCTGGAGGCGACTGAGCGCGGCCGCACCTGATGGTTCCGTGGATCTTGGCCCGGGCCGGGTCAACAAGGTGTTGGGTGACCCGTCGGATGAGCCAGAGAGGGCGGGGGAGCTGCTCCCCGTTCATCTGTGGGAGTGGGCAAAGACGACGCTCCCGCCGGTGGGGGAGGCGCCGGTCGAACTGTTCTTCCAGGGCTTCGACGATAAGGCGAGGGCCCGGGTGTCCGTCTGCTGGCGCGCCCATCGCCCTAAGAAGGATGCCGTTCGCCTGTTTCCCAGCGTGACGGAGGCCGAGTCCGTCGAGGTTCCGATCTGGGAGCTCAGAGAGGCCCTGGAAAAGCGCGAAGTCGAACAGGTGAGACGTCTAGCTTCCGACCGAGCCAGCCTCGAGACGGCTTCGAGGGGTTCCATCGTTCCCGGTGACCATCTAGTTCTGGGGTTATCCGATGGCCTTTATGACCAGTACGGCTGGAACACAGATTCGGATGCTGCCGTGCTGGACGTTTCACTTTTTCGTTCTCAGATCCTTCCGTTGAGCGTGGAGGCGTTGCGTGGCCTATCTCCCGAAGCAGCCTCAGATGCAGAAGCGCGCCTGCTGCTGGAGGAATTGGCGGAGAACGGTACCGGTGATGAACCCCTGGAACCAGATGAGGAGCAGGGTCTCGTCGAGCAACTCATCGATCGCTTGCGCGCTGCGCCCGCACATCCCTGGTTATCGGCGAGCGAGTGGGCAGATTTTCTTGGAGCGCTCGGGACGAGCATTGAACGTCCGGTCGAGGATGTTCCCTACCTCGCATCCAAACCCGAGTTGCGAACTCGTCGCGGCGAGATCGTCGGAGTGCGCGCCGATGCATTCGAAGAGCTGAGCTTCCATCTTGATTCGCGGACTCTCGCCGACCATTTATCTGACGTACGAGAAACGGCGAAGAGGATGGCCGCGGCAGTCGGCTGCTCAAACGACCTCGTGGAGACGGTGGCACTGACGGGAAGGCTTCACGACATCGGCAAGGCGGACGGGCGTTTCCAGCGCTGGCTTGATCCAGACGGACATGCGACTGAGCTGGTCGCGAAATCCGACGTTCCGCGCCACCGCATAGAGGCGACCCGTGCCGCATCTCGGTGGCCCAGGGGCGGTCGCCATGAGCTTCTGAGCGCACGTCTGATCGCTCGATGGTTGGAGGAGGATCGATCCTCAGAGGAAGATCCGGCTCTGCTCATGCATCTGGTGCTGACGCACCACGGACAAGGGCGGCCGTCAGTCAGGATCGTCGCCGATGACGACTCGTTGGAGCTGGACTGGCAATTCGATGGCGTCCGTGCGACCGTCCCACGCACCCTGTCCCAGCACGACTGGGACCAGCCGCGAAGGTTCCGTGAGATGTGCGCGCGCTATGGATATTGGGGTCTGGCGCTGCTGGAAGCGTGCGTCCGCCAGGCGGACCAGGCCGTATCTGGGGCCAGGAGAGTCGTCTGATGCGCGAAGAAGTTGCCCCAGGCCTTCCGGCCGACTGGCTAAACGGCTGGCTCGCGGCGATCGGCGTGACCGCGATCCTCCCGGAAGCCCGACTTTCATGGACAGAAAACCCAATTCCGGTCGCGACATTCCATGTTCCGGATGACACTCATCTGGTCGAGCGGCTGACCAAACGCCTCCCGCCAGGTTGGATCGACCACCTTGCCATTCGGCATCTTCCTCGAAAGGTATTGCGGGACGAGTACGCGAAGGCGGCGGAGCAAACACGCGTTCCGGATGGGACAACTCACGCCGGAGACTTCTCGCTTTCGGCGTCGACCACCGATCTCGTGCGCGACTCCAAACTAGGCGAGGGAGGACAGCTCCCTCATTCCCCGTTCGACCCATCGGCACCCGGCACTACGGGGGCCGTCAGGGATCGTCTCAGGAGCTGCATGTCCGCGCTGGAGCAGGCTGCGACTTATGAAGTGGCAATCGCTGCAACGTTGGACGGACGCGGGCTCCGAGTCCAAGCGAATGGGCTTGGCTTCGACCCGCGCCGACTCGTCTCAGGCGTGCAGGCAAAGCCGCAGGTATTCGTCGATCCGGTAATCGAAATTCTGTGCTTTCTCGGCTTGTCGTTCTTCCCGGTACGCGGCGACGGAACGAGGGCTCAAGCGCGAGGGTGGACGGGTCCAGCCTCCAAGAAGGGCAGCTTCACTTGGCCGGTATGGACGCCCGCGCTAGACGCATGGGCAATCGATGCATTGCTAGACCGCTTCTATTCGGACGAGCCGCGGGGTCGCCTCAGCCGGTTGGGGATCCGCCGGGCCTTCACGTGCGTTCCCTACCAAGCGCTGAATAAGAGTGATCCCACGCGCGCCTACGCGTCGGAGCCGCTGCGATGGCCGTAGAACCGATCGTTCTCCTGTCCGCTCTGGAACACCACATGTACTGCCCGCGTCAGTGTGCCCTCATCCACGTCGACGGTGTCTGGCAGGAGAATCCCCACACCGTGCGGGGGTCGTATGGACACAGAAGGGTCGACACCGATCGGCCCCGCATGGAGCGCGGGGTCAAGATGCTGCGAGGAATCCCCTTGTGGTCGGAGGAACTGGGCCTGAGCGGGCGCGCGGATGCGGTCGAGGTCCACCCGGACGGGTCGCTCCTGCCGGTGGAATACAAGATAGGAAGCCCTCACGGCCGCGCCGCGGCCGTACAACTTTGTGCCCAGGCCTTGTGTTTGGAGGAGATGATGAGCACCTCCGTCCCGGCGGGGGTCCGTGTGGTACGGAGGACGCCGGCGACGACAGGAGGTTGTGTTCGACGACGATCTCCGCTCCCTTACGTTGTCGACCATTGCCGAGGTTCGCGCCACTCTGACCTCCAAGGTGCTACCCCTCGCGGTCGATGATCATCGCTGCGATGAGTGTCAGCTCCTGGGTCATTGCCTGCCGAATGTGAGCGGCCATCCGGAACGGGTTGAGCGCTACGTACGCTTGAAGGTCCTCTCATGCGGCTCCTGAGCACTCTTTACGTGACCGACCACCGGGCACGGGTCGGCGTACGAAAGAAGTCCCTAATCGTGACGGGGTCCGATGGGTGGGAGCGAGTTCCTATGAAGGAACTGGACGGTGTCGTCCTGCTCGGAGCGGGGCAGATATCGAGCCAAGCCCTGTCTGGATGCGTGGAGCAGGGAATAAGGGTCGTGTCGTTGAACCGCGGGGGCAAGGTCCGGTTCGTCGTCGGCGGAGCGACCAAAGGAAACGTGTACCTACGTATCGCTCAATACCGCGCCGCGGAAGACGCCGGGCGAACGTGTGAGATCTCGCGGTCGGTGGTCGCCGGAAAGCTCCAAAACTGCCGCGGCTTGCTGACGCGGTGGGCGTGGGATGCAGAAGGCACCGACCGAAAGGCTTTGGAGCAAGACAAGTCAGCGGTGCAACGGGGGATAGAAGCACTTGGTTCCGCTCGGGATGGAGATCACATCAGAGGGATCGAAGGAGACTCCACTCGCCGGTACTTCAAGGGAATACGGACGCATTTGTCAGCGGTGGGGAGCCCGTTCGATTTCAGCACCCGGTCACGACGCCCTCCCCGAGATCCCGTCAATGCAATGCTCAGCTTCATGTATGCGCTCGTTCTTACGGAGGTCACTGGTGCCCTTGAGACACTTGGATTGGATCCTCAGGTCGGCTATCTACATGGCGTGCGACCCGGACGGCCATCACTCGCGCTCGACATTGTCGAGGAACTTCGGCCGGCTATTGCCGACCGGTTCGTTGTGCGACTCATCGCTCTGGGGCAATCGAAGCCACAGCATTTCGTCTATACGCACGGGGGTGGCTGCTACCTGAACGAAGAGGGGAGGAGGGTCTTGCTGAGCTCCTATGAGGAGTTCAAAGGGGAGGAAGTCCATCATTCCCTCCTGAGCCGAAGCGTTCCCCGGTGGGCCCTGCCGACGATCCAGGCGACGCTGATGGCGCGCCATCTCAGAGGCGATGTTCCCTCTTACGCGCCGTACGTGAGCGAGATCTGATGGATGTACTGGTCACCTACTGACATAGACACGACTACCAAGGAAGGCGAGAAGCGACTTGGCCGGGTCGCTCGGATTTGCGAAGGCTACGGAGTTCGCGCCCAGAAGTCCGTATTCGAATGCAGGCTCAGCGGAACACGCTTGCAGCAACTCATGTCTGAGCTCATGGAGGAGATAGTTCCTAATCTGGATTCGGTACACCTGTACAGGTTCAACGGTTCCCTCAAAGACAGCCGGACATCTATCGGTAGGAGGGTGTCGCACGATCCGGGAGAGCCCTGGATCATCTAACCCGAACCTCCAGTGATCCTTGAAAATAGAATAGAGATGATGAGTCGAGAGGCCATTTTGTATGCAGGCTGCGAGCCTCGGACCCTTGCCGCCTGGATTTCACTACGCAGAGTAACCAGGAGGCCGTTACCGGGAACTCGTTCCCGGTCTTCGTTGAGCGGTCGCGCCGAGACCGAGGACGCCGATGCGCTCCTTGTTCTTCCGTTACCGGGAACTCGTTCCCGGACTTCGTTGAGCGATATATCAGGAGGATGAGAATGGCAATAAGTTCCCGCAACCGTTACCGGGAACTCGTTCCCGGTCTTCGTTGAGCGGCATACCCCCCGCTCATTGCTGGCCCATCCCACTCGTCTTCCGTTACCGGGAACTCGTTCCCGGTCTTCGTTGAGCGCTAAAGAATGCCTTGAGGAACCTCACGAGTCACTTTCCGCAGGTCAGCGAAGACAAATCATGCGTCTATGACGTTGTAGAGCGGAAGATGGAGGCGGGCAGCCCGAGTAGCTCACGACCAGCAGCACATCGTTCCGGATCTCTTAGGCGGGGTTGCCAGCATCACATCGTTCCGGTCTTAGGCGGGGTTTCCAGCATCACATCGTTCCGTTAGAGGTCAGAACTTCAGCGCGAA
>JBOGXF010000080.1:0-5914 GCA_050694275.1 Actinomycetota bacterium | reverse complement strand
CGACATCTTCGTTTTCGAACTTGAATCCGAAAGGCACGGTCGTGATGAGCTCGGGAGATTCCGGATCGGAGATGTCATAGATGGAGAAGCTGCGCCAGCTCGTCACGACGAGGTGCTTGCCGAACACCCTCGCGCCGGTCGCGGTCGCGACCTCGAACGGGACGAAGCCGACGTAGGTGACGTTGTCCGAGGAGTAGCCGCCGTGGCTGGGACCGGCACCGGCCACGCCCGGCACGAGCACCGCCGCCGCAACACACGCCAGGAACCTCTTCATCGACGCCTCCTTCTTTGGAATCCCCTCGCGCGCATACTTCTCCCTCCCGTCGCGAAGTCCTACCGGGCCGAGCTCCACACCCCGGCACATCTCGGCCCCGCTCGGAGGAATGCCCGCGCCCGCGCCGAACTCTACAGATAGCAGGTCGGCAATCCACAAGTCGGGGTGAGGAACATGCGTAAGAGGCCGGCGGCTGTGTTCGTGGCGTGTCTGCTCGGTGGGAGCGTGCTGGTCCCGGCTCCCGTCTATGCCGACCACACCGACCCACGCGAGCCTCTCTCCGAGACCCAGGACCCCGGAGGGACGCAGCTCATCACCAGCGGGGAGGGCGAGTGGGAGTTCATCCGCAACTTCCCGCCGAACCCCGGCAGCGATCTCAAGTTCTTCCGAAAGAGGGGGCGGCTGTTCGCAGCTTCCGGGACGCTCGGCCAAGCCGAGGAACAGCACGTCGGGCAACGCATCATTCAGCTCATTAACCGGAAGGGCAACGTTCGCCCGAGATGGATCGCCGATCACGGCTCGGCCAACTGCCCGACCGCCAACCCCAGCGGAACCCTTGGACTACAGCACGACGTCTTCGTGACGCCCAAGAGAAACCCGCGCCTCATGATCGACACGACCGATGCGACCGGTCGGTGCCACGACCCGGATGGCGGCGGGCTCGAGATCATCGACATCTCCAAGATCCACAGGAAGGCCTTCGAGCCGCGCGAGATCCACCTGACCCGTCACGCCGGCACCTCCCACACCTCCACCCTGGACGCGACCCGGCCGTGGATCGTGTACAACTCGAGTTCCCAGCAATCGGGCATGCCGTGGATCGACGTCCTCGACATCCGCTCGTGCCTCAACAAGAAGGTCACCACCCTCGAGGCGAAGCGCAACAGGTGCCGCCCCAAGGTGTACCGGATTGTGTTCCGGCCCGAGTGGGCGCAGCGCATCGACACGAACGGTGAGCGCGTCGAGGGCACTGAGTCCTCCTGTCACGACATCGAGGCGCGCCCCGGCCGTATCTACTGCGCCAACCTCAACTCGACGATCGTGCTCGACGTGCGGAACCTCACCGATGCCAACGGCAACATCCGGGGCCGGCGGCTCAACTGCGAGCTCGTCGACGGCACCAACACGACGGCAAAGGTGACCGACTGCGACGACCTCGAGGCGGCCGGCGGCGGCCAGGCGCGCGGATGGAAGTACATTGGGCACGTCAACCATCCCGGGCGGCCCCCCAACCAGGGGAACAACAACTTCGAGGTCGAATCCACCGAGGGCATCGCCGTCGCTCACGAGGCCGAGCCGACGCCCGACAAGAAATGGATGTTCGTGACCGACGAGCGCGGCGGCGGCGTCGTGCCGGGCGGGGCATCTTGTAGCCAGCTCCCGAATCCCTACGGCAACGGCGGGGTGCACATCTTCGACATCAGCAAGGGCGGCGAGTTCGAATACGCCCTGACCCCCGACGACAGCAAGGCCGTGTTCATCGGCGAGGTCGTCGTCCCGAACGGAACGTTCTGCACCTCCCATGTGATGCAGCAGATACGGGGCGAGCAGCGCTTCATGATTGCGTGGTACAGCCAGGGCACGAAGATCGTCGACTACTTCATCGACGACCAGGGACGCTGGACGTTCCGAGAGATCGCATCGGTGGTTCCAGAGAACCCTGCGGCGACGACGTGGGTGTCCCAGGTGTTCAAGATCACCAGGAACGACGACGGCACCAAGACCTATCACTTCATGGCGTCCGACATCACCCGCGGGATCGACATCTTCACGTGGACCGGCCCCCCCAACCCAACCGGGACGCCGCCCCCCGAGGGCGCCACCCGGTCCGCCGACGCTCCGGCACCTTCGACGCCGCCGGGGGGAGCCGGGATGGCGCTCGTTCTCGCACCGCTCGTGCTCGTCGCCGCGATGCGCCGCCGACCCCGGCCCGGTCGCACTCGAAGGGATCGGCGAAGTGCGCGCGGCTCGGCGTCACGCGGGCGCCTCCCATCACGCTGAGCAGCCGTTAGGACAACCGAAGGTCATCCGAGCCGAGGCCGAGCCGCTCCTCGAGCAGGCGGCGAGCCTCGCTGCCGTCTGCGGCCTCGGCGATCGCGGCCCTGACGGCCCGACGGCAGTCCTCGAACCTCAGGTTCCTGAGCGTGTCCTTGACCTCGGGGATGGCGACCCGGGTCATCGAGAGCTCGTCGGCTCCCAGTCCGACGAGCGCGGCCGCCACCGTGGGATCGTTCGCGGCCTCGCCGCAAACCCCGACCCACGCACCGTTGGCGTGGCCGGCATCGATAACGTCGCCGATGAGCGCGAGGACATCCGGCTCGCAGATGTCGACGAGCTCGGACACGAGGGCGTTGAGCCGGTCCGCGGCAAACAGATACTGAAGGAGGTCGTTGGTCCCGATGGAGAGAAAATCGGCGTGCGCCGCTATCCGGCCGGCCGACATCGCCGCCGAAGGGATCTCGACCATCACTCCCACCTCGACGCCGCCGAGCCCGATCCCTTCTTGCTCGGCCACCTCTCTCAGGACCGCACGCGCATGGATGAGCTCGCGCGCCGCCGCCACCATCGGGAACATGATGGCCGTTCGACCCGCGCCCTCGCCGACCGCTTCCTTTGCACGCAGGAGCGCGCGGAGCTGATCCTTGAACAAATCGCTCCGCTCGAGACTGAGCCGTATTCCCCGCAGCCCGAGCGCCGGATTCTCTTCCGGTTCTCGATCGACGAAGGGCAGCGGCTTGTCGGCGCCGACGTCCATGGTGCGGAAGACCACACGTCGACCCGGGAAAGCCTCCAGCACCTCTGTATAGAAGCGCACCTGTTCTTCCACGGTCGGAGCGATCCGTCGACCGAGAAAGAGAAACTCCGTACGGACGAGCCCGGATCCCTCCGCGCCGGCCTCGAGCGCGGCGGGGAGATCCTCGGGACTGCCGATGTTGGCGGCCAACTCGATGCGACGGCCGTCCGCGGTCCGCCCCTCCCTCTCCCGGAGAGCGGTGAGCTCGGCCCGTCGCTTTTCTTCCTCACGGATCCGCTCCTCGATCGTATGCAACTCGTCTTCGGTCGGCGCGATCGTGATCACGCCCCGTCGCCCATCCACCGCGAGCTCGACGCCGTCCTCCACCGCAGCGAGCAGTCCGTGGCAGGCGACGACCGCGGGAGTTCCGAGAGAACGCGCCAGGATCGCTGCGTGGCTGGTCGGCGACCCCGTTTCGGTCACCACGGCGGCGATCAGCTCGCGCGGGAGGCTCGCGGTCTGGGAAGGAGTCAGCGCACGGGCCACGATCACGGATCGTTCGAGCGGGATCGGCACAGCGGTGTCGTAGCCGCGCAGGATCGAGACGACACGGTCTCGCACATCGTCGAGATCGGCCGCGCGCGCAGAGAGGTACTCGTTTGTCGATGCCGCAAGAAGCTGGCGGAAGGTGTCGAATGCCTGAATCACCGCTCGCTCCGCAGACGCCCCCGCCTCGATGGCGGTGTGCGCCTGTGCCACGAGCTCCGGGTCGGTCGCGAACTCCGCATGTGCCTCGAAGATCTCGGCCTCGTCCTCGCCGGCCGCTGCGGCCACCCGCTCTGCCAGCTCACGGAGCTCGGCTTCGGCGCGTCCGAGGGCCTCGTGGAGTCGGTCCTTTTCCTGCTTGACCGAGCCCGCTCTGGTCTCAGGCACAGGCTCCGCCGCCACCGCGGGGGGCTCGATAATGAAGGCGGGACCGACGGCGGCACCCGGTGCCGCCGCCCGACCCGCCAGCGTGATGCTCATGCTCAGGGCCCCTCGCCCATCCCTGACTCGACCAGCGCCACCAGTTCGGCGAGCGTCGCGTCCGCCTCGGCCCCCTCGACCCGGATGACGATCTCGTCCCCCTGGTGACAGTCGAGCGTCAACACCGAGAGAACGGACTTGGCGTTGACCTCACGGCCGTCCTTCGCCACTGTGACCTCCGCGATCGAGCGAGCCGCGGCCTTCGCGAACGTCTTGGCGGGACGAGCATGAAGCCCGCTCGGGTTGGGCAACAGAACGGTTCGCTCAGGCACGTGCCACCTCTGCTTTCGGCGCCACCGACTCTACGGCCGCTTCGCGGTGGAACGCCTTCAGGGCATTCACCAGAAGCGCGGTCACGACCGTGCCGATGGCGACGGCCACAAGGTAGAGCGCCCAGTTGCCGATCAGTCCCACGACGAAGATCCCGCCGTGGGGGGCGCGGAGCGTCGCGTTGAATGCCAGGGACAGGGCCCCCGTGACTGCCGAGCCCGCCATCAACGACGGGATGACGCGGAGCGGATCGGCCGCCGCAAACGGGATCGCGCCCTCGGTGATAAAAGACGCGCCCATGACCCAGGCGGCCTCCCCGGCGCGCGTCTCGGACGGGTTGTAGAGCTTGGGACGCAGCCGGGTCGCCAGCGCCATGCCCAGGGGCGGCGTCATGCCGGCGGCCATGACCGCGGCCATCACCTGGAGGTTCCCCGCGTCGAGGCCCGCGATGCCAAACGTGTAGGCGACCTTGTTGACCGGTCCGCCCATGTCGAACGCCATCATCAGCCCCAGGATCACGCCCAGCACGATCTCGTTGGTGCCGGACAGGTCGTTGAGCCAGTCGGTGAGCGCGCTGGAAGCCGAAGCGATCGGCTGTCCGATGACCAGGAGCATGAGGGCCCCAACGGCAAGCGTGCCGATGAGGGGATAGACGAGGATCGGCATCATGCGCTTGAGCGTTCCCTGTACGGGGATGCGCTTGAGCACGTTGACGAACCAGCCGGCGAGCAGGCCCGCGGCGATGCCGCCGAGGAAACCGGCGCCGATCTCGTTCGCGAGGAGGCCGCCGACCAGACCCGGCGCGATGCCCGGTCGGTCGGCCATCGCGTAAGCGATGAATCCCGCGAGGATCGGGACGAGCATGCCGAAGGCGATCGCGCCGATCTGAAACAGCACCGCCCCGGCCCACTCCCAGAAGGAAGCATCCACGTCACCCGGGTACTGGAACTGGCCCTCCTCGATGATGCTCACCTGGGTGACCTCGACCGCTCCGCCGATAGCGAAGCCGAGGGCGATCAAGATGCCGCCGCCGACCACGAACGGGATCATGTAGCTGACCCCGGTCATCAGCCAGCGCCGGACCTCCTCGCCCCAGCCACGCGTCGCGGGGGCTGGGGGCGCGGTCTCCTCGGTCTTGACCGCAGCCGGGCGCGCGGCCGGGGCCTGTCCGGCCGCGCTCTCGGCCCGGTCGATGATCTCCGCGGCCTTGTCGATGGCCTCGCGCGTGCGCACCTCGACGGCAGGCAAGTGCGCGAAGCGCTCCTTATCGCGCACCATCGCGTCGACGGCGAAGATGGCGGCGTCGGCATTCGCGATGGTGTCGGGGGCCAGGGGCGGCGCGCCCGCCGCGCCCTGCACCTCGACGTGGATCTCGTGGCCCCTCTCGCGGGCCGCATTCTCGAGTGCCTCGGCCGCCATCTCGCTGTGCGCGATACCGGTCGGGCAGCTTGTCACGGCGACAAACTTCACAGCTCTACCTCCTTCTTGATGACTGCGAACACTGCCTCGGGTGTCTCTGCGTTGCGAAGTGCCGTACGGAACTGCTCGTGGATGAGCCGGCGTGCCAGCCGCGACAGCAAGGTGACGTGCAAGTCGTCTTCTCCCTCGGG
>JBOGXF010000079.1:0-2017 GCA_050694275.1 Actinomycetota bacterium | reverse complement strand
GGCCACGTCGACTTCACCGTCGAAGTCGAGCGCTCGCTCCGCGTCCTCGACGGTGCCGTCGCCGTCTTCGATGCCGTGGCTGGCGTCGAGCCGCAGACCGAGACCGTTTGGCGCCAAGCGAACAAGTACGGCGTCCCCCGCATCTGCTTCATCAACAAGATGGACCGTCTGGGCGCCGACTTCTTCGCCGCCGTGCGCTCCATCGAGGATCGCCTCGAGGCGACCACCGCCGTCATCCAGCTCCCCATCGGTGCCGAGGGCCACTTCCGCGGCGTCGTCGACCTCATCACGATGAAGGCCCTCGTCTGGCAGGCCGAGGAGCTCGGGGCCAAGTGGGATGTCTTCGACATTCCGGCCGAGCTGGTCGAGCAGGCCGAGGAGTACCGCCACAACCTCATCGACCTGTTGTCGAACCACAGCGACACCATCCTCGAGAAGTACCTCGCCGACGAGGAGATCACCGCCGACGATCTCAGCTTCGCCCTGCGGCGGGCGACCGTCGCCAACGATGTCGTGCCGGTGCTCACCGGTTCGGCGTTCAAGAACAAGGGCGTGCAACCCTTGCTCGACGCCGTCGTCGATTACCTGCCGTCACCGCTCGACCTCCCGCCCGTGCGTGGCATTGACATCAAGGGCAAGGAGGTGCTCGAGCGCAAGGCCGACGATGGCGAGCCGTTCTCGGCGCTCGCTTTCAAGATCATGAGCGATCCCCACGTCGGCAAGTTGACCTATTTCCGGGTCTATTCGGGCACGCTCAAAAAGGGCGATCAGGCCTACAACACTCGTACGGGGAACAAGGAGCGCATCGGGCGGATCCTGCAGATGCACGCCAATCATCGCGAGGACATGGACGCCGTGTACACGGGTGACATCGTGGCGGCCATTGGCCTCAAGGACACGAGGACCGGCGACACGCTCTGCGATCCGCGGCATCCGGTCGTGCTCGAAGCGCTCGAGTTTCCCGAGCCTGTCATTCACGTCGCGGTCGAGCCGAGGACCAAGGCCGACCAGGATAAGATGAGCAAGGCGCTCGCCGCCCTGGCCGAGGAGGACCCTACGTTCCAGATCAGGAGCGACGAGGAGACCGGACAAACGGTCATCTCGGGCATGGGCGAGCTCCATCTCGAGATCATCGTCGACCGGATGCTGCGCGAGTTTCGGGTCGATGCCAATGTCGGCAAGCCGCAGGTGGCCTACCGAGAGACGATCACCAAGCCGGTCTCCAAGGTGCACTACCGCCATGTCAAGCAGACGGGCGGCAGGGGGCAGTACGCCCATGTGGTTATCGACCTCGAGCCGACCGGCCCCGGCGGCGGCTACGAGTTCATCGACAAGATCACCGGTGGACGGATTCCCAAGGAGTACATTCCCGCCGTCGACCAGGGCGTCCAAGAGGCGCTCACGACCGGTGTGCTCGCCGGATACCCCACCGTCGATGTGCGGGTCACGCTCACCGACGGCTCATATCACGAGGTCGACTCCTCGGAGATGGCGTTCAAGATCGCCGGCTCGATGGCGTTGAAGGAGGCCGCCCGCAAGGCGTCACCCGTGCTGCTCGAGCCGATCATGCGCATCGAGGTCGTCACCCCCGAGGACTACATGGGTGAGGTCATCGGCGACCTCAACTCCCGCCGCGGTCGAGTCGGGGGAATGGAACAGCGGGGCAACAGCCAGGTCATCCGGGCCCAGGTCCCGCTGTCGGAGATGTTCGGCTACGCTACCGACCTCCGCTCACGGACTCAGGGTCGAGCCACCTACACCATGCAGTTCGACTCATACCAACAGACGCCTGCGTCCGTGCAGGACGAGCTCGTTCGTCGGGTCCACGGCGAATAAGCCCCGTTTGCTTTCTTGCAGTTGTTTTCATACCGAGAGAGGTTCCGAGCACCAATGGCCAAGGCGAAGTTTGAGCGGACGAAGCCCCATTTGAATGTGGGGACGATGGGTCATATTGATCATGGGAAGACGACGTTGACGGCGGCGATCACGAAGGTGTTGGCCGAGTCGAATCCGAATG
>JBOGXF010000078.1:0-7506 GCA_050694275.1 Actinomycetota bacterium | reverse complement strand
GGAGGTCGTCTCCCCGCAGTTCGCCGGCGCCCGCAACGCCCAGCTCGTGTCGTTCGACCCGTACACGTGGGTCGACCCCGACACCGGGCGCGTCTACACGATCGACCTCACCGTCGCGTGCAGCTATCTGTCGTTCACCGACGACGGGGGCGACTCGTGGATCACGAACCCGCTCGCGTGCGGCCGCCCCGTGAACGATCACCAGACGCTGTTCAGCGGTCCTCCCGCCATCACCACCACGGTCGCCTACGACAACGTCGTGTACTACTGCTGGAACGACGTCGCGACGTCGTCGTGCAGCCGCTCGCTCGACGGCGGCATCTCGTTCGCGCCGACGGGGTCGCCGGCCTTTCCCGGCTACGACCCCGAGGGCGAGGGCGAGGACAACTTCTGCGGCGGCCTTCACGCCCACGGCCACGTCGGTCGCGACGGCACCGTCTATCTCCCGCGCGGCTACTGCGGGCAGCCGTACCTCGGGATCAGCAGGGACGAGGGCGCGACGTGGGAGCGGGTCCAGGTCGCCAACAACGGCATCAGCCACCACGAGGCCGGCGTGGCGACCGACAAGAAGGGCAATATCTATTACACCTGGGTCGCCAGAAACCGCCTCCCGTACCTCGCGGTCAGCACCAACGGCGGCAAGAAGTGGACCAAGCCGATGATGATCGGGCCCCCGGGCATCAAAGAGGCCAACCTCCCGGGCATCGCCGTCGGGGGTGTGGGCAAGGTCGCGATGGCCTACATGGGGAGCCTCAACTCACCGTTCCGTCCGGGCCAGGAACCCGAGGACGAGTGCACCGCGATCACGTCGTGCGGCGGTGACGACCGATACAAGAACACGACGTGGAGCGGCTACGTCACGATCAGCGCCGACGCGCTCAAGAAGAACCCGCTCTTCTACACCGGCTCGATCAACCACCCGAAGGACCCGCTTAAGCGCCAGGAGTGCGGGCCGGGTCGGTGCGGGACCACGGTCTACGACTTCATCGACGTCACGATCGGGCCCGATGGCACCGCGTGGACCGCGATGGTCGACGCGTGCACGCTGACGTGCGCGACCACAACCAAGGCGGACATCGGGAACATGGGCATCGTCGGCGAGATGGTCGGGGGGCCGAGCCTCAACTGATTCCGTCCCTCTGCGCAACCGAGGTGCCGGGAAGCGGCACGTATGTTGCGCAGAGTGACATCAGGGCCGCGCCTGGCGAGTCGCTCGCCCCGCCTGATCAGCGCGTGGTCGCCGCGGCGCGCGAGGATCGCGAGTCCTGAATGGTGACCACCACGGCACGGTCTTTTGATTCGTCGAAGCTGTAGACGATGAGCATCCACCGCCATGGTCCGAGAATGAAGCGCATCCGCGTCCAGCGACCGCTCAGTTCGGGTCCGAGCCGCGGGAACTGCTCGAGTTGCGCAAGCGACCGCCGCACCCGCTGCCGGGTGTCCCCGGGCAGGCTGTGGGTGGCGATCAGGGCGTCGAGATCTTCGACGGCCGCGGCCGCGAGCTCGACTCGGGTCACGAGCTACAGCTCGTCGAGCGGGACCGTTTCCCCGGCGTCCGCTTGGCGGAGCCCGATCTGTGCTCGCTCGTAGGCGCCGCCGATTCCATCCAGCAAGTCCACGACGTTGCTTGGATCCGGGTCCGCGTCATCGATCGCGCTGGAGAGCAATGATCTGGCAAGGGTGCCTTCGTTGACGTGGACGCGAGCAGCCAGCTGCGACAGCTTCGACGCCCGCTCTGTGTCCAGTGTGACGTTGAGACGCCTGGTCGGAGACTCCATGTCTTCAGTCTACACGCTGCGACACGCAACGTGTAGTACCGGTCGAGGCTATCTGCGGTGACGAAGGACGCGCTTCACACCCGGGGGATCTCTTGGGCGAGCTCGACGACGTGGCCGTCGGGCCCGGCGACGTGCAGCGTGCGGTGTCCCCAGGGCCGGTCCTCGGGCCCGGACAGGATGTCGGCATTGATGGCGCGAAGCCGTGCGGCTTCGGCGTCGACGTCGTCCACGACGATGAGGATCTCGGCCGCGAAGGTGCCGCCGGGCTCGCGGCCGATGAGCTCGCCGGCGCGCGCCCTCTCGAGCAGCGCGAACTTCATGTTCGTCGTGGCGAACTCGGCGTAGCCGTGCTCGGAGAACTTGAAGGGGAGCCCGATCACGTCGCGGTAGAACGCGATCGCGCCCTCGAGGTCCGAGACGTACAGGATGACGTAGTCGATACGGTCGTCCACGGCAGTGCAGCGGGTCAGCTCGCGTGGCGGCGCAGATGGTCGTCGAGCTTCACCGCGAGCTCGTAGATGCGGTCGGCAAGCTGCCGGCCCTGGTCCTCGATCCGGACCCCCTGGGCGTCGATGCGGGCGCCCTGGGCACGGATTTCCGCGGCGAGCGCATCGATCCGAGAGTCGGTCCTCAGCCCTTGGGCGTCGATGCGATCCCCTTGGCGGTCGATGCGGTTGCCGAGGTAGAACAGCGAACCCACAAGGGTCGCCGCCAAGAGCCCGATTGCGGTCCAGGCCTGCGCTTCCATGATGAAGAAACGCTATCAGGCCCCTCCGACAAGAAAGGAAGAACCGGCGGGTATCGTGGCCGACCAGACTGCTCGCCGGAGAGGGAGGGTTCAAGACAAAGTGCAACTCGGGCGCGGCGGCAGGCTCCTCGCTTTGATCGTCGCCCTCGCGATGATCGGGGCCGCGGTGGCCGGGGCCATCCTCATCATCATCGCCGAGGTGTGACCGCGGAACTCAGGACGCGTGGCGCCGTAGGTGCTCCGCGAACTGCATGCTCAGGTTGTCAAGGCGTTGATCCATCCGGTCGAAGCGGGCGTTGGTTTCCGCGCGATGAGCATCGAGCTTCTCGTCCATCCGGTCGAAGCGGGCATCGAAGCGGGCCTCGAGGCGGAAGAGCGCGGCGGCGAGCAACCCCACCGTCACCGTGGTGAGTCCTATGGCGGCCCAAGCGACTGCGATCATGTCTGCGCTCCTTTGCGAATCGTACCGGGTTCCGTGCGCAGGCTATGAAGCCGATTGGTGACTGTCTGTGACGCGCGTCACACCGTTCCTCGGCCCCCGCCTGTAACCAGGCCCCCGCGCGGCGCGCTTATGGTGGCGCGCCGACGGGCAGTCGTTTTTGCGGAGGTGATCTGTAACGGTGCGACCAGCGGCCAAACTCGCGCTCGCCCCGATCCTCGTCGGCGCCCTTTTGCTGGCGGCGTGCGAGGACTCATCCGAGGTGACCACGACCGAGGAGCCGCGCGATCCCACCGCGCTCGAGCTCCTCTACCAGTACCGATCGACGCTCTACACCCGCACGATCGCTGCCGACGCGAGCCCCGCGCCCGACAGCGGAGAGGAGCTCACCACGGTCGACGGGATCGCCGCCGAGGCCGCGCCGGGCCCCGGTCACGTCGCCGTCCTCGGCGCCGGCTCGCGGAACGCCGCGCCGACCCTCACCCTGTTCGATCCCGACGAGGGCGACTCGACCGAGATCGGCCCCGGCCTCCACCCGACGTGGAACGCCACCGGCGACCGCCTCGCCTACCTCCGCCCCGCCGACCCCGACCGGTGCGCGGCCGAGCGCTGCCCCGACGGCGGCGAGGTCGTCGCCCTCGATCCCGCTGTCCCGGACGACGCCGAGGTCGTGCTCGACACCGGGACGTGGGTGCCCGAGCTGTGGGCCGGCGAGCACCTCGTGGTCGCGGACACGACCGCTCCTGACGAGATCACGGTCGTCGCTTCCGACGGCGAGGTCTCGACCCCCGACATGGGCCGCCCCATGGCGGCGTCGCCCGACGGCGAGTGGCTCCTGGTCGCGCGGTCCGACACGGAGCCGGAGGGCTTCGTGCGGTTCACCGACGGCGAACCGCAAGGCGACCTCGCCGCGATCGACAAGGGCGAGCTCGAGACGTTCACCCAGGTGCGGTGGTCCCCGGCCTCCGACCGGGTCGCGGCGGTCCTCAAGGGGGGCACCGACGCACAGGTCGTGACGATGTCCCCCGACGACCCCACCCCCGAGCCCCTCGCCGGCTCCGAGGGCGCGGTCGGCCGCCTCATGTGGGGGCCGGGCGGGGACGCGCTCGCGTTCTCTCGCCTCGGCGAGGACGAAGCCGGCACCCCCGCGCTGCAGGCGACGTTCTGCGTGCTCGACGCGGGGGATTGCTCTGTGGTGCTTCAGTGGCAGCAAGGCGTCACCATGCTGCGCCTGCAATAGCTGAGCTTGAGCTTCGGGCAATCGTCGTACAAGAGAACAGGACAAGTTGAGACAGGAAACCGGGAGCGACCCGAAGACCCCTTAGACCAGGCGCGCGGCGGCGAACGCGAGGCCGGCCACGGCCAGGACCGCCGAGGACGTGATCCCCACCATGGCGGTGATCATCGTGCGCGTCTGGGCTTGTGTCGCCGCGTTGAGCTCGGCCCGGAACGTCGCCACTAGTTCGTGCTTGGTCGCTTCGAGCCTGGTGTCGAGGTCGCGCTTCGTGGCGACATCGGCCCACCCGACCGGCGGAAGATGCTCCATCAGCACGGTCGCGTGGTCGTCCCCGCCCTCACGCGCTTGCCGCCGGGCGAAACTCTCGAGCGGCCTCCAGAAGCTCCTCCCTGATGTCGGCGAGGTGGAACCGCTCGATCCAGTCTATTTTCCTTGCTCTTCCGGGGCGACCACCCGGCGACCTTCGCGTTCGGGTGTTCGGTCCGCGCGCCGGTTCTTTTGGCCGATAGCTACCCGACAGGTAGTCAGGGGCCAAAAGAGCCCGCGCGCCGGACAAGGGGCTTACGCTCCCGGAACTACCTGCACTGAGTGCACTGGCTACCGCTGAGCGAGAGTGGCTGCACTCAAATTCAAAGTGCAGATTTGATCGGTGGCCTCGGGCCCGGTCCGAGCCGCACGAGTACATGACCTAATAAGGGTCCACGAAAGTTTAACTCGCGCGATATAGCGTTGGCGTGTGGAGATCGGCGATGATCGGGTGGCCGGATTCTTCTCTGTGGTGATGCCATTGCTGGATGAGCGCCAACGGCGGGCGGTGGCGGGCGCGGCGGCTCAGATGTTGGGCCGTGGCGGTGTCACGGCAGTGGCAAAGGCGGCATCGATGAGCCGCAACACGGTGATCACCGGGAAGAGCGAGATCACTTCGGGTGCGGCTGCTGCGAGCGAGCGGGTTCGGCGGCACGGCGGCGGCCGCAAGCGCCTGATCGACAAGGACCCCAACCTGCTTTTGGAGCTCGACGATCTGGTGTCGCCTGACGCCCGGGGCGATCCAATGTCGCCGTTGCGTTGGACGGCCAAATCCACCTACCACTTGGCCGACGCACTGGGGGCGAAGGGCTTCGACATCAGCGCGAGGACGGTGGGGGATCTATTGGCCGAGATGGGCTATAGCCTCCAGGGGACCTCCAAGCAGAAAGAGGGCGCTCAGCACGTGGACCGCGACGCCCAGTTCCGCTACATCAACGACACCGCCGGGCGGTTCCTGGCCGAGGGCCAACCCGTTATCAGCGTGGACGCGAAAAAGAAGGAGCTGGTCGGCGAGTTCTCCAACGCGGGCAAGGAATATCAGCCCAAGGGCAAGCCCGCTCGCACTAAGGTGCATGACTTCATTGATCCCGAGATGGGCAAGGCCATCCCCTATGGGTTTACGACCTGGGCGCGGATGAGGGCTGGGTATCTGTTGGCGACGACGCCGACACCGCCGGGTTCGCCGTGTCGACGATCGGGCGATGGTGGGCCCAGATGGGATCGGCGCGCTACCCCGAAGCGACCAAGCTGCTCATCTGCGCCGACGCCGGAGGGTCCAACGGCTACCGGCTGCGGACCTGGAAAGTCGAACTGGCCAAACTGGCTCGAGACACCGGCTTGGAGATGACGATCTGCCACTTCCCGCCCGGGACCTCAAAGTGGAACAAGATCGAGCATCGCATGTTCAGCTTCATCACCATGAACTGGAGGGGACGTCCCCTCACCTCCTACCGGGTCGTGGTCCAGCTCATAGCTAACACAACCACCAAGAAGGGTCTCAAGATCAACGCGGAACTCGACCAGGGTCACTACCCCACCGGCGTCAAGGTCACCAACAAGGAACTGGCCGCCGTCCCGCTTACCCGCCACGAGTTTCACGGCGACTGGAACTACACGGTGCACCCATCACCGCTCAAGTAATTTTCGCGCGGGCCCTAAGTGTCCACCCGGTCTCTATGGTTCCTCCCAGGTTGTCGAGCAGGTGAAAGGAAGACACAATGGCCATAGATGAAAGATCACGTCACGCCCTGTACACGCGCCTCCAGGTCCTGGGAGAGGAGCACGCCACCGTGCTGATCGAACATCTCCCTCCCGTGGGCTGGGCGGACGTCGCCACCAAGCAGGATCTACGAGAGTTGGAGGCCCGGCTCGACCTTCGTTTCGAGGCCACCGAGCAACGTATCTTGGCCACCCTCTACTCGGTGATCGATCGGCAAACCCGGGTCATCTTCTTGGGCCTGCCTGCTGCGTTCGCAGCAATGACCGGAGTCGTGGTGGGCGTAGCCCAACTCATTTGATGACCTGTACACGCGCCTCCAAGAGGTGCTTGACTTCAGCACTCTCACCTCTCTAATCGTCGGCGGGGCCCAGAAGGTAGTCGACCTCTGGTGAAAATCCGGAAAGCGCCGGCGACTCGACGGTCTCGCCGCGCACGAAGATGTCCGGCTTGTCGTAGCGATCGCCCTTCAGGCGATGGATCTCGATGCGCTCGGACTCGAGATCGACATACCAGAACTCGGGCACCCGGAAGCGTTCGTAGAGGGCCAGTTTTCGCACGGTGTCGAGCCGCCGGGTAGAGGGCGAGGACACCTCGACGACGAGGTCGGGAGCGAAGTCGATGTAGCGATCCCCAAGACGGGACAGCTTATCGGACGTCACGAACAGGACGTCGGGTTCGGCGACCTCCCCGGGAGCGAACAGGACGTCGGTCGGGCCGGGGAACGTCTTTCCGCCTCGCTCTACCTCATACCCGGCCAGGGCCACCGTCAGCCGCTTGACCACCTCCTGATGGCGGAGCCGCGGCGCCGGGGTCACGATGAGCTCCCCATCGATTAGCTGTCGCTGGTAGTTGTCGTCGGGGAAGGATTGGAGGTCATCGTAGGTAAGGCCGCGAACCGGTTCCCGGGGAGTGCCGGCAAGCTCGTCGTAGACCTCGATGGCCGGGGCATCGGGCTGCGTCGCCACGCTTCACCTCCTGAAGTGGTCATGACCCGACGTTACAAAGAGCCTACGACACCTCTGTCGTCGCTCCCGGGCGAGGCCGCGCGATCTAAACGGCCATCAGGCACATCGTCCGGCGCCACCCAAGGCAAAGATGTCGTACCCGGTCCATATGGTCTTCCCCAGGTTGTCGAGCAGGCGAAAGGAAGACACAATGACCATAGATGAAAGGTCCCGTCACGCCCTGTACACAGGCCTCCAGGAGGTGCTGGGAGAGGAGCGCGCCACCGTGCTGATGGAACATCTCCCACCCGTGGGTTGGGCCGACGTCGCCACC
>JBOGXF010000077.1:0-4677 GCA_050694275.1 Actinomycetota bacterium | reverse complement strand
GGCCAAGCTCATCGCCTTTATCGACGACTACAACCACTTTGCCAAGCCTTTCCGCTGGACCTACGATGGCCGACCCCTCCAGGTAGCGTGAAAGACATCGACGTGATTTACGCGCGAGAGCACTAGTGCGAGCGGCTCGTGGGGAGATGGCCCATGCGCGCCATTGAGCGGACCATGGGCCGGGCGTAGCGTCGGTTGGACGGATCGGTTGACCAAGGAGAGGACGATGAGAGCATTCGACGTGCAACGAGCGGCACACGCGGCGTGGAACCGGCGCGACTTCGACGCTATGGTGAAGGACCTCGCCCAAGACTGCATCTTCGAGGACATGGGGCGTGGTCTCAGCGTCAAGGGCCCGGAGGAGTTTCGGGCATGGGCGGCGGACTGGGCCAAGGCATTTTCCACCGCCAAGCTAGATCCTGAATACATCGACGGCGGGGAGTGGTCCATAGCTAGGTTCACGGTGACGGCGACGAACGACGGTCCGATGGGGCCCATGCCGGCCACGGGCAAGGCGGTGACGATGTCTTTCTGCGAGGTCGCGCACGTCAATGACGAGGGCAAGATGGACCGGGGGTACGTGTACTACGACTCGCTCTCGATTCTCGTGCAGGCCGGCCTGGTGGAGCCGCCGTCAGGGGCCTAGCTACTTCCCCCTGAAAAAGTAGACGCCTCGGAGGCCTGTGACCTGGACTTCATTGGTCACTGTCCCTGTCCCGATCGTCCTCCAGAGCCCGAAGTGACAGCTCCTGCAAGTCGGCGACGAGTTCCCGCAGCCGCCGCCAGTTCTCGAACCACGGCTTGTAGCGCGCAGCCTCGTCGTCACTCAGCCTTGTGGTCACGGTCTTGCCCTCCACCTTGCGGGTCCACACCCAATAGGGGCCATGCAGCTGCGGTGGGTCGGCCTGACATTTGCACCCGGATCTTCCACAGCGCGTGCTCCGGTGCATGAGGCTCCCGGGCACGGCGAAGCCAATCCGAGAGAGCTCGCGCGCAAGGCGCTGTTGGGCGCGCGCATGACGCTGGGCAGGCTGTGGCTTACGTCTGGTTCCCACGAGAAACCTCCTCCAAATCCCCGTCTTCCGCTCGGCAAGTATATATACTGTTAGACATGCTCCGGACCCGCAGCAACTCGGACCAGCTCTCGATCATCGACGCCTTCCTGCCCGACGAGCTAAAGGGCCTGCCCACAGACCTCGCTGCCATCGACTCCTTCTTGGACGACGAGCGTTTCTTTGCCCCCTACCGCAAGCACTTCGACCCCGCCTTCGGGCGCCCCTCGGTGCCGCTGGAGACCTACCTCCGGATGATGTACCTGCGCTTTACCCACGAGCTCGGCTACGAGACGCTCGTCAAGGAGGTTAGGGACTCGCTCGCGTGGCGGCGCTTCTGCCGCATCGGGCTGGGAGACAAAGTCCCGCACCCGACGACGCTCGTAAAGACCACCCGGCGGGTTGGGCCCGGAGCTGTCGAGGAGCTCAACCGGGCGCTTCGGGACAAGGCGCGCGAACAGAAGCTCATCAGGTCGCGCACGCTGCGGGCCGACACCACGGTGGTCGCCGCCGACGTGGCGCACCCCACCGACGCGGGGCTCTGCGCCCGCGCGGTCGGCGCCCTGGGGCGCGCGGTCACCCGGGTCAAGGCCGCTGGCGGCGCGCTGCGCACCCGCTACCGCAGCCGTCGGCGCGCCGCGGGCAGAAGGATGAAGGAGCTCACCGGGGGACTCCGCACCCGCACCGGCGGGGGCAAGGCCAAGGTCGAGCGCCTCACCGCCGAGCTCGCAGGGCTCGCTCGCAGCGCCGCCCGCGACGCCGAGGGGGTGGTCCGCAACGCCGCCCGCAAGCTCAAGGAGGATCCCGGCAACGGGAGGCTCGCACGCGCCCTGGCGGAGCTAAAGGAGCTCCTCGCTCGCAGCGCCCGGGTGCTCTATCAGACGGGCCTGCGCCTCGCCGGGCAGACGACGATCCCGGACCGCCTGGTGTCCCTCGCCGACCCCGACGCCCGCCCCATCAAGCGCGGCAAGCTGTCCGCCCCCGTCGAGTTCGGCTACAAGGCCATGATCGCCGACGGCCGCGAGGGCTTCATCGAGCACTACGACGTCTACCAGGGAAACCCCGTCGACCACGACCTCATCGGCGCGGTGATCGACGCCTACATCGAAGAGACCGGCAAGGCACCGGCCGCGGTTGTCGCCGACCGCGGCTTCGGGGCCGAAGCGGTCGAGGACCAGCTCAAAGCGAAGGGCGTGCGCACGGTCGCGATCCCGCGCAAGGGAACCGCGTCCCCCGAGCGCAGGGACGCCGAGCACGCCCCCTATTTCCGGCGCCTGCTCAGATGGCGCACGGGCTGCGAGGGCCGCATCAGCGCCTTCAAGCGCGGTCACGGGGGACGGCGCACCCGGTTCAAGGGCCTGCGCGGCGCAGAGACCTGGGTCGGGTTCGGGGTCCTTTCGCACAACCTCCACAAGGTCGGGACCGCACACCGGGAATGAAGATGACGAGAACCCTCTTGCTGCTCTTGGAACTCATCGCGGCCGCGTTGATCGCGGTCGCGCTCCTCGCGTCGCTCACCGTGGTGTCGGCGCATAGAGCGCCTCCAGTCCCGGCAAACGGAGGCTCACCCACGGCCACAGGTTCGCCCGTTGCCGCAGCTTCGCCGCCCGCGCAAGTCACCGCACAGCGACCCACGAGCGCGAGCGCACCATGCATGTCACCGACGGAGCGAAGCCTCCTCAACAACGCGCTTTCAGCGCGGGTCCAGCCGGTGCAAAGACTGCATCAGCGATCAGGGATTCGAAGATTCCGGCCATCACGGTTCTGGTTCTTCGCGGTGCAATATCGAAGAAATCAGCAAGAAGATGGCGGAGCAGAGCGAAACCGCGGACGGGAACGCCGCGATCAGTCAGGACCGTTCTGCTTCGACTTTTTCAGGGGGAAGTAGCTAGGAGCGTCCTTCGAGCCACGTCCGAGCAGCGTGCAGTTCGGCGTTCTCCAGCGGGTGGCCGCCCGGGCTCCAGGACAGCCGTACCTCGGCGCCGAAGCTTTCCAGCAGGCGTGCGAGTTGTTCGGGCTGGCGCGCATCGATCAAGGGATCGGTGCGACCGGACGCGATGAAGACGCCCGTTCCCTCTAGGTCCGGGGGCGCGTCGGGTTCGAACGGGAGCATGGGTCGGAGCAGGATCGCCGCCTCGAGCGCTCCGGGATGCAGGAAGAGTGTCGATGCCGCGATGTTGGCTCCGTTGGAATAACCGACTGCGATGACGCGGGATGCGTCGAGTTCGTGTTCCTTGACCGCGGTCTCAATGAAGTCAGCGAGCTCATGGGTGCGAACCTTCAAGTCCTCGACATCGAGCACGCCTTCGGCGAAGCGTCGGAAGAAGCGTGGTGCGCCCCCCTCCAGCACCTTGCCCCGAGGACTGAGCAGGTTCGCGTGCGCATTGAGGGATCGTCCGAGCGGGATGAGATCGTTCTCATCGGCACCGGTCCCGTGAAGGAGCAAAAGTGTGTGCGCGTCGGTCTCACCGCCCTCGAACCGATACTTGAAGCCGAGCAGTTCATCCTGTGTCATGCCTACCCCTTCCGTGCTTGCCGCGTCTCGGGCCGTCGTCCCTCGAAGGCCGCCTCGAGGAGTTGGAGCACCGGGCCGAAGTCGACCGGACGCGGATTGTAGAAGTCTCCATCGACCACGAGCGAGGCGGCTTCCTCGAGGTCAGACTCCCTCATTCCCAGCTCGCGCAGCGAGGTCGGCGCTCCGAGCGATTCCGACAGATCGAATAAGGCCGGGGCCGCGGCATCGGCCCCCAGTGCCTTCCCCACACGTGTGACCGCATCCCTCGTCGTCGGCTCGTTGAACGCGACGGCGTGGGGGAGGACGACCGCGTTGACGTCACCGTGCGGGAGGCCAAACGTTCCGCCGAGGACGTGACATATCCGGTGGTGAATGGCCATTCCCGTCGTCGCCAGGACGGTACCGGCCAGATATGCGCCGTAAAGTGCCCCGGTGCGAGCCGCCTTGTCCTCGGGGTGTTCGATGCACAGGGGCAGGGTCGCGTGGAGGACGCGGATCGCTTCTTCGGCAAGAGTGCTCGCCACCGGGCCAACGCTCTCTGCGTAGAGAGCCTCGACGCAGTGGGCGATCGCGTTCATGCCGGTTGCCGCGGTGGCGCGCGCCGGCAGAGAGGTTGTGAGCTGCGGATCGTAGATGACGGTACGGGGAAGGACGCGATCGTCCCGGCCCGTTCGCTTCCTGCGGGACTCGGTGATGCCGTAGATCGGCGTTACCTCGGATCCTGCGTACGTCGTCGGGATCGCGACCAGAGGAACGACGTGCTCGAGAACGATCGCCTTTCCGATCCCCGTGGCCGACCCGCCGCCGATAGTCAGGACGAGGTCGACGTCGGCCGCGCGCGCTTCGCTCCGAGCGTGGTCCACGTCTTCTCGCGGAGCATGAGCCCGGGCCTCCGGGATCGTCGCAACCACCCGTGGACGGAGCCGGTGGCGAACCTCGTCGGCGACGACTTTGGCCGAGCGCGTCGAGACGAGCAGTGCCCGGCGCGCCGAGAAGCGCTCCAGCTCGGCAGGCAGGTCGCTCAGTCGCCCCCAGCCGAAGACGATCCGCTGGGGGAGCTGCTCGTAGACGAAATCTTCGATACGTCTAGATCCTGAAGAACAGGTTCGC
>JBOGXF010000076.1:0-5849 GCA_050694275.1 Actinomycetota bacterium | reverse complement strand
CCATCCAGTCGCGGGATCGAACATGTGTGCGAGCGTCCAGTCGAGCACTCGGCGAGCCATATCTGCACCTACGCCATGATGCTTCTGCCGGAGCGAGAAGGAGATGATCACCTCCGCGCAGCCGAGGATATCGAAAGGGTACCTCTGATCGCTCATGAATCGGGCGGCGCCGTCGGGCTGAAAGAGCCTCCGTTCGTAGAACTCGATCCCCCTGCGGTAGGCCTCGTCGAACTCCTCGCTTGCACTGGCCTGGCCGTAACCCAGGATCGAGTCGAGGATGAAGCCGGTGTGGTAGTTGTCGTGGGTGATGCGGCTCGCCGACGGAGGTTCCGCGTAGTACCAGGCGCCCTCGTCGGTCTGCTTGGAGACGACGTAGCGGACGAGCCTGCCGCCCTGGTGCAAGAGCTCGGGATCATCCCGGAGCGCACCTAGCCGAGCTACGAGCGCCCCCACGAGGGCCGATACGTCCATGACGATCCAGGTAACCGACTCGTCGGGCACGTAGCTCAGGCATAGGTGCTCGTCGTCTTCGTAGAGAGTCTTCGGGGCGACGAGCAGGAAGCGGACGGCGTCAGAGGCCGTCGCCAGATAGCGGTCGTCGCCGAGCGTCTCGTACCCGTCGAGGAGGGCTTGGCCAACGAACGAGGTGACGACGCGATTCGGGAAGTTTCGGGGCGCGAAGAATCCCGCGTCCTGCCACGGGTATGGGTAGCCCCAGGCCGATCCAACGAAGCCGCCCGACCGGTTGGCCATCAGCCAGTCGAGGAGGTCACGGGCTTCTTGACCATCACTCTCCGAGCCGGTCAGCCGGTGTCGAGCCAAGAGGGAACGGGCGAAAAGCGAGAGGCCCTTGGGATTTCTCGCTTTTCGAACGCGCAGCAGCGGACGCACGTGGACCGGGCATCGCATCACGAGCTGAATGGCGACCAAACGGCGCAGCTTTGATTGGCCAACCAGTCGCTCGAGCCATCGGGCGTTCAGTGCATCGTGTTTCGAGTAACCCTCGTAGTGGTCGCGCCGGGCAGTGTCCAGTACCTGTTCGAGCACCTCTGCACAGTCCCAACATGATCTGGAGACGACCGGTATCGTCCTGTCATGTCCCATCTGCGGCACCCACCTCGGCTCGTGACCCCGTTGCATCCTCGCTCAGTCCGCGGCACTTGGAGTGGGACGCAGGCGTGGCGTGGAGATTCCAACTTCGTCGGAAAGGCGCGCCGAGAGCGCGCGGAGGCTAGCAGCAGTTCCCCCGACGCGACGTGCTGTCGTGTTATGCAAAACTGCGAAGGGCGCGGAGCACGGGCCTCCTGGCGGACATGGACGGATTCGACGTGAGGAGACCTGAGATGGCTAAAGGCAAGGCCAACAGCGGATCTCGCTCTCAGGCGGCCATCGCGTCGTACGAGGCCCTGGCCGATGAGTTCGAGCAGCACGACCCACGCGACCAGCACACCTATCTGTATTCCAAGCTGCGGAGCGACTACACCCTCATGGAATTCGTCGGTGTCGAGGGCAAGTCTGTCCTCAACATCGGCTGTTCCTTCCCCATCGACGAACTCTATTATGCGCGAAAGGCCGGCCAATGGATGGCCATCGACCTGAGCCAGCGTACACTTGACGCCGCAGAGGCCTGCCTTAAGAAAGAGCTTCATCCCAACTTGGCAGCCAAGTTCTCGTTCCAGTACGCCGACGCCTGCGACCTCCCGTTCGACGAGGACTCCTTCGACCTCTCCATCTCGATGTCGACCTTCGACCACATTCCGTCCGCCTCGGCGCGGCAAAAGGCGGTCGACGAGATGGCACGCACTACCAGGCCGGGCGGGCACGTCATCGTCACCGTGGCCAATCGGTGGTGCTTCCCTTATGCGGCTGGGATCTGGAAGATGACCCGCGAGAGCACACTTCACTACGGCTACGCATACCTCTTCTCGCCGATCGAGCTTCGGAAGATCGGGGAGCGGGCGGGCTTGAAGCCAGTCGCTTTCGCCTCGAGCATCTCTCCCCCCGACGTGTGGCTGCCGGGATATCCATTTTTCGTGAGGTGGCCGGCGAAAGTGGTGTTCCGGTTTCTTCGCTGGTGGGGGTATTTCGGACGGAGGGTCGGCTACGCGTTCGAGAAGCCGGCGCGATAGTGGGTCAGCGGGTTACGATCTCCCTCTGTTACTCCTGTGGCTCCGCTGGTTTCTGGAGACGCCTGAGGAGCCGGTTGGTTACGACGGCGGCCACGTCGGCTCCGATCGCCAGGAGCCGCTGCGCGAGCGACGCGGCGAGCAACGAGACGGTGCCCACTCCGGGGATCATGGCAATGAGGACCGCCTCCCGGATGCCGATACCGGACGGAATCGGCACGACGAGGAACCCGACTGCCCAACTCAGGGCAGAGGCGGAAAAGACCACGGCCGGGTTCGCTTCTCCCGTTAGCGACCGGAGCAGGACGGTGTACGCAGCAGCAGAGGCGCTGATGCTGGCAATGGCCCACCCGTAGTAGACCAGGATGCTCCGCTGACTCGGCAGACGGTTGGGAGCGGGGATACGCCCTACAGCCCGGCGGGCGAGGCGCAGCACTCCCGTCATAAGCCGACGGTGAAGGAACACCGGCGCAGCGAGCCCTAACAGCGCCAAGGCTCTCGCCCAGCCGGGGAGCACTCCAGACAGCACCAGGCCGGCGCCGAGGGTCGTCCCCGCAGCCACGGATCCCACGGCGGACACCGGGAAGGCGAGCGCCACCCGGCCGAGCGGCACGCCAAGGGATGCCGCCAGGCCAACTTGGCTCGCGGCCTGGACGACCCCCCCGCCGGGGAGGTATTTGGTGAGCTGGGACACGTAGTAGGCGCCTTCGAGTTGAAGGCGCTCGGCTCCACTCTCGAGCACGTCGGCGAAGAGGACCACCCACGCGCGGCCGGAGGTGAGGATCGCGATCAGCCCGAAAACGGCGGCAACGGCCAGGGCTCCGGGGCTGGGCATGACCTGGTCGTGCGTGTCATCGACGGCGCGCGCCACGGCCACCGCCAGACCCAGGAGGCCCGCTAGCAAGATGGTGGTTTGGAGTAGGCGCCGGCGGTTGACGGTTCGAAGGCTCATTCGTGCGCTACCAGGCAACGTTGTGGGGAGGAAACACTCGTCGGAGCGAGTCCAGTGATCGTACCCGCCGAGGACGAGGCGGGCGCCCGTCCTATCAGGATCTGTGTCTCCCTCCCCGATCCAACCCGCTTACGATTGTGCGGCAAGTTCGTCGGTCGATCCGCCGGCGCCTTGCCTGAGCTGGATGTCAGGGTCGATCTCGCGGATCAACAACCGCAGGCAGGTCCGTCAGGGGATCCCAGCGCATTTGCATGGCGTCGATCCTCGGCTTACTTGTATGAGATCAGTGTGGTTGACGACAGCTTCGAGGACTCGCGGGGGGGATCGGTTGAGACGATCGATGGTTTCGGCCTTACCCGCTTCGTGAGAACGGTGGTTCGGGGTAACGCTCGCCGAGTGGGAACTGCAAGGATGTGGGTATGCGACAAGATTTCCTGAGCCTCTCCACACAATCCATTCTGCAGGTTCCCACGTTGAACGGTTGGGGGAAGGCACTCCTCCGATGAAGCAGGTGTTCCGCAGAGTGGTCGACCGCCGCGGTCGGGTCAAAGTCCTCGATCTCCCGGTGCCCCATCTCGGGCCGAATCAGCTCCTGATCCAGAGCCACTACTCGCTCATCAGTTCCGGGACCGAGACGGAGACGCTATCGAAAACCCCCATCGAGTTCGTGAAGCAGACGATCTCCGACCCCTGGATGCGCCATGTCGTGAAGCAAACCGTGTTCGCGACCGGCGTCACCCAGACGGCCAGGCGCGTGTGGCACGAGATGATCACGCCTAGAGAGATCGGCTACAGCGGTGCTGGCACCGTGCTGGGGCTCGGTCGGGACGTGGAAGGTTTCCAGATCGGTCAACCGGTGGCGTATGCCGCCACAGGGCACGCCGAGGTCGCAGCGCCGGCCATCAACCACGTGGTCCCCGTTCCCGCCGATGTCGATCTGCGTCACGCGGCATTCGTGACCGTGGGGGGCATCGCCATCCAAGCGCTTCGCCGTGCCGACCTCCAGCTTGGTGAGGTCGTCGCCGTCTATAGACTCGGGCTCGTGGGCCAACTCTGCGCCAGGATCGCCCTAGCCGCGGGCTGCGTCGTCGCGGGCATCGACATCAACACAAAGGCCAATGAGCTGGCCGAATCGGCCGGCGCCTCGCTCGTTGTCGACCCTCGCGACCCAGAATGGAAGCGGCGTGTTCTCGACTTCACCGGTAAACACGGTGTCGATGCGGCGATAATTTGCGCGAGCTCCGACTCCCCCGAGATTATCAACTCAGCAATGGAGATCACGCGCCGGCAAGGCCGAGTCGTCCTCGTGGGCTATGTTCGCCTCGACATCCATCCGAGGAACTTCCTCTACCGGGAGATCGACCTCCGATACTCGAGGGCGTACGGACCTGGGAGTTACCACATAGGATACGAGAAGGGCCGGATCGACTACCCGTTCGGCTACGTCCGCTGGACGGAGAAGCGCAACCTCGAGGAGTTCATCAGGTTGGTCTCCTCGGGAGCCATCTTGCTCGAGCCGCTGATCGCTGGCGTCTACGACGTTGACAACGCCCAGGAGGCGTTCGACGCCATCCGCCTGGGCACCCTCCCCGGCGTGGCCGCCCTCATCTCGTACGGATCCGATCCAGACACGAGACCTACCGTCGATATCGCTCCTCGGCCAAAGCGCGCCGGGAAGGTCGGGCTCTCCCTCATCGGTTTCGGCAACCAAGTCCTCAGCAAGCACCTACCCAACCTCCGAGCGATCCGCGACGTCGAGCTGCGGGCCATCGCCTCCGCTACCGCCCGCAACGCTGCCGTCGTCGCGGAGAGTCTCGGCGCCACACTGATCACGACCGACGTCGACGAAGTCATGAACGATCCGGGAACCGACGGGGTGCTCATTTGCTCGAGTCAGCCCGAGCACTACGAGCACCTTTGTAAGGCGATCGAGGCCAAAAAGGCGATCTTTGTTGAGAAGCCGATGGTCACCCGCCTCGAGGATTTCCGCGATGTGCTAAAGACTATGGAAGAGCGTCCGGTCCTCTTCACGCTCGGGCTCAACCGGCGGTACTCCCCGATGGTGAAGACGCTCTGCGACGCGATCGACGGCGCGGTCGATTATGTCGAGTACACGATCACCCAGCCCTTCGTTCCGGCTGATCATTGGACGCTCGACCCGATCGAAGGCGGTGGCCGGCTCGTTACGGAGGGTGAGCACTTCATCGACTTGTGCCACTTGCTCGTTGGTAAGCGGCCCATCTCGGTAACGGCTCGCGCGCTCGGGGAGACTCCTGACGACCTGCGGACGCTCTGCAACTTCGCTATCACCCTGCACTACGACGGCGCCGTCGCGAACATCGTTTTCAACGAGAGCGGCGCCGCTCACTTCCCAAGGGAACGCCTCATGGTTCTGGCCCGGGGTCAGGTGGCCGTCCTCGACGATTTCGCCAAGCTCACCCTCCACGGTCGACGGGTGGGCAAACAAGGTTTCGGTCTCCGAAAGTCGATGGGCCATGCCGAGGAGCTGCAGGAGTTCGTCAAGGCGATCCGCGGTGAATCGAACAACCTGCTCGGTTGGGAGGACGCTTCATTGGCCACCTTGTGCATGTTCGCCGCGCAGGAGAGCATCCGCGCGGGTGCGTTGGTCGACCTGAAGGCGTTCCGTCAGGAGCTGATGGCCGAGGATTGGTCGCTGGCGCCCGAGGACGGTGCCGAGGTCGTCGATCAGAATCGATCCCCCGCTTGACGCAGCCCCAGCTGGCTCGCGTCGGCCAGCATTGCATGCTAGC
>JBOGXF010000075.1:0-16232 GCA_050694275.1 Actinomycetota bacterium | reverse complement strand
ATCCCCCTGCCCAACGTGTCAGACGACCGTCTGACAATTTGTCTGACACTGGTCTGACGCGGTGGGCTTAGGGAGAAGAGCGCGTCGGGATGGGTGGCTCTATCTGCCGCGGCGATTGAGGATCCGGACGATGCGGTCTTCGATCGAGGCCGCGACGTGCTTGGGCATTCCCTTAGAGAGGATCGCGAACTCTGCCCACGAGTCCCTGTGCTGGAGCCACACCCAGCCCGATAGCGCCGAGATGGAGCTGAGCGTGCCGGTCTTGGCCCGCACCCGGGTGTCTTCGAGTCGGCCGCCGAGGGTGCCCCAGCCTCCCTTGGGCAATGAGCTGCGCAGGATCCACCCCCACGTTTCGTCGGCGGCGACGTCGAGCAGTCGAACTAACCCCTGGGGGGACACCTCGTTGCGGTAGGAGAGCCCCGAGGAGTCGAAGGCCTCGACGACGACGCCGTTGGTTGCGGTCCACTCCTCGATCGCCACGGCCCCCTTGGCGATGGTTCCTGGCACGCCCTTCGCCGCGACCCCGAGACGTTTCCCGAGAACCTCGGCGAAGAAGTTCGACGACTGTCGGTTGACGTGGAGGAGCAGCGCCGACAGAGGAGCCGAGGTGACCCTTGCCACGACGGGCAATCCCGTAGGGACGGATCCGTCCCCGGGGGGCCCGTCGACGTCGACGCCCGCGGCCACGAGTCGCTGCGTGAACAGGCGCGCCAGCCGCCTTTCCGGCCGGTCGATGTGGTGCCCGGAGCGGGTGTTCCCGTTGATGCTGAGCGCGGAGGGCAGCGCAACGTAGCGGTCGGGGAAATCCGGTTTCCAGCCGGGCGCATACCAGTCGTGCGCGAAGTAGGTACGGCTCCCCATCACGCGGCCGGCCACGCGGGTGACTCCGGTTCGGGCGATCCGGCGCGCGAGCCGCCCGATTGGGGTCGCCTCGACGCTCAAAGACCGCGGGTAGTGCTTGCCGTTCGCGAGGGTCGGGTCGCCTCGGCCCACGATCCAGAGGTCGCCGGTGACGACGCCGCCGACGACCGTGCCCCGAGCCGTCGTCGGCGCCCGGTGGGCGGGGCCGAGCGTGTCGAGGAGGGCCATCGAGGCGAGCAGCTTCTGGTTCGACGCGGGGGTCCGCCGGGCACCCGCCTTTCGCCGATAGATGAAGTCTCCCTCGTGGCGCACGGCGACGCCCATCGCGCGGCCGGACACGAGCCGATCGATTTTGGTCTTCCACGCGGGGCGGGCCGCGGCCACAGGCGCGCTCGCGAGCACGAGCGCGGAGCTGAGGATGATCGCGGTTGCCGCCCGGCACACGCTCCCAGTCTTGTCGTTAGGACGCGACCAGTCCAGGGGGTTTCGGAGTAACGTGATCGGTCTGATGAGCCACGGAGAGGTCGCCGCCATCTACATTGGCCCCGAGCCCGAGAGCCCGATGAAGCAAGTCGAGAGCGTCACCGCGGTCGCCGGCAGGGGGCTCGAGGGCGATCGCTACTTCCAGGACGACGACGTCCCGCCGGCGGAGCTGGATCCGACTGTCGAGGTGACCCTGATCGAGACCGAGGGCATCGATGCGGCGCGCGCCGAGTCGGGGATCGACATCCTCCCGGAGGACAGTCGGCGAAACGTCCACACCCGAGGCATCCGTCTCGACCAGCTTCTGGGCAAGCGCTTTCTCGTCGGCGAGGTCGAGCTTGAGGGCCTGGAACCCAACCCCCCCTGCGCTCACCTCCAGCGTCTCGCCAACAAGAAGCTCCTCCAGCCCATGATCGAGCGCGGCGGGATCCGAGCGCGCGTCGTCAGCGGCGGAACGATCAACGAGGGGGACGCGATCCGCCCGGTCTAGGAAACGTCGTCGAAGAGGGTCGGCTCGTCGGAGAAGAGCGACAGCTGGCCCGAAGCGGCGCGGGTCCGCTTCGGGCGCTCGATGGCCACCGCGAGCCGGTGGTACGCCTGCTCGCGGGCGAGCTGGACGGCGCGCTTGCGGGCGTTCTCCCGCTCCGCCCGGAGGCGTTCCTCGGCCGTCCGGATGGCCTCGTCGATGAGATCAGGCTCCCACTCGGGCAACCTTGCTTGCTCCGTCATTACCGCCAGTGCCTCCCTCTTGCTTCACCCTGATATCGGCCCGCCCGCAGCACGGGCCGGGTTGTGCAGTATGGAACAGGGCAGGCTCCCGGCACCGGATTTGCGGTCCTGGTTTTTCCTGCCACGAGGGAGCCGGCCACGAATGCGGTGGATCTGCCCGAAATGGTCACGGAGTGCTATGGACTTGTCACGCTTCGTCGTCTAACTTCTTCTGACCAATACTTTCTGTCTGTTGCGGAGGTTCCTCATGAGGCGTGTTCTCGTCGGTCTGACTCTCGGCTTGCTGGTGGCCTCGCTGCTTCCGGCCGCGACCGCTCAGGCGGCCCAGGGCCGCTACATCGTGGTCCTCAAGGACTCCGTGTCCAGCCCTGGGTCGGTCGCCTCCGAGCACGCCCGCGATCACGGCGCCGAGGTGAGCCACGTCTACCGGTTCGCGCTCAAGGGCTACGCCGCGGCGATGTCGAGCACTGCGGTCGAGCGGGTCCGGGCCGACGACCGCGTCGCCTACGTCTCCGAGGACGGAGTGGTCCAGGCAGTCGACCATCCCGCCAATGCCCCCACCGGAGTCCATCGGGTCTTTGCCCCCGACAACGCCGAGATCGACATCGACGGCGTCGATGACTTCCGCGTCGACGCCGACATCGCGATCATCGACACCGGGATCGATCTCGACCATCCCGATCTCAACGTCGTGGGCGGCAAGAACTGCTCGACCGGCAACTCCTTCGACGACGGCAACGGGCACGGTACCCACGTCGCCGGAACCGCTGCCGGAAAGGACAACGGGTCGGGCGCAGTCGGCATGGCGCCGGGCGCGCGGTTGTGGGCGGCACGCGTGCTCAACAACGCCGGCTCCGGATCGTGGTCCTCGGTCATCTGTGGCGTCGATTGGGTGACCGGCCACGGAGGCATCGAGGTCGCAAACATGAGTCTCGGCGGCAGCGGATCCGATTCCGGGTGTAGCGGCGACGCTCTACACAACGCGATCTGCAACTCGGTCGCGGCAGGGACGACCTACGCGGTCGCGGCCGGCAACGAGTCCGACGACGCCGCCAATCACGTACCTGCGGCCTACGACGAAGTCATCACGGTGTCCGCGCTGGCGGACTTCGACGGCGAACCCGGAGGTCTCGGGTCGCCGACGTGCCGCTCCGATATGGACGACACGTTCGCCAACTTCTCGAACTTCGGCGACGACGTCGACATCATCGCTCCGGGCGTGTGCATCTTCTCGACGTGGAAGGGCGGCGGGTACAACACCATCAGCGGCACCTCCATGGCGAGCCCGCACGTCGCCGGGGCCGCTGCGCTGTATAAGGCGACCAATCCGTCGGCGACCCCAAGCCAGGTCCAGACCGCGGTGGTCGGAGCCGGCAACACCGGCTGGAACAACTTGGACGACGGGGACTTGATCAAGGAGAACCTGCTCGACGTCTCGAGCGCGACGGTGTTCAATCCGGCGTTGCTGGCAACCGACACGGGCGGCGGAGGCGAGACCAACAGCGCCCCGGTCGCCAACAACGACAGCGCGACGACGGAGATAGACACCGCCATAGCCGTCGACGTCCTCGCCAACGACAGCGACGCGGACGGCGACCCGCTCACGGTGACCAACCTCACGCAGCCGTCGAACGGAGCGGTCGTGCTGAATCCCGACGGCACCGTCACGTACACCCCAAACGCCGGTTTCGTCGGGTCGGATTCGTTCACTTACACGGCCAACGACGGGACCACCGACAGCAACGTCGCGACGGTAAGCATCACCGTGCAGGACTCGACCACGGACGACCCCGACCCGTGGGATCTGACCGTTATC
This sequence comes from Actinomycetota bacterium, assembly GCA_050694275.1. Taxonomy (GTDB): domain Bacteria; phylum Actinomycetota; class CADDZG01; order CADDZG01; family WHSQ01; genus JBOGXF01. Next base: position 12,343 of record JBOGXF010000075.1, on the reverse strand, counting down.
GGCACCAAGCTCAGAGGAACCAAGTCGGCCGACCTCACGTGGACCACGGGAGCGACCTCGGCGGGCTCCGTGGACGTCTATCGGGACGGTGCCAAAGTGACTACGACCGACAACGACGGCGCCCACACCGACGTCATCGGCAAGGGCGGCGGGAGCCACACCTACCAGGTGTGCGAGGCCAACAGCACCACGAACTGCTCCGCCGAGGTCACGGTCAACTACAACTGAGGTCAGAGCGGCCCCCGGAGTGCCGGGGGCCGCTCCTCTTTTCCGCCCCAGCGAGAATTGACGCTGGAGATTCGCCGAAGAACGACGAGGGGTCATATGAGTATGCGGGCGCTGTCTCGGATCTCTACGGTCGTCCTGCTCGTCGCCGCGTCGCTGACGGCGACCGGCGTCGCCGCACACCCGATAAAGGTTCCGTCCACCCTGACCGACCGACGACCGATTCAGGCCGGTCCGGTCGACCCCGGCTTCTCGATCGACTACCTCGGCGTCGTATGGGACGTCGCCGGGGCCGATCACGATCACGCCGGCTTCAACGGCGAGGTTCGCTTCCGCGCCGATGGCGTGTGGGGGCCGTGGACGAGGCTCATCGAGGACGGCGCCGAGGCGCGCGGCCAGTGGGCGAGCGGGCTCGTCGCGGCCCACGATGCCGACGCCTACCAGATCCGCGGCATCCCCGACGACGCCGTGCGCCCTCGCGCGGTCGTGCTCAACACGACCGACGGACCGCTGGTGACGAGGGGAACGCAACCGGCAAGGACCGCCGGGGCGATCTCGCGCTGCCTGTCGCGCGCCGACTGGGGCGCCGACGAGAGCCTTCGCTTCGACTCCGGCGGCAACGAGATCTGGCCGGCCGAGTTCTTCGACGTCCAGGTCATGACCGCCCACCACACCGCGACCGACAACGACGATCCCGATCCCGAGGCCACGGTCCGGGCGATCTACGAGTACCACGCGATCGACCGGGGCTGGGGCGACATCGGCTACCAGTACCTCATCGACGAGGACGGCCGGACCTACGAGGGGCGCTGGTCGGGCACGGCCTCGAGCTCGTGCGAGAGCGCCGGCGGCGACGGGCGCGACTTCGCTCACGAATCCACCGCCGACGCCGCCCGCGTGGTCACCGGGGCGCACGTCGGCGGCTACAACTCCGGAAACCTCGGCATCGCCTTGCTTGGTGAGTTTACGACCCATCCCCGTTTCGGCGGTGAGCCCAAGCAGGCCGCGGTCGACTCGCTGATCGACGTGATGGCCGAGCTCGCCGTCCGCCACGGGCTCGACCCCGAGGCGGTCGTCAACTACGAGAACCCGCACCCCGACAGCGACGCCACCAAGGTGGTCGACCTCATCTCCGGGCACCGGGACTGGGTCAGCACGGAGTGCCCGGGAGAGAACCTTTACGGGGACCTGCCCGACATCCGCCAAGCGGTGGCGGCCGAGATGGGGATGCCCGATGCCGCGATCACTAGCCCGGCCGACGGCGTCACCGTGTCGGACACGGTGACGGTGACGGTTGAGGCGACCGACGACGTGGGTATCGCCCGGGTCGAGTTCTTCGTCGACGAGTCCTCGATCTGGGTGGACGCGGACGGGTTGGATGGGTGGTCGGCCGACTGGGATACGACCGCGGTCTCGGACGGGGGCCACGCCCTCGGGGCGACCGCAACGGACACCGACGGCAACGCCGCGTCCGACGGCATCTCGGTGACCGTCGCGAACTCGACCGGGGAGACCATGCACGTCGATGACCTCGACGGCTCGAGCACGAGCGAGGGGCCGACGTGGACCGCACTTGTCACCGTGACGGTTCTCGACTCGAGCGGAAACCCGGTCGCGGACGCGACCGTGAGCGGCACTTGGAGCGAGGGCGCGTCGGGCACGTCTTCGTGTCTCACAGGCGCGGGTGGGCAATGTAGCGTCACCCGCCCCGACGTTCCCAAGAGGACGAGCAGCGTGATGTTCACGGTCGACGACGTGACCGGTGCGCTGCTCTACGACGCGACCGCCAACACGGATCCGGACGGGGACAGCGACGGAACATCGATCCTCGTGTCGAAGCCGTAAATCAGAGTCTCATGTCACACCCTCCCTATACGTTCTTTCTTGGCCGCGCTTCCGGTTGCCGCTGCTCGGGAAGGAGCGCACAATGGCCGTGGATGAACGTTCTCGTCACGACCTGTATACGAAGCTCGAGCAGGTGCTCGGGCACGAGCACGCGACCGTGCTGATGGAGCACCTCCCGCCCGTCGGATGGGCCGATGTTGCCACGAAGCGCGACCTCGAGCAGCTCGAGGAGCGCCTCGAGTACAAGATGCTGGCGACCTTCCGAGCCGAGCTCAACGCCCAGACCCGAACCATGATCACCGCCATGGTGGGGATCACCTCATCGGCGATGCTAGCGGTGGCCGGGCTCGCGTTCGTCGCCGCTCGGCTCGTCTAGCGGCAAATCTTCGCGACGCGCGGGTTTTCGTCGTACCCCCTCGATAGATTGAAACCGTGAGCCACGCGATCTCTCTCGATCCCCACCACGCCCGGGTCGTCGACCACGGCCCCGGCCCCCTGCTCGCGCTCGGGGGGCCGGGCACGGGCAAGACGACCGTGCTCGAGGAGCGCTTCGTCCGCCTCGCCCAAGAACCGGGCTGCTCCTCGGATCGGATCCTGTTCCTGGTTCCCAACCGGGCGGCCAAGATCGCATTGCAGGATCGGCTCACTCGCCGGCTCTTGTTCGACGAGGGCCTCGACGCCCTCATCGAGGTCCCGGTCTATACGTGGCACGGTCTCGCCAACCACCTCGTCGGCCGGCACTACGACCGGCTCGCATACAACGAGCCGCCCGTCCTTCTCACCAGCCCGGAGCAGTGGGGCGACGTGCGCGACGCGCTCACCCTCGAGAACAAGGCGAACTGGCCCCACCACCGCCATCTGTTGGAAAACCGAGGCTTCGTCGACGAGGTCGTCGACTTCTGCATCCGGGCCGAGCAGCGCCTGCTCGACGACGCCCAGCTCGATGCCCTCGCCGCGGCGCGGCCGGGGTGGACCGACGTCGTCCGCTTCTTCAAGGCTCACCGCACGAGGCTGAGGTCGCAAAGCCGCGTCGACTACCCGACGCTGCTCGCCGACGCTACCGAGCTGATCGCCAACCACGACGACGTGCGCGACGCCCTGCACCGGCGCTATCTCCACGTTCTCGTCGACGATGGTCAGGAGCTCGCGCTCGTGCAGCAGCGGATGTTGCATTTCCTGTGCGGATTCGGCTCCGATTCGCCCGACCGCCGGTCGCTCGTGCTTGCGGGAGATCCCGACTCCGCGATCGAGACGTTCAGGGGGGCCGACCCGGACTGGATGGACGACTTCGAGAAGGAGTTCGGACACCACGACCGCGTCACCCTTCGCACGAGCTATCGGCTCGGTGCGGACTTCGGTGCCAAGTCGTTGGAACTGATCGGGCGCAACGGCGACGCCGATCACCGGGCGCAGAGCTTCGTGGGGGACGCCACGATCGAGGTCAAGCGCTTCCCCAACCTCGCCTCCGAGGTCGAGGCAATCGCGCGCGCTCTCCGGCTCGCGCACCTCACCGACAAGATCGCTTACGAGGACATGGCGATCCTGCTGACGTCACCGCGCGCGATGCTCCCGCCGCTCGAGCGCGCCCTCGATGCGCTCGAGGTGCCGTTCTCGATCAGCGCCCCGGATCGGCCGCTCGGGCGCGAGCCGATCGTGCGCGCGTTCGCGGACCTCGCGCAGTTCGCGTTCTCGGACGATCCGGACCCCGAGCAACTCCTCGAACTGCTGCGGTCGCGACTGATCGACCTCGACGACGGGGTCGTGCGCGAGCTCGAGCGCGTCGCGCGCCTCAGCGGAAGGACGCTCGCCACGGTGATCGAGGATCCGCCTGCCGACCTTGACGATGACGCCGTGCCGAGGATGGCAGAGTTGATCGAGCTGCGCGACCTCCTGCGCAGCAAGAAGGACGCGCCGGCCGACGAGGCGTTCTGGGTCGTGTGGGACCGCTCGCGGCTGTGCCGCGACCTCACCGCGCAGGCCCGGGAGAGCCTCGACGACCCGGCCAACCGCGACCTCGACGCGCTCGTCGCGTTCGCGCGCGCGCTCGGTCGCTACGTCGAGCGGAGACGCGGCTCCGGCACGTTCACCCAATACCTCGAGGCGATCGGGCGCGCGGACTTCGGATCGGACCCGTGGCTCCCGCCCGAGCGTTCGGGTGGGGGAGTCAACATCGTGAGCTTCCACGGGGCCAAGGGCAAGGAGTGGGCGCTCGTCGCGGTCGCCGGCGTGGTCGAGGGCGCGATCCCCAAGGGCCGGCGGGCGTCGGGGCTGTTCGACCCCTATTTCCTGGACGAGACCGATCCCGTCGGGCGCCATCGCAAGAACGAGGCCGAGGACCGCCGGGTGTTCTACGTCGCGGTCACCCGCGCCAACAAGCGCTGCATCGTCACGACTTCCCCCGGCCCGACCCGCCGCGGCGAGCCGAGCCGCTTCATCGAGGAGCTCTGCGGCGAGGTCCCCGAGCCCGACGTTCCGACAGATCTCCCGCCGCTCACCTTCACCGAGGCCGCGGCCCGCTACCGCCGCATCATGTCGGTTACCTCCAATCCCGCGCCCGAGCGCATCGCTGCGCTCGCCGGGATCGCGCAGGTGTGCGAGCTCGACGCCGGCTGCCGCGCCGCGCAGCCGAGCGAGTGGTGGTGGCGGTGGGACTGGACCGAGGGCGCACATCCGATCCGGCGCCAGCGCGCCGACGGCGACGACGACCTCTCCGAGGATAAGCTGAGAACGAGCTACTCGCGCATCTCGACCTACGACAACTGCGGGCTGCAGTACCTCTATCAGGTGGTATTGGGACTGGACCCTGACACGAGCCACAACATGGCCTTCGGGTCGTGGATCCACAAGGTCTTCGAGGAGATCGAGCTCGGCAAGTTCGCCGACCTCGATGAGGCGTACCCGCGCTTCGACGAGTTGTTCGACGAGAGCGTGTTTCCCAACCACGCCGTCGCACGCCAGTTCCACCGCGAAGGCGAGATCATGCTCGACCGTTACCTCCGATATCTCAAGCCGGGCAAAGCCGCGAAGGTCGAGAAGGGCTTCAAGGTCGACTTCGACGGCCATCGCATCACCGGGCGCATCGACCGCGTCGACAAGCTCGGAAAGAACGTCGTCGTGAGCGACTACAAGACCTCCAAGTCGGTCGCGTCGTGGGAGGAGGCCGAGGAGTCGCTGCAGCTCGCGATCTACTACCTCGCGGCGCGATCCGACGACGAGCTCGCATCGCTGGGCGAGCCGGTGTCGATGCAACTCATCTACCCGAACGCGCCCCTGTCCCGCGGCGACGTGCAGAAGCGCACCCAGAATCCCGAGCAGGCCGAAGAGGCGCTGAAGCGCCTGCCCGAGCTGATCGATGGCGTGCTGGCCGAGGACTTCCGCCCCAATCCCGAGGCCGACTGCACGTGGTGTCGCTTCAAGCCGATCTGTCCCCTGTGGTCCGAGGGCAAGGAGCTACCGGCATGATTCCCGACCCCCGTAAGTCCGCCGCCATCCGCGCCGCCCTCAAGGGCTTCGAGCCGACCGACGAGCAGTGGCGCGCCATCTCCCACCCCCTCGAGCCCCTGTATCTCATCGCGGGGGCCGGCTCGGGCAAGACCGCGGTGATGGCGGCCCGCATCGCGTGGGCGCTCGAGACCCAGGACCTGTCGCCGTCACAGATCCTCGGGCTCACGTTCACGAACAAGGCCGCCGGGGAGCTCCAGGAGCGCGTGCGCCTCGCACTTACCGAGCTCCACGACGAGTCGGGTGAAGACGTCTCCGTCTACACCTACAACGCGTTCGCGGCCGGCATCGTGCGCGACTACGGCCTGCTGGTCGGGGTCGAGGCCGAGGCCGGGCTGCTGTCCGACGCGCAACAGTGGCAGCTCGTGCTGGGCTGCCTCGATCACCTCCCTCCGTTCGACGCGCTCGAGGTGCGCTCGTCCTACGTCGTCGGTCAAACGCTCAACCTTGCGTCGTCGATCGCGGATCACGTGATCGGGGTCAACGACATCGAAGCTGCGGCCGATCGCATCCTCTCGATGCGAGGCGTCGAGGAGAGGATCGTTGAGACCGCCCGGAAGCGAAAAGAGCTGTGTCGCGCCGTCGCCGCCTACATCGGCGCGAAGAGCAGGACCGCCCGCATCGACTTTGGCGACCAGATCACCAAGGCGGTCGACGTGTTGGAGGGCAACGACGAGGTCCGCGGGATCTACCGTAAGCGCTACCCGTTCGTGCTGCTCGACGAGTATCAGGACACCAACGTCGCACAGCGCAAGCTGCTGCAAGCGCTGATCGGCCCCAACCGCGCGGTCACCGCGGTCGGCGACGCCCGCCAGGCGATCTTCGCGTGGCGCGGCGCAACGATGTACAACCTGATCGGCTTCCCCGACGACTTCCCGCGCGCCGACGGCGTGCGCTACGAGCCGATCTCGCTGTCACAGAACTTCCGCTCCGGAAAGAAGATCCTCGACGTCGCCAACGCGGTGGTGGACAGGATCGACGTGTCCCGTCGCCCCGGCCTTCCGCTGCGCGCAGTCGAGGCCAACGGCGACGGCAGGGTCGAGGTCGGGCTGTTCGCCGACGAGCGCGCCGAGGCGAGCTGGATCGCCGCGCGCTGCGAGGACCTCCACGGCGATGCGACCGCCGACGGCCGCGACCCCGTCCGGTGGAAGGACATCGCGATCCTGGTGCGGCGCAAGGCGGCGATGGACATGATCCTCCAAGCACTCGAGGAGAAGGAGATCCCGGTCGAGGTCATCGGGCTCGGCGGGCTTCTCAAGACCCCCGAGGTCACCGAGGTCGTGGCCTGGCTCAGGGCGCTCGAGACCAAGCCCGGGGCCAATCGCTGGCTCGCGCGCATCCTGCTGGGCCCCCGCTGGCGCATCCACTACCGCGACCTGTCGCTGCTGGCGCGCTGGGCCGCGTCGCAGAACTGGGACCTGCGTGTCCAGCTCGCCGGGGGCGACGAGGAAGAGGCGCGCGAGATGGAGCCCGGCGACGTCGGCTTCGCGCTCGCCGAGACGCTGGGCCACGTCGACGAGATCGAGGGCCTCGGCGACCAGGCGAGGAGGCGTCTGAAGGCGTTCGCGACGCGGCTCGCCGCGATCCGCAAGCGCTCGAACGCGCCGCTGCTCGAGCTCGTGCAGGAGATTATCCGCGAGGCCGGCATCGCCGACGCGCTCGAGTCGTCGACGTCGCGCACCGCCCCCGCCGCCAAGCAGAACATCAGCAACTTCCTCGACCAGGTCGCGTCGTTCGCGCCGGTCGAGGGCGAGGCAACGCTGCGCGCGTTCATCGCCTATCTCGATGCGGCCGAGCAGGCCGACGAGACGCTCGAAGCGATCCAGCCCGCCGACCAGGACTCGGTCAAGCTCATGACGGTCCACTCCGCCAAGGGACTCGAGTTCGAGTGCGTGTTCGTGCCGTCGGTCGCGTCCAAGACCAACGAGAAGACCGGCGAGCCGACATACTCGATCTTCCCGAACACGCGCGCGTCGAACCCGCTCACGAGCTACGCGGAGCTGCCCTACGATGTGCGCGAGGACAGAGAACACCTGCCCAAGTTCGAGGGCAAGCTCCCGCCATTTCTCAAGGCGATCAAAGAACGCGTGATCGAGGATGAGCGCAGGCTGTTCTACGTCGCGCTCACGCGGGCCAAGCAGCGCCTGCATGTGAGCGCGGCGTGGTGGTACGGGCGCGACAAGCAGGAGAAGGGCCCATCGCCGTTCTGGACCGAGGTCGCCGATCTCGCGAGCCGGGACCTCGTCGAGGTCGTGGCTGCCGACGACATGCCCGAGAACAACCCGCTGTTTGACGCCATGGAGGACCGCCGCACGTGGCCCCCGGTTCCTCGCACAGGGATGGAAGACGGCTTGTTCGAGCGGGGATGGGGGAGCGTCGCCGACGCCGTCGTCTCCGGGGATCTCACGGTCGCGTCCCTCCTCGCCGACCTGTCCGTTGAGGAGCGCGCGGAGGCCGAGGAGCTGATCGCGTCCCAGCGGCGCGATCTCGAGGTCATCGCCGCGGCGACGGAGCGCGAAGCGCCGGCCGAGCCGAAGGTGCCCGACATCATCTCGGCGACCAATCTCGTGCGCCTTGAGAACGGTGAGATCGGCGCATGGGATCTGGCGCGCCCCTTACCAGACCGCCCGACCGCGGCCCGCCGCATCGGCACCGAGGTTCATCGACGGATAGAGGAGAGGAGCCGCGGGATATCACCGTTCCCGGAGGAGATGGAGCTCGACGAGCCAGGTGAGGTTTCCAAGGAAGCCAGCCGTATCGACGACATGCTGGCCCGCTTCGAGGAGCAATATGGCGACCGAACTCTCGCGTCGCTTCCGTCCGGCGAGCCGATGATCGAGCTGCCGTTCGTGCTGAAGAAGGACGGCAAGATCATCCGGGGCCGTATCGACGCGGTCTACGAGACCGACGACGGGGGCCTCGAGATCGTCGACTTCAAGACGGGGAGGCGGCCCCAGAGCAAGAGAGACCGGGCGGACCAGCTGCAGATCTATGGGGACGCTCTGAAAGCCGGCGGCCTAGTCGCAGAAGGAAAGGAGATCAGGCTCACATACGCCCTCTTGTCCGAGTGAGATCACGCTCGCACAGAGAACCGTTCATGGGGTTCAGGGTTAGTGTCTGGGGCGATGGGCGATCTCGCCGACGTATACGAAGAGGTGCGGACGCAGGTTTCGAACCTGTGCCTCGGGCTGTCCGACGAGGACGTCACTCGCCCCGTGCCGGCCACGCCTGGCTGGAGGATCAGAGACGTGCTCGCGCACCTCGCCGGGGATGCAGCCTCGATATCCGCCGGCGATTACCCACGGGAATTCTTCGAAGCGGTGGAGGAAGACTCCGCGCTGGCCCGGCTGAACGAGTGGACCGCGGGACATGTCGCCCAGCGCGCCGGCCTGTCGGCGAAGCAGATCGCCGACGAATGGGAGGCCTTGTCCAAGACGATCGTCGACATGATGCGGGGCCACACGCCGTGGCCGGAGGGGGTGCCCGCGATCGCAGATCGCGTCATCATCACGGATCGGCACGACATCTATGGGGCGCTCGGGATCGTGCGGGATCGCGAGAGCCCGCCGGTGCGCATCGGAGCCGCCGGGTACGTGGCCTTCATGGATCTCCGCCTGCGCGCGGCCGGGGGGCCGGGGCTCGCGATCCGGGCCGGCGAGAAGTCCTGGGTGGTCGGCGGAGACGAGCCGGCTGCGATGTTGCGCACGGATCGGTTCGAGTTGTTCCGCGCCCTCTCCGGGCGGCGCAACCCCGATCAGATCAGGGCCTACGACTGGGACGGCGACCCCGAGCCGTACGTCCCGCTGTTCTATCTCTACGGCGTAAGGACCGACCCCCTGGTCGAATAAGCCCCACGGCCTCCACGGAAACAAAGCCTGCCGGCGTGGGGCGCCGTACGTAGTTTGCCCGATAGTCGGAGTTGTCACATTTGACGTGAAATGGAGCCATGACTATCGAGCGGATCCGGGCTCTCCTCCCGGAAGGCGGTGGGCTCCCGACCGGGGTCTGGGATCGACGCCACAAGGGATTCGTGGCGCTCCTGTGGTTGAACGCCCTGGGATTGGCCCTCTTCGGGATCATCCAGGGCTACGGCGTGCTGCACGCCCTCGCCGAGGCCGGCATCGTCGCGGGCGCGGCGCTGGCGGCCTGGTGGTCGCGCGGGAACCAGTCGGTCGCATCGGTGGTGGCCACCATAGGCCTGATGAGCGCCTCCGGGATCCTGGTCCATTTCTCCGACGGGAGCATTGAGGCCCATTTCCACTTCTTCGTGATGGTGACGATAATCATCTTGTATCAGGACTGGCTACCGTTCCTGCTCGCGATCGGTTACGTCGTCGCTCACCACGCGCTCTTGGGTCTGGCCGATCCGCATGCGGTCTTCAACCACCCCGCTGCGCTCGCCAATCCGGTCAAGTGGGCGCTGATTCACGGCGTTTTCATCCTGGGTGCAAGCATCGCCGGTCTCACGGTGTGGAAGCAAAACGAAAGATTGCAGGCCTCGTACCAGGATGCTGCCCGGCGGCTCGCGGAGGCCGAGACACGTCAACGGGACGCACTCGACCTCAACGACAACGTCCTCCAAAACTTGGCGGTCGCCGAATACGCATTTGAGTTGGGGATGGTGGAGAAGGGTCGCGCGGCGCTCAAACGATCGCTGACGGAGACACAGAAGATCGTGAGCGAATTGGTCGCGACGAGTATGCCCGATATCCAACCGGGTGATCTCGTGCGCACCGATCGCCGGAGCGCGCCCGAGACAACCAGATGATCCGGGTACTGCTGGCCGACGATGCCGATGACTTGCGCCTTGTGATTCGCGTCGCGCTAGAGACCGATGGACGCTTCGAGGTTGTCGGAGATGCCTCCGACGGATCGCAAGCGATCGAGTTGCTGGAGCGCGAGCGACCCGACGTGGTGGTTCTTGATATGGCGATGCCGGACATGGACGGCCTCGAGGTCCTGGCGGAGATGCGGGCTCGTGGGATCCATTGCAAGGTCCTGGCCTTCTCAGGCTTCAACGGCGTGGTCGAACGCGAAGCAACTGCGCTCGGAGCCGACGACTACCTCCGCAAGGGCACCGCGATGATCGCGGAGCTGGTCCCCCGGCTATTGGCCCTCTGCGCCTGAGCGGCCACGCCTTCTTCAAGATCTGAATACCGTGGCGGGCCTGGCCTTGAGGCGCAGATGATGGCAGTCTGCCTCCCATGAGAGATCGGCGCCGTCTCCTCCTTGCTACTCTGCTTCTCGTCGCGGGTGCTTGCGTCCCCGACCCCCCCGCTCAGACGACCATCCCGCCTGGGCGATCGGCGGCTCTCGCGGAGCCCGCGGCATCCCCGTCGCCCGCCACCTCGTGCCGGCCGAAGGCGAATGACTTCGATCCTTCGCTTGCAGATACCGGTTGGGAAAAGAGGATCGCGGCTCTGGTCCGCAATCACACGGTGGGGGTTGCGGTCGGCCTCAGTGGCGACCTCGTCTATTCCCACGACGCCCACAGGGCGCGCATCCCCGCTTCCAACCAGAAGCTTCTTCTTTCCTTCGCCCTCTTCGATCGCTTCGGCCCGCACTACCGCATCCCGACCAGCGCGGCCGCGACCTCGGTCGAGAACGGCACGGTGGAGGGCGATCTCTGGATTCTGGGTCGGGGTGATCCCACCCTGACCGCCCGCGAGCCGGGGTACTGGGGCAACGTAGAGGCCACGACGCTTGCCCGCCTCGCGGAGATGATCAAACGGGCGGGGATCAAAGAGGTCGACGGGCGATTGATGGCGGCGGCCGACTACTTTGCGCGCGACCTCGATGCTCCCGGCTGGCAGCCCTATGTCCCGCATCAGTACGTGCAGACTCTCTCATCGCTCGTGCTCAGGGGCAACCACGTGCACCGGAAACCCGAGCGAGCCGTGGCCGCGGCACTGATGAGGGAATTAGAGAGGGTCGGCGTGTCGGTGAACGGTGCGTCCGGCTCGGGCAAGCCTCCGACCACACTGTCTCGGATCGCTCGGGTGCGCTCGCGACCGCTTGCAGAGATCGTTGCCTACATGAATCGCACGTCCAACAATTTCTTCGCCGAGATGCTCGGCAAACTTCTCGGCGCCGAGCTCTTCGATCCTCCGGGAACCATCGCGAAGGGGGCGCGCGCCATCGCAGCGTGGACGAGCGCGCAGGGTGTGGAAGCGGTCGCCCACGACTCCTCGGGACTTTCGTACAAGAATCGGGTGTCCCCCGAAGCCATCGTCGAGCTCCTTGGTGTCGCCGAGACCATGCCTTGGGGTGTGCCACTGCGCGATAGCCTGCCGGGTCCGAACGAGGGAACCCTCCGTTACCGTTTGCCCGGTCTCGCGGTCCACGCGAAAACCGGGACCCTTTTCAACGGCGCCTCGGCCCTGTCCGGTTGGGTTAGATCCACGAGAGATGGCAGGTGGATCGCATTTTCGATCCTGGACAGAAACGCCCCGAAGGCGATCGAGGACCGCATCGTCCGGATCATTTCCAGGGCGCGAGTCCGCACGGGGCCACCCGACAAGGGCGAAGTCTGCGATTCCTCACCCTAAGAGGACAAGGGGGACGCACGACGAAGTATCCCTGTGGGCAGTCGGAGTTCGTAGGGGGAGCCATGCGGAGGCTGGGAGTACTCCTGTTAATGGCGGCCGTGTTGAGCGCGCTCGCCGCAGTTCCATCGGAAGCCGACCAGAAGAAGAAAAAGAAGGAGCGCACGGCCGAGACCGGCTACGTGGGGCCGGCCCTGGGCGCGGCTGGGGCGGGCGTTGCATGCTCG
>JBOGXF010000074.1:0-25425 GCA_050694275.1 Actinomycetota bacterium | reverse complement strand
ATCGTGATCGCGCTGTCGCGGATGCGGCGGATCCTCGAGGTCGACCTCGACAATCAGCGAATCGTCGTCGAGCCCGGCGTCACGAACGTCGAGGTCTCGGCGGCGGTGGGGCCGGGACACTTCTTCCCTCCCGATCCATCGAGCCAGATCGTGTGCTCGATCGGAGGAAACATCGCCGAGAACTCGGGCGGAGCTCACTGCTTCAAGTACGGCTTCACGACCAATTACGTGACCGGGCTCGAGGTGGTGCTATCGGATGGCGACGTGGTGACGCTCGGGGGCAAGGAGGCCGATCGGCCCGGGTACGACCTCCTCGGCGCGTTTGTGGGGTCCGAGGGCACTCTCGGTGTAGCTACCAAGATCACGCTGCGGGTGGTGCCGGTGCCCGAGGCGACGCGCACGCTCGTCGCCTACTACGAAACGACCGACGTCGCCGGACAGACGGTCTCCGACATCGTCTCCGAAGGGATCGTCCCGGGTGCCATCGAGATGATGGACAACCTCACCATCCGGGCGACCGACGAGGCGACGCACGCCGGGTATCCGCTCGACGTAGGGGCCGCGCTGATCGTCGAGCTCGATGGGCCGGAAAGCGAGTGTGCCGCGCTTTTCGATCAGGTAGAGGCCACCTGCATGAGGAACGGCGCGACCGGAATTCGCGTCGCGAAGGACGCGGCCGAACGGGATCTCATCTGGAAGGCGCGCAAAGCCTCCTTCGCAGCGATGGGTCGCATCTCGCGTGACTACTACGTTCAGGACGGGGTCATTCCGCGCACCAAGCTGCCCGAGGTTCTTCGGCGTATCGACGAGTTGTCCCGCGAGTATGAGCTGAAGGTCGCCAACGTGTTCCATGCCGGAGACGGCAACCTTCATCCGCTCGTGTGTTACGACGGCACCGAGCCGGGCCAGGCGGAGAAAGCGGAGGAGCTCGCCGGACTCATCGTCCGCGCCTGCGTGGACGCGGGAGGCTCCCTCACCGGAGAGCACGGCATCGGCGTAGACAAGAAGCGCTACATGCCGGAGATGTTCTCGGAATCCGACCTTGCGACGTTCCAGCGCCTCCGCTGTTCGTTTGACGCGGCGCAGCTCGCCAACCCGGGCAAGGTCATGCCTACGCCGCGGCTGTGCGGAGAGGTTCCGGGTCCGTATCGGCAACACCCGCTCGAGCGGGCGGGCGTGGCAGAGCGCTTCTGACCGATGACGGAACATCGTCCCTCCTCGCTCCAAGAAGCATCCGATGTGCTGCGGAGCGCGTCGGCAGAGGGTGCGACCGTGCGTGTGCTCGGAGCGGGCACCAAAGCCGAATGGGGCCGCGTGGTCCCTCGTCCCGATGTCGAGATCCGCACCGACCGCCTGAACGACGTCGTCGAATACAACCACGCCGACATGACCGCCGTGCTGGAGGCGGGATTGCCCTTGGCCGAGGCCCAGAAAACATTCGCCGCCAATGGACAGATGCTGGCCCTCGATCCGCCGATCGGGGACGAGCCGGGCGCAACCATCGGAGGGATCTTCTCGACGGCCGATTCCGGTCCCCTCCGACACCGGTACGGCGCGGCGCGCGATCTCGTGCTCGGCATGACGGTCGTGCTGGCAGACGGAACTATCGCGCGCGCCGGTGGGAAGGTGATCAAGAACGTCGCCGGCTACGACCTCGCCAAGCTGTTCACGGGATCGTTCGGGACACTGGGCCTTATCGCCGAGGTGGTCGTCCGCCTCCATCCGTTGTCACCCATCCGGGTAACGGCACGGGGGTCGTCCGAGGATCCGGCGGCGCTCCAGCGCGGAGCGATGGCTGTGTCCCACGCGGCGCTGCAGGCGGAAGGCCTCGATGTCGGTTGGCGAGATGGCAGGGGCAGCATCCTCGCTCGCTTCGCCGGCCTTGCTTCGACCACCCAGGCCGAGGCGGCAACTCGCCTGCTGTCCGAAGCCGGGCTCGAGACCTCGCTGGCCGAGGGCGACGAGCCGCTGTGGGCGTCCCAGCGAGAAGGCCAGCGCTCCACAGAAGGAGCGATCCTGCGGCTATCCGGCCTGCAAGGCGACCTGGAGAGGGTGCTGCGCGCGGCCAAGCGCCGGGATGTGCAAGTCGTCGGTCGCGCCGGGGCGGGCGTGTACTGGCTGAAGCTCCCCCACGATTCGGAGGACCGGCTCGTCCAGGCGGTCGACGATCTTCGGACCGAGCTGCGCGGCGTTCCCTGCGTCGTCCGCGACGCGCCGCGTGCGGTAAGGGAGAAGGTCGACGTGTGGGGGGAGCAGACCGAAACGCTGTCGAAGTTGTCGCGGAGCATCAAGCAGCGCTTCGACCCAGACGGGCTCCTGAATCCGGGAATCTTCGTGGGAGGTATCTGATGGCCGACCCCGCGCGCGCCTTCGACGAGCGTCGCCCGCCCGATCCCGGCCTGATCGCCGACTGCGTGCATTGCGGCTTCTGTCTTCCTACGTGCCCGACCTATGCGCTGTGGGGCGAGGAGATGGACTCTCCGCGCGGACGAATCGTGCTCATGCACCACGGGCTCGAGGACGGCAGCGACATGGCCGGCATGGCGATCCACTTCGACCGATGCCTGGGATGCATGGCGTGCGTGACCGCGTGTCCGTCGGGCGTCCAATACGACCGCTTGATCGAAGCGACCCGTCCGCAGGTCGAACGCAACTTGTCGCGGCCGTTGAGGGAACGCGTGTTCCGGAGAGCGCTGTTCGCGCTGTTCACACACCCGGGGCGGCTCCGGGCGACCGCCCCGCTGCTCGCGGCACGCAGGCTCGCTCCCGGAAAACTGATGCGTCGGTTCCCTCGCCTGGCGACGCTCGCGTCGCTCGCGCCCGAGGTGCGCGTGAGAGATGCGTGGAGACGCCTGCCGGAACGCATCCCGGCACAAGGACAGCGCCGAGCCCGCGTCGGGTTTCTCCAGGGATGCGTGCAACGCGTTTTCTTCCATCGCGTCAATCAGGCGACCGTGCGCGTGCTGGCGGCCGAGGGGTTCGAGGTCTTCGCGCCGCGCTCGCCGCGCTGTTGTGGCGCCCTCATGCTCCACTCGGGCTATGAGGACGACGCCTTCGTTCTGGCGAAGCAACTGATCGAAATGTTCGATGACTGCGACCTCGTCGCGGTCAACGCCGCAGGGTGCGGGTCCTCGATGAAGGACTACGGTCACCTGCTCGCCGACGATCCGGAGTGGGCCGATCGCGCGCGGGACTTCTCGGCCAAGGTGCGAGACGTGTCGGAGTTGCTCGCTGGTGAAGATCCCGTCGCCCGCCGGCACCCGGTGCAGATGCGAATCGCCTATCACGACGCGTGTCATCTTGCGCACGCGCAGGCGGTGCGAGCGGAGCCGCGCGCTCTGCTCCGGGACGTCCCCGGGGTTGAGATCGTCGAGCCCGACGGCTGGGAGATCTGCTGCGGCTCCGCGGGCCTCTACAACCTCTTCCAGCCGGAGGCTGCGGCAGAGCTGGGGCGGCGGAAGGCGGAGAAACTCGTGGCCGCGGGGGCCGAGGCGATCGCGTCCGGCAACCCGGGTTGCACGCTGCAGATCGCGTCGCATTTGGCTCAGATGGGTAAGAACATGCCGATCTACCACCCCATGGAAGTACTCGAGGCGTCGATCGCGAACCGGAGGTTGTGATGATGGCTGATGGAGTCGAAGTGCGCGCACCGGTGGCCGGCCGGCACCGCGAGATTCTCACGGAGGACGCCCTCGCTTTCCTCGGCGAGCTCCATCGAGAGTTCGAGCCGGTGCGGCGGAGCCACCTTGCTAAAAGGGAGGAGCGCCAGGCCCAGATCGACCGCGGGGTGATGCCGGACTTTCTGCCCGAGACCGAGTCGGTGCGCGCGGGCGCGTGGTCGGTGGCGCCCGCCCCCGATGACCTTCAGGACCGGCGCGTCGAGATCACAGGGCCGACCGACCGCAAGATGATGATCAACGCACTCAATTCCGGTACGAAGGTGTTCATGGCCGACTTCGAGGACGCCAACTCGCCTGTCTGGGACAACATGGTGACCGGCCAGGTCAACCTCATCGACGCAATCGAGCGCACGATCGAGTTCACGAGCCCGGAGGGAAAGGAATACCGGCTCAACGACGAGACCGCGACGCTGGTCGTCCGCCCACGCGGATGGCACCTGAACGAGAAGCACGTCCTGGTCGGCGGCGAGCAGATCTCGGGGAGCCTGTTCGATTTCGGGCTCTACTTCTTTCACAACGCGCGCCGGTTGCTGGAGCGTGGCAGCGGTCCGTACCTGTATCTCGCGAAGCTCGAGAGTCATCGTGAGGCGCGCCTGTGGAACGACGTCTTCAACTTCGCTCAGGACCGTCTGGGCATCGAACGCGGCACGATCAAGGCGACCGTGCTGATCGAGACGATCCTGGCCGCGTTCGAGATGGAGGAGATCCTCTACGAGCTGCGGGACCACTCCGCCGCCCTCAACGCCGGGCGGTGGGACTACATCTTCAGCGTCATAAAGAAGTTCCGTCACCGCGACGAATTCGTGCTGCCCGACCGCATCCAGGTCACGATGACGGTTCCCTTCATGCGCGCCTACACCGAGTTGCTTGTGAAGACGTGCCACGCGCGCGGCGCGCACGCGATCGGGGGCATGGCCGCATTCATTCCCAGCCGAAAAGACGAGGCCGTAACCAAGACCGCCCTCGCCAAGGTGCGCGAGGACAAGGTGCGTGAGGCGACCGACGGCTTCGACGGCACATGGGTCGCACATCCCGACCTCGTCCCAGTCGCCCTGGAGCCGTTCGACGAGACGCTGGGGTCGCAGGCGAATCAGGTTGGACGCCGGCGTGACGACGTGGTGGTGGGAGCCGAGGATCTGCTCGACGTCCACGTGCCGGACGGCACCGTCACCGAGGAGGGCCTGCGCAACAACATCAGCGTCGGTATCCAGTATCTGTCGTCGTGGCTGCGCGGGAACGGGGCCGCGGCGATCCTCAACCTCATGGAGGACACCGCGACCGCCGAGATCGCGCGCTCGCAGGTGTGGCAGTGGATCCGTCACGGCGCCCGTCTCGATCAAGGCCCGGCGATCGACCGCGGCCTGGTGCAGCGCATCGTGCACGAGGAGCTCGACAAGATCAGAGACTCCGTGGGCGAAGAGGTCTACGCCGAGAGCCGGGCCAAGGAGGCCCAGGCCCTCTTCGAGGAGGTCGCCCTCGAGGAGGGCTTCGTCGAGTTCCTGACGTTCCCCGCCTACGACTACATCGACTGACGAGGCCCCCGCCCCCCGGCCCTCGTTTTCTGTTGCGAAACGACCATTTCTCGGTCGTTTACGCATTCAAAACGACTAGAACGTCACCAGGGCGTCACCCGTGAACTGTTCGACCACGAAATTGAGGAAGAAGAACCCGAAGAAGATGAAGTTGAGGATCAGGATCACGTAGTGGTACCAGGACGGCCGTGCCGGCCGGGGCAACCTGCTGTTCAGGTAGATGAGCACGAAGGGAAACATGAGCGCCCCGAAGTTGGACATGTTCGCCGAGATCTCGATCAGCCTGACCGGGAGGCTCTGGAACAGCAGGATGCCGATGACGATCAGCACGAAGATCATGAACGGGTAATAGAACCTGCGCGGGTCGCCCTGCACCATCTTGCGGAACCGCGGGCTGGTGCCGTTGGCGGCATCGGTGAAGTTGCGGATCAGGGCCTCGAAGATCCCGAGTTGGGTGCTGAACAGGATCAGAGTCCCGACCAGCAACGCGATGTAGAAGAGGAAGTCACCGTACTCGCCCCTGAGGATGTTGGCCACGAAAGTAGGCACGTTCTCGGTGGTCGGGGTCTCGCCCGAGACGTCGACCATATGTGACATGAGAATCGTGGGAAGCAGCATGCCGAGCATCGCGCCGATGAAGAACACGCCCCACATGTCCAGGAGCAGGAACCGGTACCACCGCTTCCACAGGGCTCTGTTCTTCTCGTCGTCGGGGAACGTCACGCCGGTAGCAAGGACCTCCTTCCTCTCCCCACGGAGGCCGGCGATGAAGCCGATACGGTGTCCCATGCCGTAACCCTTGTCGCGGTAGTGACTCATCACGTACCAGTTCAGACCGGAAGCGAGGGCCGTGAACCCCGCCAGGCCGCCGAGCTGGGTGGCGCTGATGCCCGACGGCGGCCGGCTGAACTTGAAGAAGCCACTGATGCCCTCCCACCACTTGTCAAAGGGCACGATGGCGATGTCCAGGATCAGAAGGACAATTAAAAGACTGCCGACGATCACCCAGTTGACGAGCTCGAGACCGCGCGAGACCTTGCGCGACAGCGCGGCGATCACGAACACCAGGCCCAGAAGAGCGATCGCCAGCCACCGGACCTCGGTGAGATCGGCCTCGCCGGCAATCTCGCCGTGAATGAGCGCGAACAATCCCTGGCCGGCTCCGGCGGCCCAGCCGCCCCAGATGAACGCAAAGAAAAGGACGAACACCGAGAACGGGACCCAGAAGACGAGCCCCGGAGGCGTACGGCCGAAGCCGACCACGGGAACCTCACCGGTGGCAACAACGTAGCGCGAGGCCTCGATGTTGAAGAAGGTCTGCAGCAAGGCCGAGACGAGGATGACCCACCCCAGTCCGACGAACCCGAACTGACCGATGTTCAGCGGACCCAGGAGCCACTCGCCGCTACCGATCGAGATCCCCAGGGCGATCAAGCTCGGCCCTATGGCGAACTTGACGACCTGGACGAAGCCGATCCGCGAGACCCCGAAGGCCTCTTCGGGTTCGGGAAGGTCGACCAACTCCATATCCGGCCGGCTGATCCCCAGTTGGTAGGTGCCCTTTATCGGCTCGGCCGGAGTTCCGACGGGAGCCTCAACGTCGCCCATAACCCACCCCCATTCGCCGTACGGCTTTGTACGCCGCGCCAGAAACTATGCCAAAGTCTCGCCCCGGTTGCTCTGCCCGTCTGCCGCGCCCCGCAAACCCCAAGGTTGCGCGTCTCACGCCCCTCGGGGTCCTCAGATGTGCAACCTTGGGTCGTTGGGGGGGCGCAGGCTTGTCTCCAGCAGGCGCTCGAGCTCGGCGATCGTTTCCTCCGGGGACCGGTGAAGGACCGTGGTCATGCCCTCCTCGAGGGCCGGCTTGAGGTGGCCGGGATGGTCGTCGACGAACACGCACGCCTCGGGCGAGACCCCGAGCTCGTCGACGATGTGACGGAACATCTCTACGTCGGGCTTGCGCAGGCCGACCAGGCCGGAGATCGCAATCGCATCGAAGAGGCCCTCAAGCCGCTCCATCGGATAGAGCTCGACTCCCCACGAGTTCGAGCACAGGCCGGTTTTGAAGCCCGCCGCCCGAGCCAGCTCGACCGCGGTGAACATGTCCTCTTCGAGGCTCAGCGTAAACAGCCGCCGCAACAGGTTCTCGGTCGAGATGTCCTTGCCCGAGATATCGCTCAGGCGCTTCGAGAAGGCGACGGCGAACTCTTGCTCGGAGATCTTGCCGGTCTCGAAGCCGACCACGAGATCGTCCTCGCCACCCGAGTAGGCGCCGAGCGCGGCGCGCACCAGATCCTGCAGCTCGATGCCGACGTCGTCGGCGAACTTCACCATGGCGTCCTGTAACGGAGTCGTCAGCACCCCGCCGAAGTCGACGATGAGCGCCTTGAGCTCGCTCATGCGCGCGCGATGTCGAGGGCGCGGGACGCGAGGGCCGGAACGCCCCGCTCGAGCTCGGCGAAGAAGGGATCGTCGGTCATGCCCGCGAGATGACGAGCATAGGAGCCCTCGAGCAAGATCGCGAGCTTCCACACCGCGAGCACGACGTACCAGTTGAGCGCGCTCACATCGCGCCCTGTCGCGCGTGCATAACGCTCGATCAGCTCGTCGCGTCGGCTGAAGCCGGGGAGGGCGGTGACCCAACTCAGGTGGGCGAAGATGTCACCGTCCTCGTCGTCGGGATCGCGCCAGAACGAGATCATCCAACCGAGATCCGCGAGCGGGTCACCAAGCGTCGACATCTCCCAGTCGAGGATCGCCACGAGCCGCGGCGGCGGCGCGGCGTCGAACACGACGTTGTCGAGCTTGTAGTCGCCGTGCACGATCCTCGTGTCGGGAGAGGGCGGCAGGTTGTCGCTCAGGTAATCGCCCACGAGCTCGAGATCGGGCAGCGGGCGAGTATGAGGAAGGGTGAGCTCGAGCTGTCCTCTCCAGCGCCGAAGCTGTCGCTCGAGATAGCCCGCCGGTTTGCCGAACCCCTCGAGGTCGCAGGATGCAGGATCGATCGAATGCAGCTCGACGAGAGAATCGACGAGCTCGGTTCCGATTGCGGCCCGGTGCTGCTCGGTCATCGCATCGGGTAGCTCAGTGCGAATGACGACGCCTCGAACGCGCTCCATAAGGTAAAAGGGTGCGCCGATCACGCGTTCGTCGTCGCACATGAGCACCGTACGCGGGACGCGTACGGTCGTATCGCGGAGCGCCGTCAGCACCCGGTACTCGCGGCCGACGTCGTGCGCGGTCGGCAGGAACGCCCCTCGTGGAGGCCGGCGCAGCACCCATTCCCGGGCGCCGCGGCGGATGAAGAACGTCTCGTTGGAATGGCCCGCCTGGTGACGCTCGACCACGATCTCCTGATCGCCCGCGAGGTGCTCGTCGAGATACTCCTTGAGCGCGGCCTCGTCGACGAGCGGGGGGAGCTGAGTGTGGTCGCTCACGCCCGCAACTCTTGCACACCCACGTTTTGAATGGATAAACGACCCAAAAATGGCCGCTTTCGCTACACAAAACGAGTTGGGGGCTTGCTTAACGAGGTGTGGTTCGCCCGGAGGCCGGCGTCTTCTTGGCGGTGCTCTTCTTGGCGGTGCTCTTCTTGGCGGTGCTCTTCCTCTTGACCGTCGTCTTCTTGGCTACCGGCTTCTTGGTCGCCGGCCGTCGGGTCATCGAAGCAACGGGTGCCTCTGAGCGAGGAGCAGGCCCCGAGGGTGCCGGTGCGCTCGCGAGCGATCGGCGCCGGTCGACGACCACTACGGCCACGCCCCCCGCAACCAGCAGGGCCGCGATCCACATGAGCGAACCGAGCGATGCCCCGGTGAACGGAAGCGCTCCTCCTCGCAGGATGGAATCGGTGGTCGACGTCGCGGGGGCTCCTCCGTCATCGAGGTCATCGCCCCCGTGGCCATCTCCACCGTCTCGATTGGAAGAGCCGCCCGATCCGCCCCCGGGTCGGGCCTCGTCATCCAAACGGTCTCCGCCGACGTCGTTCCCGATTCCCGAACCGTCTCTGCCTCCGGGGTCGAGTGTGTCCCCGTTGCCGCCACCGGAGCCGCCGTCACCGCTATCCCCCGGTTCGTCCGAACCGTCATCGCTGACGTCGTCGTTGGTGCCATCGCCTGAGTCGCCGGGGGCCGGGCCGATGGAGCAGATCTCCGGTTCGGTCCCCGTGCCGCCGTCGTCAGGATCCGAGCTCTCGGTCGGGTCGGGGCTCGGGCTCTCGGTCGGGTCCGGGGCCGGATCGACCGTCGGGTCCGGGTCCGGAATCGGATCTGGCTCCGGTGTCGGGTCCACGGTCGGATCTGGGTCCGGTGTCGGGTCCACGGTCGGGTCTGGGTCGGGGGTGGGATCGACGGTCGGGTCCGGGTCGGGAGTGGGATCGACGGTCGGGTCCGGGTCGGGGGTGGGAGTCGGGTCGGGATCAGGAGCCGGCGCGCAGGTCGCAGTCGCCTCTGAATGCGACACGACGAGGTTGGTGCCGGGCGTCAACTCGGTCGCGTCCACGGTCACGTGCAAGCCGTTGACCCACACCATGCCGGAACCATCGGTGGTCGTAAGCGTTGCCGGATCCCAGTTGGTCTCCCAGAACACGATGCGGATGCCGAGATCGTCGAACAGCACCTGATTGGGCCGATCCGTGATGATCGCCGGAAGCTCCTGACCCGCCAGCGCGAGATCCGTAACCTGAGACCCGGTGCCGTACACCACGCTCGTGCCGACGCACGCGGCGACCGCCTCGGCGGCGATCACCTTCGCGGTGAGCGTGTCCGACAGCGCCTCGAGGCTCTGGGTCAACGCATAACCACGCCCGCTCCACTGTGAGGGCAGGGCGGAGCTCGTCGCACCGTCGATGACGGCCTGAAGCGTCGCCGCGATCGTCGGATCGAGGGCACCGTCGGCCGCGACGCTGAGCGTCCCCGACGTCGCCAGCGGGTCGGACGGCGCGAGAACCTCCACCGCCTCCTCGTGGATCGGCCCGGGATCGTCGACGGTCGCGGTCGCGGACGCGGTCGGAGTGGCGGCGAGGGTCGCGGCCCCCGTTTCGCTTATCCCATAGGCGGAGCCACCCGCGGTCGACGAGGGCTCCCCGAAAGCGATCCCCGCGGCGATCACGAGACTCGCGACGAGGGCGGCGAGCACCACCGTGAACCGGGTCACCTGCCGGCTCCCAAGTCCATGCCGGCCGGCCCCGTGAGACAACCTTTTTCTTCCATCTAATGACTAATCGACCCCCCGTCCGAGCCACCGAATGACCGCATCAGGGGGTTTCTCGCATAGCCCGATCGGACTAGCCCTTCAAGAGAAGGCCGCCTCCGAGGTTGCACGTCCGAGGCCTCTCCTGAGCCTGAAACGGGCAAGTTCGGGGTCTTTGGGCGGAAACGGAGGCTCAGCCGGTGCCGAGCGAGCGGAAGAGGACCCCGGCCATCACCACCCCCGCGAGCGCGAGGGTCCCGGCACGGGCCTTGGGCGGCGCCTCCGACGCGAAGCCCGCCGCGAGGGGCAGGGCCACGACCGCGACGGCACCGTAGATGAGATGAAGCGTCTCGGCCGGCCGGTCGCCCGACAGATACAGAAATGCCCCGATTCCAGCTTGCACCGCGACGGCCCCCACGACCAGTCGGCGAACGCCCTCGAACCATCCGCTCGCTCCCCGGGTGAGCGCAAGAGCGCCCGAGAGGAGGATGAAGAGCACGGCGACTCCAAGCAGGGCCTCCCCCCCGACCGCATGCACCTCGGCCATCGACCAAACCTATAGCGCCCGTCTACACTTCCGGCGGACACTCGACGCAAGGAGGGGCTGTGGCCGACGAAGTGAAGGCGTACGTCCTCATTCAGACCGCGGTCCACGCGGCCCAGGTCGCGGGCGAGATCGCCGCCCTCGAAGGGGTCGACTCGGCCGACGACGTGTCCGGCCCCTACGACGTCATCGTGCGGGTCGCGGCGCCGGACATGGACGCTCTCGGCAAGCTGGTCGTCGGCAAGATCCAGGCGGTCGAGGGCATCACTCGCACCCTCACCTGCCCCATCGTCACCCTCTGAGGACCCTCGACTCTAAAACTCGATGTGGGCGCGTCCCGCCTGCTCGCGTTGCCTGTAGCGCGCGCCGGGAGCGCCGATTACGAGATCCGCAGTGCCGTCCCCGCTGATGTCGCCGAGCGGAGCCACCGAGAAGCCGTAACGGTCGCCGACGCGCCCGTCGGACGACATCCGGACCAGGCCCGAAAACGAGAACACGTACGCCCTACCCGCCTCGTTCTCCCCCGGGAGATTGGACGGAGCGCCAACCACGACGTCGCCGGCGCCGTCGCCGTCGGCATCACCGGCCGGGGCCACCGACCAGCCGAACCGCTCGACGATCGATGTGCCCGCGAGCGCGATGACTCCCTCGCCTGAAGCGAGGTCGACATCGCCCTGAGCGGCGTGGCCCAGCACCACATACGCCGCGCCGCTGGTCGAGACCTCGGACAGCCCGGGCGCACCGACGATGACGTCGGCGCGGCCGTCGGAGTCGAAGTCGCCGGCGGTTGAGACCGCCCACCCCGCGGCGTCGAACGGTGCCGCGCCGTCGATACGGAAGCCACCCTCGCCGAGTGCGCCGAGGTCGACGGGCTCGGACGACGCCTTGCCGAAGACGACATACGCCGAACCCGATTTGGTGCGCTCGTTTCGGTCGGCGAGGGGCGCGCCGACGATCGCGTCCGGCGATCCATCGTCGTTCACATCACCAGCCGGAGACACCGAGCGCCCGGCCGAGTCACCGTCGCGCTCGCCGGTAATGGTGTAGCCGCCGTCGCCGAGCGCGGCGAGATCGACCGCCTCGGACGACGCCTTGCCGAACACGACGTAGGCAGAGCCGGCACGCACGTCGGGATCGAGTGGGACGTCGATCCCGGTGGCCGGGGCGCCGACGAGGACATCGGCGAGACCATCTCCGTTGACGTCGCCCGCGCCGGCGACCGCGAAGCCGGCCTGGTCGCCCGAGCTGGCCCCGTCGATGCGAAAACCGTCGTCGCCCAGGTCGCGCAGGTTGAAAGGCCCCGGCGGCTCCGGTCGATCGAAGACGACGTACGCGCTGCCCGACTCGACGCGGTCGTTGTTGCTCGCCCCCGGAGCCCCGACCAACAGATCGGTGCGGCCGTCGCCGTTGACGTCGCCGGCGTTGGCTACCGAGAAGCCGGCGCGGTCGCCCGCCGCCGCGCCCTGGACGCGGTAGCCGAAGAACCCGATCCGCTTGAGGTTGACGGTGCCGATGCGGTCGCGCCCGAAGAGAACGTAGGCCTCGCCGGCGTCCTCGAGTCGTCCGGAGTAGTCGGGTGGAGGTGCCGGGACGTCGGCGAACGGCGCGCCCACGAGGTAGTCGACGCGTCCGTCTCCGTCGAGGTCGCCGAGACCCGCGACCGCAGAGCCGGCCCGGTCGAGATCGGCGGCCCCGCCGGCGCCGTTGCGCTTCTCCTTGAGCCCCCAGCGATCGGGGTTGATCGAGCCGCGCTTGTTGCCCGCGCAGACGTTGGTGGACAAGACGCCTCTCTTGTTGAGGTCGGCGAACACCGTGTAGCGCCTGCCGGCCTCGAAATCTTGAGTGATTGAGCTGCCGGTCTGGCCGTTATTGACGACCTCGTTGTACCGCACCGGCCCCTTGTAGCCGGTCTCCACTCTGAAATGGGTGCGTATGCGCTCATCGCCGAAGAGGTGATCGTCGGATTGCTCGACCTCGACCTTCGTCGCCACGCCGGTGAAAATGACGTCGGCCCCCTCGACATGGGCACGCCGCTGCTTTTTTGGATCGGCGAACCCAGCGCACGACGCGGCCGAGGGAGGAGCCGTGAACGCCACGGCCCCCATGGTCACGACTGCCAGCACGAGGATTCTGCGCATCGAAAGCACCTGCCTGATTGAACGACGGATTCAGGGCGTTAGACACCCCGATTGGGCCAAAAGGTTCCAGCTATCGGATCTTCGGCGGGCGCAAGACCTCGTTCATCGAGCCGGACCGGAACCCCGCGAGATCGAGGGTGACGTAGAGGTAGCCGAGACGAGCCAGCTCGCGCGCGATCTCGTCCTTCAGAGCCGCGGCCCGCTCGATGTCGGCCGCCGGAACCTCGATGCGCGCGAGGTCGCCGTGGTCGCGCACCCGCAGGACCTCGAACCCGAGGCCGCGCACGACCTCCTCGGCCTCGTCGATGCGACCCAGCCCGGCCGCGGTGACGCGCACCCCGTAAGCGAAGCGGGACGCGAGGCACGGCGACGCGGGCATGTCGGCGGTCTCGAGCCCGGCGGCGCGCGACAGCGCTCGGACCTCTTGTTTGGAGAGCCCGACCTCGACCAGAGGAGCGCGGACTTCGTGCTCGCGCGCGGCGCGGTGGCCGGGGCGGATATCCGTGAGGTCGTCGGCGTTCGTGCCGACCGCGATCGCGGCCCGCCGCTCGGCGGCGACCGGCTCGAGGATCTGAAACAGCTCGGTCTTGCACCAGTAGCACCGGTCGGGATCGTTACGGGCGTACTCCTCGCGCTCGATCTCGGAGGTCTCGACGACGACGTGGTTCCAGCCGTGGCGGCGTGCCACCGACTCGGCTGCGGCCCGCTGGCGGCGCGCCAGAGACGGTGACACCGCGGTGACCGCGAGCGCGTCGTCGCCGAGGGTCTCGTGCGCGGCCCACGCGAGGTAGGTCGAGTCGACCCCGCCGGAGTACGCGACGACCACTCCGCCCATGCCGGTGAGCAGCTCGGTGAGGGCCTGCTGTTTGGCGACGAGCGCGGCGTCCACGACCGTCATCTTCCCAGGGATCGAAGCGGCGCGGATATAGGTTCAGGGCACATGCTGCTCGCGCAGGGGCCGGAGTCCCGTATCGAGGAGTTCGCCCAGGACCCGATCCTGACGGTTGCCGCCGTCCTGCTCATCTTCGTCTCGCTCGGGTGGATCGTCGCCTCCCGACTCATCGTCCGCAACCTCAAGCGGGCCGCCGTCCGGGCCCGCCGCCGGGGTCGCCGGCCGCCCCCGGGAGCCCCCCGGCCCCCAAGAGACATCTGGAGCTACCCTCCCTAACCTCCAAGGTTGTGCGATCTAGGTCCCTGAGAAATCTCAGATGCGCAACCTTGGGAAGGGGGCGGGGCTATTCGATGTAGCCGAGGTCCTTGAGGTGCTCCGCGACCGCGGCCGCCTCGGCCTCCGAGTAATCGCCCGCGGCGCTCCGCTCGGCCGCCCGGCCCCCGTAGCTCACGGCCACCGAAGGGGCGAGGGCCTCGGTCGCGACGCGCCCGTCGAGACCCTCCGGCACGGGCTCGTCGAGCAGGGCGAGGGCGGTCGGGCAAACGTCCATGAGCGACAGGGGCCCGGCCTGCCCAGCCCCCCCGGACGCGCCTCCGGATGCGATGCGCGGCCCCGCGCCGACGAAGACCCCGAGCGGGCGGTGATCAGACGACCACGGCTCGCCGACACCGGCGAGGGGGGCCGGGGCGACCACGAGCTCGTCGGTCGCCTCCCGGCCCGGGGCGACCCGATAGCCCTGCGACCAGCAGTCGAGCATGAGGTCGGGGGCGAGGTCGACGGCGGCGCCCGAGTAGATCTCGTCGCGCCGGTACGCGCCGGCGAACACCGGCTCACCCGAGTCCGGGGCGCGCAGCTCCAAAAGGCCCCCCCGAAGCTCCTCGAGCAGCCTGTCGGCGTCGGCCTCCGTCACCCGGCCCCCGGGCTCCCTGCCCTCCAGGTTGAGCCACAGATCGGAGTGAAAACCCATGAACGCGTTCGTCGCTGACCAGTCGAAGTTGCCGAGTTGCCCCGCGAGCGTCGCTCCGAAGGCGCGCCGCGCAAGCCCGGGCGCGAGCCGGCGGCCGAGCCAGCGCACCGGCGGCGGAAGCGCCCACGCGAGACCCAGCGCGTGCTGTGCGCGCGCTCGACCGTAGGCCGCGTGACCGCGCGCCGCGAGCCACGCCCCCACATTCACGTCGCCCTTCAGAGGCCCCGCGCCGTGATCGGAAACGACCATGACGTCGGCGTCGTCAAACGCCTCGACGATCGCCCCCGTCGCCTTGTCCATCGCGCGGTAGACGGCATCGACCGCGTCCGACAGGGGATGATCGAGCCCGCGGAACCGCCAGAAGAAGTGCTGTGCGCGATCGACGTGAGGCCACACCGCGACAAGGCAGTCCGCCCCGGTCTTCTTCGCGAGGTACGGCAGCGCCTCGGCCTGCGCCTCGAGCCCGCGCAAGAGATCGACGAGGAACGTCTCGAGCGACGTATGAGGAGCACGATCGAGGAGATCCTCGAGGGGCCACCGGCGCGCGAGCGCGTCCTGGAGATCGGGCGGAGAGCAGCAGCGGGAGCCGGGTGGCGCGCCGTAGCCGGCCACCATCGCGCCCGCGACCTCGTTGGGGGGGTAGGTCATCGGCACGTTCCACACGCAGAACCGGGTCCCATCGGTCATCTCCCACAGCGCGGGCGCGCGCCGGTCGCGGGACGAGAAGTAGCGGCACGCGTATGACCCCGGCGCGCGGTACCACGAGCCGAAGATCCCGTGGGCGCCGGGGTTGCGGCCGGTGAAGGCCGAGGTCCACGCAGAGTCGGTCATCGGGGGCCAGGTCGAGCGGAGCGGCGCGCGGAAGCCCTTCTTCTGGAGCTCGGCGAGCACCGGCAGCTCTTCCCGTTCGACGAGAGGGTCCGTCAGGTCGAAGGTCGCGGAATCCCATCCCAAGATGACGAGGCGCGGCGCCACCGGCGATCCCTATGGGGTGGGCGAGGCCGTCGGCGTGGCCGTCGGCGTGGGCGAGATCGTCGGTGTGGGCGAGATCGTCGGGCTCGGCTGGGGCGGGCCGAGCGGCTCGACGACGGGGCCACGGTCCAACACGTCGATGCACACGCGCCGGCACCGCGGCCCGGTCCAAAGGGTCTGCGCGGTCCACGAGTAGCGCTGTCTGTTCTTGCCGATGCGCAGACTCGTGATGTCGAGCCGGAACGCGACCGACCTGCGGTTCTTGCGCCACACTGGGACCCGTCGAACGATGAAGTCGGGCTTGCTGGCCCGATCGCGCCACAGCTGTCCCTTTAGGCGCGACCCGTTCGACGCGATCAGGACGTAGTAGTCGAACCGCGCCTTCCCAAAAGTGTCGAGATGAACGAACAGGAAACCGCGGTCCCAGATCCTCTCCGCCCCCCACGTCCGGAAAGTTATGAGCCGCCATCCGGCGCGCTCGAACCCTCCCCACGTCTTGGTCTCGCGCAAGTCGAGCCGGCCGCGCGTGTCCTTGGGATCCGGGATGTCGACATGATGGGCTGAGGCGATAAAGGGAACGAGGGCTCCAGCCGCGAGGAGCGCGGAGAGCGCGGCGCGCGCCCTCACCGATTCTCCTTGCGCCGGAACGCGCCTCCGACCTGAAACGTCATCGTGACGACCGCGGCGATCCCAACGACAACGAGAACCGCGGGAACGATCTCGCCCGAGCTCGGGAGCTCGACCGCCGAGATCGCGGCGGCGCGCGCATCCGACAACAGCACGGCCGCGGCGAGAGCGCCCAAAAGGCCGTTGCGGCCGACGATCGTTCGGTAGTCGCGCGCCTCGGCTCGACCGAAGCACCCGCAGGGAAGCTTGTCGCCGTGTTCTCTCTGCGCCCCCACGACCGCGAGCGAAAACACGGCCAGGAGCGCGAGCGCGAGCGCGGCCCCCACTTTTGGAGGCGCGGTCACCAGAAGAGCCGCGGCGGCAAGCTCGGCCGCGGGCACCCCCCACGAGGACGCGACCGCAACCGGCCTGGGAAGCTCGAAGCCTGCGAGCGCGGCCCGCCAGCCCGAGAAGCGAGCGAGCTTTGCGAGCGCGGCCCACGCAAACGCGAGCGAGAGCATCGCGGCGGCGGCATAGGCGATCGCGTCGGGCATGGACGACGCATCCTATTGCAGTCATCCAACGACGCTACGCGGGTAGCCTTGAGCGACCAACAAAAGGCAGGAGGGTCGATGGGCGGATGGTGGGCCGCGTCGTACGCGGTCCTGTGGGTGGTGGTAGTCGCGCTGTGTGTGGTCGTCGTCGCCCTCGCCCGCCAGATCGGCACGCTTCACCTCCGGCTCGGTCCCCGCGGCGCGCTCGAGATGGACGACGAGGGTCCGGCTCTCGGGCTCGCGCCCGAGCCGATGGACGCGACCGATCTCGACGGAAACGCGGTGACCATCGGGGGGCCGGGACGCGCCCGGCTGCTTCTGTTCGTGAGCCCCGGCTGCATGGTGTGCGAGCAGGTCCTCCCGGGCCTGCGCGCCGCGGCCCAGGACGGCGACCCGCTCGTGCTCACCGACGTCGACGCCCACGAGACCGCGCGCGCCTTCGACGGTCGCCGCGTCAACGCCCCGATCATCCCGGCGCAACACGTCGCGCTGTCGTACGGCGTCCCGGGGACTCCCTACGTCGTCGTGCTCGACGAGACCGGGATCGTGCGCGCGAAGGGAACGGTCAACAACCTCGAGCAGATGGAGGGACTCATCGACACCGCCCGGCGGCGAACGTCAGAGGCGCACGAGCAGAGGCAGGCGAGCTGATGCTCGACGACCTTGCCGAGAGGGCCGCGGTCCACCTCGCCGATCGCACGAGCCGGCGGTCGATGCTGTCACGGATCGGCCAGGGGATGATCGCGCTCGTCGGGGGGCCGTTCGTCGCAGTGGCGCTGCGACCGTCGCGGGCGGAGGCACATCACATCTGCGGGCACACGTTCACGACCGGGTCGTGCCCGCACCCGTTCGCGCCGCGCACCCGCATCGACAGGTACGGCTACCCCGTTCATCCGAAATACGGCTACCCGGTCGACGACAAGGGCGAGCTCTACCGCTCCAAGAAACAGCGACGACGCAAGGTGTGTCAGGAGGTCGTCCCGAAGAAGTACCCGTACGTGAACAACCCTCGCTTCGGGGGCGGATGGTCGCGCTGCTGCAACGGCCGCATCCGCCGGATCCGCGACTGCTGCAGCTACTCGGACCGGCGCATCAACGGGGATGCATCGGTCACCGGCTACTGCCACGGGGGCCGCAAGGTCTTCTGCATCTGCTACCGCGACACCAACACCCGCTGCTGACCCCCTCGCATCCGCTCGAGCGCGTCGCATCGATGAGCACCGGTACCACCGCTCTCGCTCACGTTTGGGTCAAATCCCAGACGCACTCGAGTTGCCGCCGATATACGATCTACGACGTCGAAGGCGACCTCGAAAGGGTGACGGCGATGAAACGGTTCTTCGCCCTCCTGGCAACACTTGGGCTTCTCCTGACCGCTTGTGGAGGCGATGACGGTGCGGGAGGGGGACAAGAGGATCAGGGATCCATCCGAGTCGCATTGGGCGACATCGAGTCCATCGAGACGCTCGCCTTGTTCATTGCGCTCGAACGGGTGCGTGAACGGGGTGTCGAGGTCGAGCTCAACGAGCTGGCCGACGAGGACCTCGCCAACCAGGCAGTCGTCAGCGGACAGTCCGATATCGGGCTCGGAGCCCCGTACAGCCTGATCGAGGGTACCGCGGCCCCCATACGGATCATCTGCCAGCTGCAGACCACGCGCTTCTTCCCCGTCGCCGACAAGGCGGCGTATCCCGACTGGCAGGCGCTCGACGGCGAGACGTTTACGGTCCACTCGCGTGGCTCCACCACCGAGGCGATGGCCAGGCTCATCGAACAGACCGAGGACATCGAGTTCGGCAAGATCAGCTACGTACCCGGTTCTGAAGTGCGAGCTACGGCGCTCCTCCGCGGAAACGTCAAGGCCACCATCCTCGACATCCCCAACAAGAACTTCGTCATGGGCGAGGATCCGGGCCGATTTCACGTGCTCCCGGCTCCCGAGGTCGGCGCCAGCGACGAGACGATGTTCGGCAACGTCGAATGGCTCCAGGAGAACGCGCAGAGCGTCCAGATCCTGCTCGAAGAAGTGCTGACCGTGTGGCGCTCGATCGTTGAAGATCCCTCGTTCGTCGCCGAGGAGCGTGAACGGCTTGGCCTCCTCCCCGACATCCCGGCTGAGCTGGAGGAAGAGCTCATGCCCTACTACGAGCAAGCCAGCGAGGAAGGGCTGTTCACACAGGACTGCGGGGGACGCGAGGCCGCGGAGGAAGACTTCGAGTTCTACAGCCTTGCCGGTCAGCTCGAAGGTGACCCCGATTCCCTCGAGGTCGAGGACTTCTGGTTCCTCGAGCCCGCCGACGAGGCCTTGCAGAGCGTGGAGACGGGAAACAGCTAAGGCGTGGCCGTGCGCACCCAGAGCCGGCCCGGCCGCATCCGAGCGTCCTGGTGGCTCTTCAGGGGCATGTCGATCTTGCTCGTGTTTGCCCTGTGGGAGTGGGCGGGCACCATACCGGTGAGCATCGCGTTCCCGACATTCACCGACACGATGTCGGCCTTTGTCGAGATGCTCGCCGACGGTACGTTCGCATCGGCGTACGCCGAGACGATCGGGCCACTCCTCGTGGGCGTCCTGCTCACAGGGTTGGGTGGCATCGTGGCCGGGCTCGTCATGGGCCTCTCCCCGAGGGCCGAGTGGCTCGGGCTACCGCTGTTCATCGTGCTCCAGGCGTCCCCGTCCGCTGCGATCGTCCCTCTGATTACCTTCATCTACGGCATCGGCTTCGCCGCCAAGGTCTTCGCGGTCGTGTTGCTCAGCGCGCCGGTCATCGTTCTGAACTGCTACCGGGGGATCACCAACACGCCGAAGTCGTTGCTGGAAATGGGCGATGCCTTCCTCGCCAGACGTTGGCAGCGGATCTGGAAGATCGTGCTTCCCGCCGCGAGTGGGCTCATCTTCGCGGGGCTGCGGCTCGGCCTCGCGCAGGGCTTCACCGGCGCAGTGCTGGCGGAGCTGCTGATCACGCCGACCGGAGTGGGCGATCTGATCACCTTCTATCGTGCAGGCGCAGACTACGCCTTCATGTTCGCGGCCATCTTCTCGATCATTCTGTTCGCCAGCGTGAGCCTGGCTCTGCTCCAACGACTTGAGTACCGCATCTTCCGCCCCGAGATGAGGCCGGGATGAGCGATACCCGCCGCACGAACTCGGACGGCGGCCGGGAAACAACGAGGTCCAGTCGAGAACCCGCGGTGCGCGTGACGAACCTGACAAAGGTCTACCCGGGTGGCATTCGCGCGTTGGAAGACGTCAGCTTCGACATGCCAAAGGGGGAGCTGACGAGCATCATCGGTCCGAGCGGTTGCGGTAAGACCACCGCGCTCAAGATCATCGCCGGACTGGTGGAAGCGACGTCGGGAGAGGTGATGGTCGACGGCAGCCAGGTGCGCGGACCGGGCCCGGAGCGTGCATTCGTCTTCCAGGAGTTCGCGCTCATGCCGTGGGCGACCGTGCTGCGTAACGTCGCATTCGGGCTGGAGCTGCGGGGGGTCGGGAGGAAGGAGCGCGAGGCGACTGCCCGTGAGTACATCGCGAAAATGAACCTGACGGGCTTTGAGGACGCCTATCCGCACCAGCTCTCGGGCGGGATGCGCCAGCGTGTCGGCCTCGCGCGAGCGATGGCGGTGGACGCCGACATCCTGCTGATGGACGAGCCCTTCGCGTCGGTAGACGAACAGATACGTCGCAAGTTCCAGGAGGATCTCCTGCGTCTGCTCAGCGAGGAGAAGAAGAGCGTGGTATTCGTCACCCACTCCATCGAGGAAGCGGTCTACGTGTCCGACCAGATCGTCATCCTCACGCGTGGACCCGCCCACGTGTCCAACGTCGTGCGACCCGGCATTGATCGCACCGGCGACTCGCAGAGCATCAGACGCAGCTCCGCCTATCTCGACTGCGTCGAGAGCATCTGGGTCGAGCTTCGAAACTACCTCGAGGAGTGAAGGGAGCACCGTGACACTCCGTGGTTATCGCCTTCCGATGGCCTTCTCGCTGGTGGTCTGGTGCGCCCTCTGGGAGATAATCGGTCGGCTGGAACTGATCTCGCTCATCCCACCGTTTACCGACGTGGTCAAGGCGCTGTTCGTGGTGATCCCCTCGGCGGATTTCGCCGAGGCAGCGAGGATCACGTTTCAGGCCTTCGCCATCGGCATGGGGCTGGCGCTGGTCGCGGGCATCGGCGTCGGTGTCTTGATGGGACGCATCCCAGCGATCGGCAATCTGATGGGGATGTGGGTGAACATCTTCGAGAGCTCACCGCTGACGGCGGTCGTGCCCGCGCTCATGGCACTTCTGGGCTTCGGCCTGCCGACCATGATCGTCACCGTGTTCCTGTTCTCGGTATGGGTAATCGCGCTGGACACGCAGGTCGGCGTCGAGCGCGTCGACCCATCGCTGATCGAGATGGGTCGCTCCTTCGGCGCCTCGAACAGGGCGCTCCTCACCAAGATCGTCTTCTTGGCTGCCCTTCCCGAGCTCTTGGCCGGGATCCGCCTCGGGCTCATCCGCGGGCTGAAGGGCGTCATCATCGGACAGCTGCTCATCGCGGTCGTAGGTGTGGGATACCTCTTCGAGCTCTACTCACGAAGCTTCCTCATGCCGGAGTTCTGGGCGCTCCTCATCATCTTGTTCGGGTTCGCCTTCATTGCCTCGGAAGCGGTCGCGTACTTCGAACGCAAGGTCGCCTACTACGCGACAAGCCGTTGAGGAGCTCTCCAATGAGCTACGTGATTCCCCCGCCCACTACCACCACGGTGCCCGTTGAGGACATGGACGTGGTTTTCCCGGTCTGTCGAGTGTTCTGCGTCGGTCGCAACTATGCCGAGCACGCCGTCGAGATGGGACACGATCCCGACCGGGAGCCGCCGTTCTTTTTCACGAAGCCCGCGAGCGCGGTCGTGCCGACCGGAAGCACACTGCCGTTCCCGTCCGCGACGGAAGAACTGCATCACGAGATCGAACTGGTGGTCGCGCTCGAACGCGGCGGGGAAGGCATCGCCTCTGACGACGCTCTCTCGCACGTGTTCGGGTATGCCGTGGGTCTGGACATGACGCGTCGTGATCTTCAGGCACAGGCGAAGAAGGCCGGCCGGCCCTGGGACATGGCCAAGGGCTTCGACCGCTCCGCTCCAGTGAGCCCCATCCGACCAGCGTCGACTATCGGCCATCCCAGCGAGGGCACGATACGCCTGCGCATCAACGGCGAACCTCGCCAAGAGGGGGACCTCTCGCAGCAGATCTGGAAGGTGCCGGAGACGATCGCCTACCTGAGCACGTTGGTCGAGCTGCAACCGGGCGACCTGATCATGACCGGAACCCCGAAAGGTGTCGGTCGCGTCGAACCCGGCGATTACCTGGAGGGACATATCGACAGGGTGGGCGACCTGACGATCACCTATCGACGCTGACGCGTGGTCTTGCCGATGCCGGCCTCCCCCGCGATCACGAGGCTGCCGCCCTCGGTGGGGAGCCGATCGACGAAGCCGACGATCGCCTCGACTTCGCCGGTCCGCCCGAGGACCTCCTCCTCGGTGGTTGCCACCGAGCGACCTCCTTTCCCAGGGGGACCTGGGACAAGCTTCGCGGTTCCGGCAAGGTAGCGCCAGGGGGATGGGGCCCCCGGGATGTGTCGGGAAGGCCGGAGTCCAACCATCAATTCGCCAGTCGGCCCATTTTTCGAGCGCCTGGGTAGAGTAAGTCGGACGCAGGCCGTGCCTAGTCGGCGGGGCCGAAGAGGTAGGCGACCTCCACCGAGAAGCCGGGCAGGATCTCCGACTCGACGACCTCGCCGCGCACGACGATGATCGGTTTCTGGTAGCGGTCGCCCACGAGGCGATAGATCTCGACTCGCTCGGAGTCGAGGTCGACGTACAAGTACTCGGGGACGCCGAAGCGCTGGTACAGCTCCCGCTTGCGCACCGTGTCGAGGCGCCGAGTCGAGGGCGAGGACACCTCGACGACGAGGTCGGGGGCACCGCGCACGAAGGGATCCTCTATCTGATCCGCACGCTCGGCCCGCACGAACAGGACGTCGGGCTCGACCATGGTGTCGGTGGCAAGGAGCACGCCGGTGGGGGCAACGAACGCCTTGCCTCCGGTTTCCTTGGCGTGGGCGCGGAGGACCGCGAAAATCTCGCCGACGATCTCCTGATGGCGGGTCGAGGGGAGCGGGGCCGCGATCAGCTCGCCGCCGATAAGCTCGCGCCGGACATTGTCGTCCTCGGGGAACATGCGAACGAGATCGTCGTAGGTGAGCCCCACCACCGGTTCCTTGGGTGTCCCCGCGATTTCGTCGTAGACCTCGACCGTTGGGGCGTCGGGTTGCGTCGCCACGTCTCACCTCCTGAGAGCGTCATGGCTCGACGCTACAGAGGGCCTACGACGACCTCTTGCCGCTTGGGTGAGATGGACTCGGTGGCGCAGGCCCCATTTTTTCGCCCCGCTCCTTCTGGCAGGCTCTTCAGGGCAAACCATCGGCCACGCTCCTCCGGCTTTGCACGCTCGACGGGAGATGAGCGAGGTAGCGTCGGGCGATGGATGGGGCACTGATCGGGGTACTGATCGTCGCGTCGGTCGTCGCGGGGCTGTCGACCCTGTTCGGCCCCTGAGGCCTGTCGATGGTCGAGACCATCACCCCCGCCGTGCACGGGGGCCGCACCCGCCGCTACTGGGCCTCGGTCGCGCTGCACGCACTCGGGACGACAGTGTCGGCCGCGGCGATCGGACTTCTCCTCGGGGGGGCCGGGGCGGTGCTCGGGGCGCCGTGGGGAGCCCCCGGTCTCATCGCTCTGGCGGCCGTCGCCGGCCTCTACGCGGCCCGCGAGGCGCTCGGGCTCCCGATTCCCCTCCCCAACCTCCACCGCCAGGTCCCGGAGTGGTGGCGCACGTTCTTCGATCCGCCGGTGGCCGCGCTCCTCTATGGGTTCGGCCTCGGAGTCGGGTTCCTCACCTATCTCAGCTTCGGGACCTACGTCGCGGTCGCCGTCGGCGCGGTCGTCTCGGGAGATCCCCTCGTGGGAGCGGCTCTGTGCGCTCCCTTCGGCCTCGCCCGGGGCCTGTCGGTGGCGATCTCGCAGCGAGCCAACGCGATCGATGGCCTCGATGACGCGACGACCACGCCCTGGCCGCGCGCGATCAACGCCGTGGCTCTCGGATCAGTCGTTGCGGCCACGACCCTCGGCCTGGTGTAGTGAGGATGTCTCTGACGCAAAGTGTCCTACCCTTTCCATAACTTTTCCTCGTGGACAGGACCGTGGTGCGTACCGCCCGCATCTCAGCCCGGGCGATCCGCGCCCGGCGCAGGCGCTGTTGCAGGACCCGGCACCTTTTCCTTGACACATTCAAGGATAAGCTGGACAATGCCGAGTAAGGACTGGAGCGAGATCCGCAAGGCGGCTCTGGAGCAAGGATGGCGCGGCAAGCCCACGAAGAAGGGCGAGCTGCTCATCCCTCCGGACCCTGCGAAAGACCCGGTGGCGGTCCACGGGACGCCGTCGGACCACAGGGCGATCAAGAACCACCTTGCGGAGATGAAGCGGCAAGGACTCATGTGGCCTTGGCCGCCGGGCAGGAAGTAGAGGGGATAGAGAGCAGATGGATATGTGGAGCGTGGCAGTGACCAGAGCCGGCGATGAGCCGATCTTGGATCGCGAGGACGAGACCACCCACGAGAAAGTATCGGAGCTGACGGACTTGCTCGGCGAATTCGGTGCAGCCGTTTCTTTCGGGCCCAACCGTTACACAGTGCGTCTTGCCCTTGAAGTCTCCCCTCCTGAGGCGGTTGTTTCGGAAGCGATCAACGCAGTCACGACGTATGCAGACAAGGCAGGGCTTCCCAACTGGCCCTTCATCAAAATCGAAGCCACGGAATGGGAGCAGTTTGAGCAGGAGTTGGACGAGCCCACATTTCCAAACATCATCGGCGTCAGCGAGCTCGCACAAATCCTCGATGTATCCCGTCAGCGAGCGTCCGAATTAGCACGCGCAGCTCATTTCCCCAAACCGTTTGCCGGGCTTGCCTCCGGACCGGTCTGGCTCGAACCCACCATTCGCCGATTCGTGGCCGAATGGGAACGCCGCCCGGGGCGACCGAGATCAGCAGCAGGCTAGACCGGCGGCGACCGCCTAAGCCCCTCATAGATGACTAGTTACCTAATGCCGGAAAACGCAAGAAATACGTAAGAGTGCCTAGTCTTCACACCTAAAGACCCCTATTGGGGGCCCCGATGACCTGGCGGATTCAAGCGGTCATCGCAAGGAGCTCGGCGAGCCGTTCCGATGGTTTCATGAATCCAAGCCGTTTGCGAGGCCGGTCGTTGAGGCTGCGGGCGATGCCGTCGAGAGCATCCTCGGTCAGCA
>JBOGXF010000073.1:0-3553 GCA_050694275.1 Actinomycetota bacterium | reverse complement strand
GAGGTAGTTCTCGCAGCAATTGCCGGTGTTCTGAATCACGCGCCACCGCGCCGAGCCGAGCCGCTTACCGCGCGCGTCGAAGACCGGGTAGGACTTCACGTCGACCACGGCCTGGTCGTAGGGCACGACCCGAGCCGGCAGAACCACATTGGAGGCATCGACAACGGACGCCATCCCCGCGGTTGCCGCTGCGAGGAAGAGGACCGCAAGCCTCGCGGGCAGACGGGAATCGAGCCTCATCGATCGCGCCCCCTTTGCACCCTTTGTCCGTCTACCCTCACAGATTCGGGGTGGGGGCGCGAAACCCCTCCATACCGGTCACATCCCGATAAGGCTCTTGATCAGTGCGGCGCGCCGGGCCGGGCGGCCGGTGCGGGCCTCGGCCCGATCCGCCGAGGACATCATCCACAAGGCTCCGTTGGTCCCGAGCCAGCGCAGCGGCTCGACCTCCCATCTTCGGGAGTGGTGGTTGACCCACGGGAGCGTCGTTACGTCGGAGTCGTTCTCGCAGATGAGGTCGGCGAGGGTGCGGCCGGCGAGGTTGCTCGTGGACACGCCGTCGCCGACATAGCCGCCGGCCCACGCCAAACAGTTCGATCGGTCGTAACCGACCGACGAGTACCAGTCGCGCGGCACCCCGAGCGGGCCGCCCCAGCGATGAGTGATGCGCGCCCCGGCCGCCCCTGGAAGCAGCGCCTTCAGGGTCGCCTCGAGATCCGAAAAGACCTTCGGGTCGCGATCGAACGAGTCTGTAACGCTGGAGCCGTAGTGATACGGCGCGCCGCGCCCGCCGAGCGCGATGCGATCGTCGGCCGTTCTCTGCGCGTAGATGATGAGGTGGCGACCGTCTGTGAACGTCTCTCGTCGCGACCACCCGACCTCGTCCCAGAAGTCCGCCGGAAGCGGCTCGGTCGCGATCATGAGCGAATAGAGAGGCGCGAGGGCGCGTCTTTGGCCCGGCAACAACGGCGTATAGCCCTCCGTCGCCCGCACCACCACCTCGGCCCTGACGTCTCCGTGCGAGGTTCGTACACGCCCCCGCTCGATGGACAGGGCCGGCGTCCCTTCGTAGATCGCGACCCCGCGACTCTCGACTGCGCGCGCCAAGCCTCGGGCCAGGCTCGCCGGTTGGAGGCGAGCGCAATGCGGCGTGTAGATCGCCCCGAGACACCCGGCCAGAGCGATGCGTTCCCGCGCCCGCGACGGGTCGAGCCACATATAGTCCCCTTCGCCGAAACCCCAGCGGCGCTCATCTTCGAGCTGCGCGCGCAGTCGTTCGACGTGCGCCGGTGCGGACGCGAAGGTAAGGGTGCCGCCCTTGATGAAGTGCGCGTCGATGCCCTCCGCACGAGCGGCCCGCCCGACCTCGTCCACGGTCTCGAACATCGCCTTCTGCATCGCGATCGACGCGGCCCGCCCGTGCTGCTTCGCGATCTTGTCTCGGCTCGCGGCGAACAGGGCCGAGCACCAACCGCCGTTGCGACCCGACGCCCCGAACCCGGCGATCTCGGCTTCGACGATGGCGACGCGCAGGCCCGGATCCGTCAGCGACAGGTAGTACGCGGTCCACAGACCCGTGTAGCCCGCCCCGACGATCGCGACGTCGGCTTCGAGGTCGCCTCCGAGCGCCGGGCGCGGAGTGAGGTCGTCTCCACACGCCTCCAGCCAGAAGCTGCGGGAGCGATAGTCGCTCATCGCGTGGTCAGCGTGGGCTTCTTCTCGAGATGGCTGAGCCCGTTCCACGCGAGGTTCACGAGATGCGCGGCGACCGCGTCGCGCCCCGGCTTGCCGGCGTCGAGCCACCACTGCCCGACCAGGGCGACCATCCCGATGAGGGCGCGCGAGTAGAGCGGGGCGAGGCGTGCGTCGAATCCGCGGTCTTTGAACTCGTTGACGAGAATGTGCTCGACCTGCGCGGCGATGTCGCCGAGGAGGCTGGCGAAGGTCCCCGACGCGGTGACCGCGGGGGCGTCGCGCACGAGCACCCGAAAGCCTTCCGGCGCCTCCTCGATGTAAGAGAGGAATGCCCGAGCCGCACCTTCGAGCATGGCGCGAGGGTGTTCGACGTCGAGCGAGTCGGTGACCCGGTCGAGCAGGTGACGGACCTCGCGGTCGACTATGACCGCGTAAAGGCCCTCCTTGCCCCCGAAGTGCTCGTAGACCACCGGCTTCGAGACGTCGGCGCGCTGGGCGATCTCCTCGATCGACGTCGCCTCGAAACCGCGTTCGGCGAACAGGGTGCGCCCGATTTCGAGGAGTTGCTCGCGCCGCTCCGTCCCGGTCATGCGGACGCGCCGTCGTTGGGTGCTCACTGACCGAGGATATGCGACGGGGCTGGAAGAACGGTCAGGCGCGCCGCACCTTTGCCTGACGCTGGTCGGGAGAGACGCGCCGGACGTTTGTCGCAAGTCGGGCGCGCTCCAGAGCGGAGATCACCAGCGCGCTCAAGTCCACCTGCCACCTTCCCAACCCGTGTACGGCAGAGGTGGGGAAGGCATGGTGATTGTTGTGCCAGGACTCACCGAACGAGATGAGCGCCAGCGGCCAGTTGTTGGTCGAGTAGTCGCTGGTCTCGAATGGGCGCGTGCCGTAGAAGTGGCAAATGGAATTGATGCTCCAGGTGACGTGATGCAAGAAGAAGACGCGTGCCAAGCCGCCCCACAGAAGGCCGCCGAGCAGGCCCCCGAGCGAACCGGTAAGAGCGAAGCCGAGCGCCGCCGGTAGTGCGAAAGACACGATGACGAGTTGTGGAAAGAGGCGGTCGATCCTGTTCATGTCGTCGTCTCGGGTCAGGTCGCGCGCCCAGCGCTCCTTGTCGGTCTTGAACTCGTCGAACAGCCACCCGACGTGCGCGTGCCACAAGCCTCTCAGCACCCCCATGATTCCTTCGCCCTCGTCGAGGTGTGGCGAGTGCGGGTCCCCGTACTTGTCCGCGTAAGCGTGGTGACGCCGGTGATGGGCGACCCACGAGATAACTGAGCCCCCGACCGCCATCGACCCCGCGATCGCGAACAGCATCCGAACCGGACGTGGGGCGTCGAACGAGCGATGGGTGAACAACCGGTGATAGCCGACCGTTACGCCCAGGCCGGTGAACACGTAGAGCGAGAGGAACAACGCGAGGTCGAGGGCGGTCACCCCCCGGCCCCAGAGCGTCGCGATCGCGAACGCGAAGCCGACGAAGGGAATTATGGTGAGCGCCAGGATCGCCCGACGCTGGAATCGGGCCGCGCGTTCGTCGAGCCGAACGACTCCCTGAACCTCCTGCGCCGGTTCCCGGACGCGCTCGGCGGTCTGGACCATGGCTCCTACCTCCCCGGTAGCTTACGGTTACGGAAGCGTAACCTACCAGATCGTAGGGAGGCTGGGGGAACCCTCACCCGTGGTTTTCTGTTGCGAAACGACCAATTCTCGGTCGTTTAGGCATGGCGGATTCAAGCGGTCATCGCAAGGAGCTCGGCGAGCCGTTCCGATGGTTTCATGAATCCAAGCCGTTTGCGAGGCCGGTCGTTGAGGCTGCGGGCGATGCCGTCGAGAGCATCCTCGGTCAGCA
>JBOGXF010000072.1:0-13999 GCA_050694275.1 Actinomycetota bacterium | reverse complement strand
GAGCAGCCGGCGCTCGTCTTTGGTGGCGCGCGCGTCGTCGCGGGCGATCGAACGCAACTCGCCGGCGATGTCACCGTGGGGGATGAGCGGTCGCAGCCTCTCGAAGCGGTCGAGCGCGATGAGGCAGGCGATGCGGGCATCCTCGGCGTCGTCCTTCTTCTTGGCGGGGCCACGCCGACGTGCCACGAGATCGGGGTTGACCGGGACCACGACATAGCCGGCGTCGAGCAGGCGTTCGACCAACATCCCGTGGCGCGTCTCGATCACGACCCGGACCTCGGCGGGGTCGGACTCCAGCTCTGCGATCTTGGTGATCAGCGCGTCGATCGCTTTGGGACTGTGCTCGACGCGCGCGATCTCGATGACTCCCTCGCCGGGCTTGCCCAGCGCGACAAGGTGAAACTCTTCAGACCAATCGATGCCCACTCCCAGCACACCGCCTCCTCTCTCCATGGGGAAGTCCTCTGGACGGAGACGCGGCGTCGTGCTGATGGACCAGTCCTCGTGGGACGACACCCTTGTGGACGTCGGG
Source organism: Actinomycetota bacterium (assembly GCA_050694275.1). Lineage (GTDB taxonomy): Bacteria > Actinomycetota > CADDZG01 > CADDZG01 > WHSQ01 > JBOGXF01. The sequence continues at coordinate 13,467 of JBOGXF010000072.1, read as the reverse complement.
CCTCCAAGGCCGTTCCCCGGAGACGCCGTCTCATTTCAGTCCTCGTGGGACAAGCACAGTTAGCGTTCCCCGGGGAAGACCTCAAGAAGGGAGGGTAGAGCCATCAGCACGGTTCGTCTCGAGTCGATCTCCAAGGTCTTCAAGGAGACCGTAGCGGTCGACGACGTCTCGCTCACCATCGAAGAAGGTGAGTTCTTCTCGCTTCTCGGTCCCTCCGGATGCGGTAAGACGACGACGCTGCGCGTCGTCGGTGGCTTCGAAGAGCCGACCGCCGGACGGGTGTGGCTCGGTGGAACGGACGTCACCGCGCTTGCCCCCTACAAGCGCAACGTGAACACCGTCTTTCAGTCGTATGCGCTCTTTCCCCACCTCGACGTGTTCGAGAACGTGGCCTACGGCTTGAAGCGCCGCGACGTCCCTCGTTCAGACATCGACCGGCGCGTCGGCGAGATCCTCGACCTTGTCGATCTGGGTGGCTTCGATCATCGGCGAACCAAGCAGCTCTCGGGAGGACAGCAGCAACGCGTCGCCCTCGCTCGTGCTCTCGTCAATCGCCCCGGGGTGCTGCTCCTTGACGAGCCGCTGGGTGCGCTCGATCTGAAACTCCGCAAGCAGATGCAGCTCGAACTGAAGCGCATTCAGAAAGACGTGGGCATCACCTTCGTCTATGTGACCCACGATCAGGAAGAGGCGATGACCATGTCCGATCGCATCGCGGTGATGAATGCCGGTCGCCTCGAACAGGTGGGAGAGCCACAAGATGTGTATGAATTGCCAAAAACGGAGTTCGTGGCCTCGTTTCTCGGCGCGTCCAACCTGCTCGACGGCGAGGTCGAAAGCGCCGAGGGACCGGACGCCAAGGTGCGCCTGGCGGCGGGTAGCACGATATCGCTGCCCGCCTCCAGGCTGCCTCTAAAAAGGGGCCCGATTCGCATCGGCGTCCGGCCCGAGAAGCTGCAGATCCAGGAGGCAGCCGGTCATCAGCCGGAGCGCGGCACGAACGCCGTCGATGCGACCGTAGCGATCTCGACTTACACGGGCGTCGCGACGACCTACGAGTGCGACACGCCGGACGGCGCCAAGGTGGTCGTTTATGTCCAGAACGTCGGCGACGGCGTTCGTCCGGTGAGTGCGGAGGCGCGCGTCCGGCTCACGTGGGAGCCCGAGCACACATTTGCCGTAGCCAAGGGCAGTTCGGTCCAGAGGGAAGAGGAGGGTCAAGAGTGAGCGAGAGAGACGAGTTCGCAAAGCTGCTCGCGCAGGTACCCACGAGACGCATGACCCGGCGCGACATGCTCCGGCGCATGGGCATCGGGGCGGGGGCGATGTCCGTGACCGCATGGCTCGCGGCGTGTGGGGTGGCCGGACAGGACGAGACGGACGAGACGCCGGAGGTCCGGGACGAGCTCACCACCACTCAGATCACCGGGACGCTCGACTTCGCCAACTGGCCTCTGTACATCGACAAGGCCAGGGGACGCAGGCCGACCATCGACGACTTCACGGCGGCAACCGACATCGAGGTCAACTACGACGAGGTCATCAACGACAACGCGAGCTTCTTCGGGCGCATCCGCGAGCCACTCGCCAACGACGACCCCATCGAGTGGGATCTCATCGTCGTCACCGACTGGCTCATCGCCAAGATGGCGCGGCTCGGTTACCTCGAGCAGCTCGACCACTCCAAGCTGCCGAACTTCCAGCAGAACGCGGCCGACATCTACAAGGATCCGGTCTACGACCCCGGCAACACGCACAGCGTCCCGTGGCAGTCGGGAATCACGGGCATCGGCTACAACCCGGAGCTCACCGGCCGCGACATCACGAGCTCGAACGATCTGTTCGATCCCGAGTTCGAGGGCAGGGTCGGCATGTTCACGGAGATGCGCGACACGATGAACCTGATCCTGCTCAACATGGGGATCGAGCCGCAGTCCGCTACGCTCGAAGACGCCGAAGCGGCCCAGCAGAAGCTGCTGCAACAGCGTGACGACGGGATAGTGCGCGCGTACTACGGCAACGAGTACGCCGACGCCCTCGCTAAAGGCGACCTCGCGCTCACGATGGCGTGGTCGGGCGACATCTTCCAGCTCCAGTTCGACAACCCCGATCTCCGTTTCGTGGTTCCGGAAGAAGGCGGCATCCTGTGGGTCGACAACATGGCGATCCCACAGAACGCGCCCCATCCGGTGGACGCGATGGAGTTCATGAACTTCGTCTACGACCCCGAGATCGCCGCGCAAATCGCGGGATGGGTGAACTACATCACGCCGGTGCCCGAGGCCAAGCAGTTCCTGCTGGATCGGGCGAAAGATGAGAACGACCCGTACTACCGACAGGTGGCCAACAGCCCGCTCGTGTTCACCACGCCGGAGATGGAGCCCCTGCTGTTCCACTACAAGGACCTCGACGAACAGGAGGAGGCCGAGTGGAACGACCTCTTCAGCGCGGTGGTCCAAGGCTAGCCCTGATGTGAACCAGCGCCGCACGCTAGTTCCGTATCTCCTGACGCTGCCCGGCGCGGCGTGGCTCGCGGTGTTCTTCGCCGTGCCGATGGCGGCGATGTTCTCGCTCTCGCTCCAGGAGGGAACGTTCGAGACGGGGTACACGCTCACCTGGAACTGGCCCACGTACCTAGACGCCCTCGGCGAACACCGCGTGCAGTTCGTGCGCTCGATCTGGTACGGCGGCATCGTCACTATCCTGACGCTGGCGATCAGCTATCCGATGATGTACTGGATCGCGTTCCGAGGCGGACGGTACAAGAACCTCTTTTTGTTGCTGATCCTGCTCCCGTTCTTCACTCCTTTCCTCATCCGCACGCTCGAGTGGAAGTTCCTTCTCGCAGACCAGGGCATCGTGCTCGGCACGCTGAAGGATTGGGGCATCGTCGGTGACTCTTTCCGGCTCCTGGCGCGGCCGGTCGCAGTCATCGGGGGCCTCGTCTACAACTTCCTGCCGTTTATGGCGCTCCCCTTATACGTCGCGCTCGAGCGCCTCGACCCGGCCCTGCTGGACGCCGCGCACGACCTCTACTCGAATCGCAGGCAAGCGTTTCTGCGGGTCACGTTGCCGCTCTCGTTACCGGGCGTGTTCGCGGGGACCCTGTTGACGTTCATCCCGGCGGTCGGTGACTTCATCAACGCCGACCTGTTGGGTGGGGTCAACACGACCATGATCGGCAACGTCATCCAGCGCGAGCTGCTCACCGACCTCGACTTTCCCGAGGGGGCCGCCCTCTCGTTCATCCTCATGGGCGGGATCCTGTTGGGAGTGTTCATTTACGCGCGCCTGCTCGGCACCGAGGAGCTCACCGGGTAATGGCGACCTCGGAGGAGACCCTCGAGCGAGCGACGACACCAGCCGCCCCCGTCCCCAAACCCGCTCGCCGGAAGCGGGGGTGGCTTCTGCCCACCTACACCGCAGTGGTGATTGGTTATCTGTTCTTGCCGGTGCTTGTGATGATCGTGTTCGGGTTCAACGATCACCAGGGCCGATTCAACCTCACGTGGGAAGGGTTCACTCTCCGTTGGTATCGAGAGCTGTTCACGGTCCCGGACCTGACGCTCGCCCTCAAGAACTCGCTCATCATCGCGACCTTCAGCACGGTGGTCGCCACCGCGTTCGGCTCGCTGCTCGCACTCGCCCTTACTCGCTACCGACTGATCGGCAGATCGGCGCTAAACCTCTCGGTGTTCGTCCCGATGTCCACCCCCGAGGTCGTCATGGGGGCCTCACTACTCGCTTTCTTCGTCACGATCGGCCTCGGGCGTGGATTCCTCACGATCATCATCGCCCACATTCTCTTCTCGATCTCTTACGTCGTGGTCACCGTCAAAGCGCGCACGTCGGGATTCGACCGACATCTCGAAGACGCCGCACAGGATCTCGGCGCCGACGGATGGACGACTTTCTGGACGGTGACGTTCCCTCTCATCTTCCCCGGCATCTTGGCGGCGGGGATGCTCGCGTTCGTGCTGTCCATCGACGACTACGTGATCACGAGCTTCAACGCCGGCAGCACCAACACTCTGCCACTATGGATCTATGGCGCGACGCGCATCGGCGTTCCCGCACAGGTAAACGTGATCGGCACGGGAATCTTCTGCCTCGGCCTCCTCTACGTGCTGGTGGCGCTGTGGCGAGGCCGGCGCGAGGGCTAGCCCGCCGAGTGGTCGTGAAACGCCACAGGAGGGCGCGTGGCGACCACTCGGCGTGGGAGCTAGCTGGTGACGGCGGCGCAGTATCCCGCGAGAGCGTCGACGAATGCGTCGATGTCGTCCTCGGTGTGCTGGACGGAGATGGTCCACTGTTCTTCCTTGCCCGGCGTCTGATAGATGCCGCGGTTGATGACCCAGTACCAGTACGCCTCGAAGAGGGAATCGTCGACCTCCTGGAAGTCCCGGTAACGCTCGAGCGGCCGGTCGCGGAACGTGATCGACCCCTTGCACCCAAGGTCGGTGGTCACCGCGGGGATGCCGGCGTCGTCGAGCACCCGTTGACAGCCCTCGGCCAGCCGGGTGCCGAGCTTTGCCAGGTGCTCGTACGCGTCGTCGGTCAGGACCTCGGTCAAGGTGGCGAGTCCCGCCGACATCGACACCGGATTTCCGTTGAACGTCCCGAGCGCGGCGACACCCTTCTTGATCTCCTCCATGATCTCGGCCTTGCCGCCGAACGCGCCGACCGGGGTTCCCCCGCCGATCGCCTTGGCGAGACAGACGAGATCGGGCCGCACGCCGAAGTACTCGGTCGCGCCGCCGGGCGCGACGGTGACACCGGTCTTGACCTCGTCGAAGATCAGCACTACGCCGTGGCGGTCGCACAACTCCCGAACCTTCTGCAGATACCCCTCTTTCGGCACGACGATCCCGATGTTCATCATGATCGGCTCCATGATCAATGCGCCGATGCGCCCCGCGTTCTCGTCGAGGAGGTGTTCGAGTGCCTCGGCGTCGTTGAACGGGACGACCATCGTGTGCTTGGCGGTGTCGTCGGGGATGCCGCGCGAGAACGGTACCGACCAGGGCCGCTCGGTCGGGCCGCTCGAATCCATCGTCGGGACGACCGAGTACATGACCGCGTCGTGGTGTCCGTGATATGAGCCTTCGATCTTTAAGAGCACATCCCGACCGGTCGCGGCGCGCGCCAGTCGGACCGCGTCCATCGTCGCCTCGGTCCCCGAGTTGGTGAACCGCACCTTGTCGATGCCGAATCTGCGCTTGATCTCCTCCGCGTACGCGACCGCGGTCTCGGTGGTCGCGGCGAAGTGCGATCCCTTGCGAGCAGCTCTCTCGATCGCGGCGACGACCTTGGGGTGGGCGTGACCCACGACCATCGTCCCGAAGCCGTTGTGATAGTCGACGTACGTGTTGCCGTCGACGTCGGTGACGGTGCTGCCCTTGCCCGAGGTGAGGTAGATGGGATAGGGGTCACCCGCCTGGAACGATGACGCCACGCCGAAGGGCATCGCCTCCTCGGCCCGTCCGTAGAGGGCCCGGGAGCGCGGGGTGCGCTCCTCATAGCCGCGGAGCTCCTGCTCCAGAAGTCGCTGTGCCCTCCGACCGATTTCCTTGACCGCCATGCTCACAGAGTAAATGCGTCGCCCCGGCCCTTGATTGGCCGTACTGTCCAAAGATGATCATGGCCGTGTGCCACACCGAAGAAAGGGGATGGACCGATATCGAGGATCTCTCGCGGATATCGGATTTGCGCGCGCAAGCGGGGAACGTCTTGTGGGCCGACGCCGACGTCTCGACCCTGTCACAGGAAGACCTCGGTCTGATCGCCGAGGAATTCGACCTTCACCCTCTGGCGGTCGAGGATGCGATCCACACTCGACAGCGCCCTAAGCTCGAACCGTACGAGAAGCACCTCTTTATGGTTCTCGATGAGCTCGACGAGATCGACGACCAGCTCGAGGCGTCGCAGATCGCCTGCTTCGTCGGCGACCGCTACCTGCTGACGCTTCACGATGGAGCCGATCGCTTGCTGGGACAGGCAAGGACTCGGTGGGAGCGCGAGAGAGACGAGCTCCCCGGCGGCATTGCGTACCTCCTATATGCCCTTCTCGACACGGTCGTGGACGACTACCAGTCGATCGCCGATCGTCTCGAGACCGAGATCGAAGAGCTGGAAGAGATCGTCCTCGCCGCTCCCACGGCGCCCGTCCAGCGGCAGGTGTATGGGCTCAAACAACAGGTCCTGCGGCTCCGTCGCTACGCGCTCCCGCTTCGACGGGTGCTCGACTGGATGGTCGAAGGCGAGGGACGCGCCTCCTTCGGCGACGATGCCACCGAACTCCTGCGCGATGTGCACGACCACATCCTGCGCATCGCCGAGCAGGTCGCCAACGTCGACGATCTCTCCGGCGCGGTGCTCGACCTCAGCCGGTCGGCCCAGGCCCACGCGCTCAACGAGATCAACAAGAAGCTGTCGGCGTGGGCCGCGATCTTCGCGGTGTCGGCAATCATCACCGGCGCCTACGGCATGAACTACCGGCTGTTCCCCAACCTCGATGGGCAGATCGGTTTCGGCTTCGCCGTCGCCCTCATGGCCGTCTCGGCGGGTTCGCTGTACGCCTACTTCCGCCGCAAGGGCTGGCTGTAGGTCATCCGGCTGCTACTCTTGCGGGCCATGGCTGAAGGAAAGCAGAAGAGGATTACCCAAAAGATCACGCTCGACGTCTATCTCACCGCGCCGGGCGGGAAGGTGCGCAAGTCCTACGCGGGCGAGCTCAAGCGACTGCAGAAGCTCGGTTTCAAAGAGGTCGACCGGCGACTCGCCACCCGCGAGGACCACGTCAAGGTCATGCTCGAGCGCGAGATCGAGCGCTATCCCGGCGTCCCCGTGGCGGGCGTCGCCCCCTATATCAAGTAGCGCCCGCGCTCAGCGGCCCGGGAGCCACAATCGGCTGGCGCTCCCGACGAAGGGATTGGACCGGCGCTCTTCTCCCAGCCTCGTCGCGGGGCCATGCCCCGGATAGACAGGAAGATCGCCCTCGAGCGCGAACAGTTTCCTTTTGATCGCGGCGACCAGGGTGTCGGTGTCCCCGCCGGGCAGATCGGTGCGTCCGACCGAGCCGGCGAAGAGCGTGTCGCCCGAGAACACCGCCTCGTCGGAGACCAGCGAGATCGAGCCGGGCGAGTGACCGGGCGTGTGCAGAACCTCGAGCGAGGTCGTTCCCGCTGAGATGATCTCGCCCTCCGGCGCGTTCCGGTCAACGTCCGGCGGCGGACCGACCTCGGCGCCGAGGAACAGGCGCCCGGACGACTCCATCCAATCGAGCAGCACGAGATCCTCGTCGTGGAGAAAGAAGGGCGCGCCGGTCACCTCGCGCAGGCGTTCCGCCGCGAGGATGTGATCGAAGTGCGCGTGGGTGGCCACGATCGCGACAATCGTGAGGTCTTGCTCGACGAGCGCCTCGGCCAATTCCTCGGCGTTGCCGCCGGGATCGATCAAGATGGCTTCTCTCGTTTCGGGATCGCCGACCACGTAGCAGTTGCACTGAAGGGGGCCGACGGGGCGGGCGAGAAAGATCTCCATGCTCACGGTCGATCCTCGCGTGTCTGCCGCCCTGCGATTTTCCAGCCGACCAGTCCGATCACGAGGGCCCAGATCAGAGCGAGAACCAGGACCACCGCTTCGCCGGGAGCGACCACGCCGAACCCGCGGCGGTCGAGAACCCCGAGTCCCAGCCGGGCATCTCCCAGCACTGCGAGCGCGGTCAGCGCGAGAGCGAAGGTCGCAGCCGCCGTGGCGATGATCTCCGCCATGCGGGAACGATCCGATGCGGCCCGGTAGGCCGCCACCCCACCGAGCAAACACGAGGCAAGTGGAATGAGCAACAACGCGTACAAGAGTGTCGGGGGGTCGGCCCTGCCCCAGTCGAGCACAGAGAACTCTTGGAGCGAACCCACGACCTTCCCACCGAAGGTGAGACGCGCCCCGACTTCGATCGGTGCGCCGAGAGACAGCGCCACGACCGCGACCACGATGTTTGGGAGGAACGCCAGAAAAAACACGAACGCGGCGACCGCATCCCCTGCTCCGAATCTCTCGGGGAGCGCACCCCGGGCCGCGGCGACGATGATCCAGAGGAGCACCGCCCCCATCGCCAGGACCACCACCACCACGAGCATGACCACTCCGGCCATCACTCCGGCGAACCGGGCCCCGAGCCGGTCGCGCAGCCGGGCGGTGGCGGACCGAACCAGATCCCGCGGTGACGTGTTCGCCAGCGCGCCACCCGCCGCGCCGAAGAGGACTCCCCAGATGGCGGCAAGCAGAAGCGCCTCGATCGCCCCCGCGCCGATGGGACTCTCACCACGCAAACGAAAAACCAATGAGGCCACCCAGCACATAAGCGCCAGTGGCAACGCGGGCTTGATCCCTTCGAGCGCGCGCTCGCTCAACCCCATCGCGTCTCTTCGTGCGACGAAGCGGCCCGTGGCCCACGCGATCGCGAACCCGAATCCCGCTAGCGCACCGAGCGGAAGCACGGAGATCTCGAGTTCCCCGATCGAGACCGGCGCGCCCAGAGACGCCAGCGACAGGATCACCACCGCGGTGAGAGCCTCTATCGGATCGCCCCCGGCGCCGAGTTCCGGCTGCTGGACCTTCGCCGCCGCGAGCAGGATCGCCCCGATGGTCAAGAGGACGAGGAACGAAAAGGCGGCGACCGCAGCGGCGTCGGGCCATCCGCCGCGTGCAAGCGACACCCGCACGGACGAGGCAAAGTCGGCCATGGCGCGGCATCCTACGGGACCGGTCGCCCGCGGAGGCCGGCCGGGGCATGATTCTGTGATGATCGGTTCGACTTTGGGGTTCGGGTTTCGCGTCGGACATTGGACCGAAGAAAGCGCGCGCACCGGCTGCACGGTGGTCCTCGTTCCGCCCGGGAACGTGACGTCGTGTGAGATACGCGGTGCGTCCCCGGGAACGCGGGAGCTCGCGCTCCTTCATCCCGACCGCAAGCTGACCGAAGTGCACGCGATCCTGCTCACCGGGGGGAGCGCTTTCGGACTGGCGGCCGCGCACGGCGTCACCGAGTGGCTCGAAGCCAAAGGCATCGGCTACGAGGCCGGGGTCGCGGTCGTGCCGATCGTGCCCGCGGCGGTCGTGTTCGATCTCGGCGAAGGCCGGGCCGACGTCCGCCCGGGAGTCGACGCCGGACGGGCCGCGTGCGCCGCGGCCGCCGAAGAGGACGTCCCCACGGGGCTCGTGGGAGCGGGAACCGGAGCCACGGTCGGAAAGTGGGCCGGGCGCGAGCACGCGGCACAGGGAGGACTCGGCATCGCCCGGGCCGAGCGAGACGGTGTCGCGGTGTCCGCCCTCGCAGTGGTGAACGGAGACGTCGTCGACTCTGAGGGCCGCGTTCTTGCCGGCACCTCCGCACCGGACGCGGCGTGGCGTCCCCCCGGCCCCCCGTCCGACGAGGCCCCGTTCAACACGGTGCTCGCGGTGGTCGCGTGCGACGCTGCGCTCGGCAAGCGCGCCGTCCGGTGGCTCGCGGCGCGCGGCGCGGACGGGATCACCGTGTCGGTTCGCCCCGCGCACACTCGCTACGACGGCGACGTCGTCTTCGCGTGCGCGGCGCCCTCCGAGGACTCGGCCGGCGAGGCCGAGCTGGACCTTCTCGGCGTGCTCGCGACCGAAGCCGTCGCCGCGGCCGTGCGGGGTGCCGTTACTCGCGAGCCCTAAAACGTGACGACGAGCTTGCCGAACTGCTCGCCGCGGTCCAGCCGGCGCAGGGCGTCCGGGGATTCGTCCAGCGTGACCGTTCCGTCGATGAGCGGGCGCAGTTTTGTGCCCCCGACCATGCGCAGCATCTCGGAAACGTCGGAGATCGATCCCATCGTCGATCCGATGATCTCGATCTGGTTCCAGAAGAGCCGGCGAACGTCGATCTCCGACTTCGCTCCCGCGGTCGCGCCGGCGTTGACCAGTCGCCCGCCTTTTCTCAGCGCGCGCATCGAGGCCTCGAGCGACGGCCCACCCGCCGAGTCGATCGCGAGATCGACGCCCCGCTTGGCAGTCAGCCTCCGCACCGCCCGGCCCACGTCCTCCTCGGCATAGTTCACCGTCTCGTCGGCTCCCAGGTCGAGCGCGCGCTCGAGCTTCTGGTCCGACGACGACGTCACGATGATCTTGCCGGCGACCGGGCGCGCGAGCTGGAAGGCGGACAGGGCGAGCCCGCCCCCGATGCCGGAGATGAGCACCCACTCCCCCGGTCGCAGCCGCCCCCGGACGAAAAGCATGCGGAATGCGGTGATGAAGGTGACTCCCAACGCGGCCGCTTCGGCGAAAGAGAGGTGGGCGGGAAACGGAAAGACGTTGTCCGCAGGCACGACCACCGTCTGCGCGATGGTGCCGGGCTCGTGCTCGCCCAGCATGCGAAAGGTCGTGCACATCGACTGCTCGCCCGACCGGCAGAACTCGCAGCGGCCGCACGACAGCGCGGGATTGACGAGCACGCGAGCTCCGGCCTTGATGCCCGCAGAGACTCCGTCGCCGACCGCCGCGATCACCCCCGCCCCGTCGGCGCCGAGTGTGTGGGGGAAGCGGTGCTCGAACTTGATCGCCCCGGTGAGCGTCCACAGGTCGAGGTGGTTGAGCGCGGCCGCCTTGATCTCGACCGCGACTTCATGGGGGCCGGGCTCGGGTTGGGCGACCTCTCTGATCGCGACGTGCTCGAAGCCGTATCCGTCGATCGTGAGCGCTCGCATGGGTCCTGGATAACCGAGCGCCGCGTTTCTGTCACACCCGCTCTCTATCGTGAGAGAAGCCGCGACTCCCGGGGCCGATGGAGGTGAGGGACATGCCCTCAAAGAAGGCCCAGGGCAAACGCGCCCGAAAAAGGGGGCTCGATCGCTGCCACACCTGCGGGAAACCGATCCGCGTCCCGAAGGGGTGGAGCAGGCTGCCCGCGGTGCGCCGCCACTACTGGAAGTACCACCCCGAGATCATGCGGGGATCCCGTTGACCCCGCCCGCGCCGGAGCTCGGTGATCTCATCATCGTGCTCCTGGCGAGCACCCTCGCCGGGCTCAGGGATCGACTTGCCGAGGACGGGTTCGAAGACGCCTCCGAATTCGTGGCGGATCTCGTCGAAGCGACCGATCACTACATCTCGGCGGCTGTCCGGTAGCGGTTTGTCGGTGGCGGCCATGGGTATCCGCGCCCCTATGGCCGCCATCGAGCCCGAAGGCCCAATCAATGCCCCGGGCTTAGGAAGTTACCCGGTCAGCATCGCGGCGCGGGTCGCGTGCAGCGTCGCACGCGTAGCGTGTAGTTACCCTCATTGAACAGCCACGCGACGACCTGGATGTAGTGGCGTCCGGTCTTCTTCGGCCTGAACGTGACCCTCTCGCGCACCTGCTGGGAGACGTCGTTGGCCGATGCGTCGAGCAGCTTGCATCCCCTGAAGACTGGATCGATACACCCGAGCTGGATCTGCCAAATCTCTTTTGTCTTTTGCTTCCACACCCACAGGTCGAGATCCCGGGCACCGTCCGGTCGCAGCACGACCCGGTACCTTCTGCCCTTGCGGAGCCGCTTCCTATAGACGTCGTTGACGTCCTCGGGCCACGAGACGCGCCCGGTCGCACGCTTGCGGATCCGCTTCGCGCCGTCGATGTTGCCGTCCGACGGGCGCTCCGGAGCGACGGCTAGCGGCTCGTTGAGGGCGCGCGCGGCGTTCACGCGCCCGTTGGTGCGGGTGAAGTCCCCGGTCGCGGGAGCCTGGGGGAAAAGGGCCGGTGGAAAGGCGCGCACGGTGTCGAACGAGCCCGGCGGCCTTTCGACGGAACGCAAGATCGCGGTCTTAACGTTCGCCGGATCGGCTCCGAACTCTTGGCGCTCGAAGCGCGACTTCACGAGCCCGGCGAGCCCCGCGACGTGCGGAGCCGCCATCGAGGTGCCGTCGAACACCGCGTAATTGTTGTTCGGCAACGTGCTGATGACGTCGGTCCCGGGGGCCGCGACGTCGACCGACTCGTGGCCCCAGTTGGTGAAGAAGCACAGCCATTCCTCGGGCTCCCGGTTGGCGCAGTTGCTGATGATCCCGTACTCGTCGCGATCGGTGCTCGCCGCCACCGAGACGATGCCGGGCAGGTTGTAGCTCGCCGGGTAGATCGGGGAAAGCGTGTCGGGGAACTGGTCGCCGTCGAAATCGAGCGGCATGAATAGGTCGTTGTCCCCGCGCCCGTTCCCCGACGCAACCACAGAGAGCACGCCGGCGTTCCCGAGATCGCGATACGCCTTCCATTCCATCCTCGACCAGAAGAACGGCGCCCCAAAGCTCGCGTTGACGACGTCGGCGCCCATGCTGATCGCGTACTCGATTGCTTCGAGTTCGGCGTCCAGGGTCAACTCCATGAACCGCTCGTCGATGCCGTCGCCGTTCAAGTCCCCTGTGGCGGGCCTGCCGATCTTGAGCACCATGATGCTGCACTGGGGACAGACCCCGGCGACGCCGGTGTTGTCGTCCATCGCCGCCGCGGCGGTCCCCGCGACGTGGGTCCCGTGCTCGGCGCCGAAGACCGACTGATCGGGATGGAGAAGGGTGTCGTCGTTCTCGGCGAAGTCCCACCCGTTGACGTCGTCTGGGTAGCCGTTGTGATCGTCGTCAAGGTCGTCGTCTCCGTCCGCATCTCCGGGAGGATCATCCGGGTTGACCCAGATGTTCGGCGCGAGGTCCGGGTGGGTGACGTCGACCCCGGTATCGATGATCGCGATGACCGTGTCCGGATCGCCCTGCTCGAGGTCCCACGCCTCCGGCGCGTCGATGTCGGCGTCGGGAGTCCCCGAGATCGTCTGGCTCCCACCCTGCGACGTTCGGTGCGGCTGCCCGGTGTTGTGCAGTCCCCACTGGTCGTTGAAGAGCGGGTCGTTGGGAACGTGGCTGACGAAACGCAAGAGGTTGGGCTCGGCCTCCACGATGCGCGGATCCCCTCTGAGCTGTTTGACTCCCCGAGCGACCGACAGGCCCGGCGGCAGCTTGACGCGGGCAAACGCGCGGCCCCCGGCAAGGCGCTCGGCGATCCGCGCTCCCTTCGCTGCGACCGCCGCCGCGCCCTCGGAGCGCGACAGCCCCGGGCGGAAACGCACGACGGCCTCGCCCGGCACCCACCTGGCGGCATCGCCGGCGAGGTCGAGCCGATCGTGCGCGGTTTCAGGGGTCGACGATTTGCCGCCGCCCGGCGCCGCAACCGACGAGGAGTTGAGCCCGGCGAAGAGGACGCCGAGCGCGACAAACAAAGCAATCGAACGAATGGTCCGCATAGGAACTGACACCATAGTTGTACTCGGCCCAAAGAGAACCGGATTTGGCGATATTTCCCTTGGCGGATTCAAGCGGTCATCGCAAGGAGCTCGGCGAGCCGTTCCGATGGTTTCATGAATCCAAGCCGTTTGCGAGGCCGGTCGTTGAGGCTGCGGGCGATGCCGTCGAGAGCATCCTCGGTCAGCA